>NZ_CP012669.1:1200000-1500000 GCF_001281485.1 Altererythrobacter epoxidivorans
ACGCATAGCTATAGAGGTAACCGGACTGCACTTTCTTCGCGACAAGTGCGCCGCGTTGCACGACCCAGGCTGCGCCGTTCGGGCCGAAGCGGTCGATCAGGCCGACGTCGCCGCGCTGCCAGAACTGGCGGCCAAGCCAGAAGGCCGGCTTCACGAACAGGACGTTGTACAGCTCGTCGAAGTACCACTTGTTGTACACGAAGCGGTGCACAATGCTGAACTGCTCTACGAATTTGCCCGGGATCGAGGTGTTGCGGATGTAGGCGAACCAGGCCGTGACAAGTCCGAGGACCATCACGATGAAGGCTGCGTATTTCACCGAGTACGGAACTGCATGCATCGCGTGGACCAGCGGCTCGTTGTAGAACAGCGAACCGTTCCAGAATTCCGCGCTATCGAGGAAATACGGAGCGAAAACCTGTCCGGCAGCAATGGCGCCAACCGACAGCACACCCAAAGGAATGAGCATCGTCAGCGGGCTTTCGTGCGGGTGATAGCCACCCGTCTTGTCCTCGCCAGCTTGTTCCGGGGTCTTATGAACGCTGTGCTGGATGTGCTCGCTTTCGATCCAGCGCGGCTTGCCCCAGAAGGTCAGGAACATCAGTCGCCAGCTGTAGAAGCTCGTCAGCAGTGCTGCGAAAACACCCATCCAGAAAGCGAAGGTCGCAACGGTCGTGCCGCGTGCAAACGCGACTTCTATGATCGCATCCTTCGACCAGAAGCCTGCGAAACCAAGATGCAGGTTATAGATACCGACACCGGTAATCGCGAGCGTTCCGAACATCATCGCCCAGAAGGTCAGCGGGATTTCCTTACGCAAGCCGCCGTAATAGCGCATGTCCTGTTCGTGGTGCATCGCATGAATGACCGAACCTGCGCCGAGGAACAGAAGAGCCTTGAAGAAGGCGTGCGTGAAGAGGTGGAACATGGCGGCGTTATATGCACCGACACCTGCTGCGAAGAACATGTAGCCAAGCTGCGAGCAGGTCGAATAAGCGATGACGCGCTTGATGTCCCACTGCGTCGTCCCGATCGTAGCTGCGAAGATACAAGTTGCAGCCCCGATGAAGACCACGAAACCCAGCGCAATCGGCGCGGTTTCGAACATCGGTGACAGGCGGCAGACCATGAACACGCCAGCAGTCACCATGGTTGCGGCGTGGATCAGTGCCGAAACGGGCGTCGGGCCTTCCATTGCGTCGGGAAGCCAGGTGTGAAGCCCGAGCTGTGCCGACTTGCCCATCGCGCCGATGAACAGCAGGATGCAGAGCAGGTCCATGGTGTGGACGCGGTAACCCAGGAAACCGATCGACGAGCCGCTCATGCCGGGCGCGGCAGCAAGGATTTCAGGGATCGAAGTCGTCTGGAACACCAGGTAAGTACCAAAGATGCCCATCATGAAGCCAAGGTCTCCGACGCGATTGACCACGAAAGCCTTGATCGCAGCGGCATTGGCGCTTGGCTTGCGGAACCAGAACCCGATCAGCAGATAGGATGCGAGCCCGACGCCTTCCCATCCGAAGAACATCTGGACGAGGTTGTCGGCAGTCACCAGCATCAGCATGGCGAAGGTGAAGAGCGACAGATAGGCGAAGAAGCGCGGCTGGTCCGGATCTTCCTCCATATAGCCCCAGCTATACAGGTGGACGAGCGCCGAAACGGTGGTGATCACCACCAGCATGACGGCCGTCAGCGTGTCGACGCGCAAGGCCCAATCGAAGGTAAGCGTGCCGGACTGGACCCAGGTCAGCACATTCACGACGGTCGCTTCGTTGGCGCCGGTCAGAAATCCGATGAAGATCGGCCAGCTGAGCAGGCAGCTAATGAACAGCGCACCGGTCGTGATCGACTTGGTGAAGACAGCCGGAGCCGCCTTGTTCGTCAAACCGCCGACAATGGCCGCAAGTAGCGGCAGGAAAACGATGAGAAGGATAGATTGCACGGGTAGCTTATCCCTTCATCCGATTGGCATCTTCGACCGCGATCGTTCCGCGGTTACGGAAGTAGATCACGAGGATCGCGAGCCCGATTGCGGCCTCTGCCGCCGCAACGGTCAGCACCAGCATGGCGAAGACTTGGCCGGTCAAATCACCCAGAAAGGCGCTGAAAGCGACCAGATTGATGTTCACGCTGAGCAGGATCAGTTCGATCGCCATCAGGATGACGATGATGTTCTTGCGGTTGAGGAAGATGCCCAGAACGCCGAGCACGAACAGCACCGCGCTAACCAGGACATAATGTTCGATGCCGATCACAGCTCGACCCCCTTGCCCACTTCGGGGCTCTTCATGACCGTTGCCTCTTCCGGACGACGGCTGACCTGCTTGGCGATGTTCTGGCTGCCACGTGCACCGTCGGGACGACGGCGATGGGTCAGGACGATCGCACCGATCATCGCGACCAGAAGGATGATACCGGCGATTTCGAACAGCAGCACGTACTTGCCGTAAAGCATGGCGCCGATGCCTTCGAGATTGCTCGCACCGATCGGCGTCGCTGCCGAACCATCCGGCGTACCAAGAGCGATCGTGCCAGCGCGATATGCGCCCACACCGAACACGAGTTCAGCCAGCAGGATGATCGCAACCAGCAGGCCGAGCGGGAAATTCTTGATGAAGCCAGCGCGCATTTCCGCAAAATCGATGTCGAGCATCATGACGACGAACAGGAACAGCACCGCGACGGCACCGACATAGACGATCACCAGCAGCATCGCGATGAATTCAGCGCCGACCAGGACCATAAGGCCGGCCGCGTTGAAAAATGCGAGGATCAGCCAGAGCACCGAGTGCACCGGATTGCGTGACATGATGACCAGGATCGCGCTGGCAATCATGAGGATCGAAAACATGTAGAAGGCAAGCGTCTGGATCATTTCGCGGGCCCCCTATCGATACGGCGCATCGGCTTCAAGGTTCGCGGCAATCGCACGCTCCCACTTGTCCCCGTTGGCCAGCAGTTTCGCCTTGTCATAGAGCAGTTCTTCGCGCGTTTCGGTCGCGTATTCGAAGTTCGGCCCTTCGACGATCGCATCCACCGGGCAGGCTTCCTGGCAGAAACCGCAATAGATGCACTTGGTCATGTCGATGTCGTAACGCGTGGTGCGGCGGCTGCCGTCCTCGCGCGGTTCGCTCTCGATCGTGATCGCCTGCGCCGGGCAGATCGCCTCGCACAGCTTGCAGGCAATGCAGCGTTCTTCGCCATTGGGATAACGGCGCAGCGCATGCTCACCGCGAAAACGCGGGCTAAGCGGGTTCTTCTCGAACGGGTAGTTGATCGTCACCTTGGGTTTGAAGAAATACTTCAGCGTGAGGGCATGCGCCTTCACGAACTCCCACAGGGTGAAGCTCTTTATGAGCTGGCCGACGGTCATGCGGTCGCTCCAAAATGTCCGGTGGCCATCAGGTAACCACTGATTACGCAAACGAAGAGGAGGCTGATCGGAAGGAACACCTTCCAGCCAAGCCGCATCAGCTGGTCGTAACGGTAACGCGGAACGGTCGCCATGACCCAGCTGAACATGAAGAAGAAGAAAAACGCCTTGACCAGCAGCCATACGATGCCGGGCACGTAATACAGCGGCGCCCAGTCGATCGGCGGCAGCCAGCCACCGAAGAACAGCAGCGCGTTCAGCATGCACATCAGCAGGATGTTGGCATACTCGCCCAGCCAGAACAGGGCGAAGCTCATCGAGCTGTACTCGGTCTGGTAGCCGGCGACGAGTTCGCTCTCTGCCTCGGTAAGGTCGAACGGAACGCGAGCCGTTTCCGCGAGCGAGCTGATGAAGAACATCACCCACATCGGGAAGAGCAGGATATTGAAGAAATATCCGTTCACGATGCCGAAGCCGTGTCCACGCTGCGCTTCTACGATTTCGCTCAGGTTGAAGGTGCCGGCCCACAGGACAACGCAGATGAGGATGAAGCCGATGGAAACTTCATAGCTGATCATCTGCGCGGCGGCGCGCATGGCGGAGAAGAAGGGGTATTTCGAGTTGGACGCCCAACCCGCCATCACCACGCCGTAAACCGACAGCGAGCTGATCGCGAGGATGTAGAGCAAACCGACATTGATGTCGGCCAGCACGACACCGGCGTCGAAGGGGACGACCGCCCATGCAGCGAGCGCAACCGTGAAGGTCACGATCGGCGCGAGGATGAAAATTCCCTTGTTCGCTGCGCTCGGGATGATGGTTTCTTGCAGGAAAACCTTCAGACCATCAGCAAAAGACTGGAGCAAGCCGAACGGGCCGACCACATTGGGGCCGCGACGCAGGTTGATAGCCGCCCACACCTTGCGATCGACATAGATGATCATCGCGACGGCGAGCATCAGCGGCAGCGCAATGAGCAGGATGCCGCTGATCGTGGCGGTGAACCACGCCCATTCGTAATTCATGCCGAGGGACTGGAAGAACTCGGTCATTCTGCAGCCTCCTTCAGCTCATCACCGTGGAGCAATTCTGCCGAACACTGCTGCATCACTTCGCTCGCGCGTGCGATGGGATTGGTCAGATAGAAGTCCTTGATCGGATAGGCATCGATCGTGCCTTCCGCCTTGGCTTTCGCATCGGCCTTGGGCAGCGCGCCGTAGTCGGCAAGGCCCTCTTCACCAAGAGCAGGGACAGCCTTGATCATGGCCGCCTGGAGTTCGACAAAGCTGTCGAAACCGACTTCGACCTTCAGCGCATCGGCCAGCGCCCGCAGGATCGTCCAGTCCTCACGCGCATCGCCCGGTGCGAATACGGCCTTCTCGGCAAACTGCACACGGCCTTCGGTGTTGACGTAAGTCCCGTCCTTTTCGGCATAGGACGCGGCGGGCAGGATAATGTCCGCCTGATGCGCGCCCTTGTCGCCGTGGTGGCCGATATAGACCTTGAGGCTATCCGCGTAGGGTTCGAAATCCATCTCGTCCGCGCCGAGCGCCAGCAGAACCTTCGGAGCGGCCTTGGCAATGTCGGCCATGCCGTTCTTCTGCGCAAAGCCGAGCATGAGCGAACCCATGCGAGCTGCCGAGAAATGGAGGGCGTTGAAGCCGTTCCAGCCATCCTTGACGAGGCCGAGCGTGTCGACGAGGCCGAGGCATGCCGCCAGCGCACCCTTGCCCAGTGCCGCGCCGCCCAGGATCAGCGCAGGGCGATCCGCGCCCTTGAAGGCATCGACCAGTTCACCCGGAAGGTTCGCCAGGACCGAGAGATCGCTACCGAGGAAGGTCGCAGGATAGGTCGGATCCCATTCCGGACCGACGACATAGACTTTGGCACCGCGCTTCACCGCCTTGCGCAGGCGGACGTTCAGCAGCGGGGCTTCCCAGCGGATGTGGCTGCCGACGATCAGGATCGCATCGGCAGTTTCGATACCCGGCAAGGTCGAATTGAAGTTCACCGCAGCAAGGTTCGAAACATCATATGTGATGCCGGTCTGCCGCGCTTCGACCAGCGAAGAGCCGCATGCCTTGAGCAAGGTCTTGGCTGCGAACATCGTCTCGCAATCGACCATGTCGCCGGCGACAGCTGCGATGGAGGACTTGTCGGACTTAAGCGCCTTGGCAATTTCCCTGAACGCCTCGTCCCAGGTCGCAGCCTGCAGGCCGCCACGCTTGCGCATGAAGACCTTGTCGAGGCGGCGCCTCGACAGGCCATCGACCTGGTAACGTGCCTTGTCGCTGATCCATTCCTCGTTCACGTCGTCATTGATGCGCGGAACCGCGCGCATGACTTCCCGGCCCTTGGAATGAAGCTGGATATTGGCGCCGATCGCGTCGGACACGTCGATCGACATCGTCCGCTTGAGCTCCCACGGGCGCGCTTCGAAAGCGTAAGGACGCGAGGTGAGTGCGCCGACGGGGCACAGGTCGATCACATTGGCCGACAACTCGTGCTCTGCAGCCTGTTCGAGATAGGTCGTGATCTGCATGTCTTCGCCGCGGTAAAGCGCGCCGATTTCGTCCACACCGGCGATTTCTTCCGAAAACCGCACGCAGCGGGTGCAATGGATGCAGCGGGTCATGATCGTCTTGATCAGCGGGCCCATGTACTTCTCGGTCACTGCACGCTTGTTCTCGTGGTAGCGCGAACCGCCACGGCCGTAAGCAACGGCCTGGTCCTGGAGATCGCACTCGCCGCCCTGGTCACAGATCGGGCAATCGAGCGGGTGATTGATCAGGAGGAATTCCATCACGCCTTCGCGAGCGGTCTTGACCATTTCGCTGTCGGTGCGGATTTCCTGACCTTCGGTCGCCGGAAGGGCGCAGCTTGCCTGCGGCTTCGGCGGGCCAGGCTTCACCTCGACGAGGCACATGCGACAGTTACCGGCAATCGAGAGCCGTTCGTGGTAACAGAAGCGCGGAATTTCCTTACCCGCAAGCTCGCATGCCTGCAGAACGGTCGCGCCGTCCGGGACCTCGATTTCCTGTCCGTCAACTGTGACTTTGGGCATTAGCGAACCTTTGAATCGCTCTTGCCGCAACCCGGTCCGGCCAATTCTCGTGAATCGGTCGGAAGAGGGACTCTGGCGGCTTTAATAAACACGCCGCCCCTCTTGCCGATGAAGCCATCAATTACAAGGGCGTTCCTGCCTCAATCGGCATCAGAATCCACTGTATCTCGGAAACATCGCCGATCCGGCGGACGCGAATGCATCAGCCAGACGGAGCGGGACCAGTGCCAACCGCCATCCGTGCGCTGCAAAACACCGGTTTTCAGCCCCCGTGGGCGGCATTCCAGTCGTGAAGGCCAAATGCGATCGCGGCCCGCTGAAGCACATTGGGGACGCTCGCAGGACGTGCACTCAAACCGCACTCTGGCGTCGATTTGTACAGCTTGTCGAGCGCTTGTTCTTCGGCCGGGCTACCCACCTCGGCCTTGAGTACGTCGACGGAGAGGCCTGGGGAATAGACCGCGACGCAGCGACCGATATGATCGACGGTCGCCGAACCATTCTTCGGCGTGTAGAACGCTTCTGCCTCATCGGAATTGAGCGACATGGCGCGGGGCTCGTATGTGCCTTCGTGGCCAAGCACCTGAAGCTCGGCGATCGAGGCGCCGACCAGCATCTGCAATGCCGCCGGATTCGGTTTGATGCATTTGTCGGCACTCTTGCGCAGGCGTTTCGACAACAATTTGTACTTGGGATCTTCGCTAAGCGGGCCGCCTACATAGGGTGAAAGCGGGCCTTCTTCGATCGATGCAAGGCAACCGGCGACGGATTTCGAGTCCCGATAAGCAATGGCAATATCGGGCGAACTGAAGTCGATCTTGCGGCGATCGAATTCCCTCTCGAAATAATTACCATTGGGATAGCGATCCACCCGGCTTGGCGACGGAATTGGTTGGGGCTGAGTTTGGGGCGGATTCTGGTTGCCGCCTTGCGCCTGCGCAAACGCTGGCGCGGCGACGCCTACGCAAAGAACGATGGCTGCAGAGGCTTTCAAAACGTTTTTCATAGATGTTCCCCAAAACTCGGGCGCAAACGAGTCGCCACGCGAAACGCCGAAAATCTACCTTTGGGGTCGAAAGTCAAGCCAACAGAGCCGTTCACCGCGTGCCAAAACCGCGGCGACTCAGGAAGTTATCCGGGATGCCGGTCGCGCGTGAGCAGTTACTTGCAAAACGTCGGATACTCGTCAGTCAGCGCGGGCTGACCGATCAGAAACCGCGCTTATTCGGCTGCTTCGGCGAACTTCGCGTTGTGCTCTTCGATCCGGCGCTCAAGCTCCGGACGGAAGTGACGAATAAGGCCTTGGATCGGCCAGGCCGCCGCATCGCCGAGCGCGCAGATGGTGTGGCCTTCGACCTGCTTGGTAACCTGCTGCAGCATGTCGATTTCCTCGATCGCCGCATCGCCGGTGCGCAGGCGTTCCATCATGCGCCACATCCAGCCCGTGCCTTCGCGGCAGGGCGTGCACTGGCCGCAGCTTTCGTGCTTGTAGAAATAGCTGAGGCGGCTGATCGCGCGGACGATATCGGTCGACTTGTCCATCACGATGACGCCTGCCGTGCCGAGGCCCGAGCCGAGCTCCTTGAGGCCGTCAAAATCCATCGGCGCGTCCCAGATCTGCTCTGCCGGAACCAGCGGGACCGACGATCCGCCCGGGATCACCGCGAGAAGGTTATCCTTGCCGCCGCGGATACCGCCACAGTGCTTCTCGATCAGCTCGCTGAACGGTATGGAAAGCGCTTCCTCGACCACGCAGGGCTTGTTCACATGCCCGCTGATCTGGAAGAGCTTGGTGCCCTTGTTGTTCTCGCGCCCGAAACTGCTGAACCAGCTCGCGCCGCGGCGCAGAATGGTCGGCACAACAGCAATCGATTCCACGTTGTTGACCGTGGTCGGGCAGCCATAAAGACCTGCACCGGCCGGGAACGGCGGCTTGAGGCGCGGCTGGCCCTTCTTGCCTTCGAGGCTTTCGATCATCGCGGTTTCTTCACCGCAGATGTAAGCGCCTGCGCCACGGTGCATGAAGACATCGAAATCGTAACCCGACTTCGCTGCGTTCTTGCCGAGAAGGCCGGCATCATAAGCCTCGTCGATGGCTGCCTGGAGCGTTTCCGCCTCGCGGATGTATTCGCCGCGAATGTAGATGTAGGCCGCCCTTGCCCGCATGGCGAAACCGGCGACCAGCGCGCCTTCGATCAGCTTGTGCGGATCGTGACGGATGATCTCGCGGTCCTTGCACGAACCGGGTTCGGATTCGTCTGCATTGATGACGAGAAAACTAGGACGTCCGTCCTTTGATTCCTTCGGCATGAACGACCATTTCAGGCCGGTGGGGAAGCCCGCGCCACCGCGGCCGCGAAGGCCCGAGGCCTTGACCTCTTCGATGATCGAATCCTGGCCGCGCGCGATCAGCGCCTTTGTATCGTCCCAATCGCCGCGCTTCTGCGCCGCCTTGAGGCCCCAGTCCTGGAAGCCATACAGATTGGTGAAGATGCGGTCCTTATCAGCCAGCATCGCTATCTCCAGTGGGAGTCTGTGCAAGAAGGATAGCGCCGAGAATGAACAGGACGATGCCTGCAATCAGGACGCCATCGCCAAAATTCATTTCGCCATGAACCATGATCCCGGTGCCGGCGATAATCGCCACGGCCCCGAGCGCCATGAACTGGCGTGCGCGAGAACGAAGATTGAGAAGGTCCATTACCAGTCACCCCGATAATCGTGGTTCTCTGTGACCATTTCCTTCAGCGTCGTCGGGCCGCCTTCGGGTTCGCTGGTCCGCTTCCCGTCAATCTGGGTGCCGGTTTTCGGCTGCTCGCCCTTGGCCAGCGCATCGAGGATCGCATCGAGCCGCTCGGGCGACAGGTCCTCGTAATTATCGTCGTTGATCTGGACCATCGGCGCCGTGGCGCAATTGCCCATGCATTCGACTTCGGTGAGGGTCCAGAGGCCGTCTTCCGACACATGCCCCTTGCTCATCCCGCGCTTCTTGCAGGTTTCGAACAATCCGTCCGAACCGCGCAGCATGCAGGGCGTCGTGCCGCAGACCTGCACGTGGTACTTACCCACCGGCTTCATGTTGTACATGAAGTAGAAGGTCGCGACCTCGAGCACGCGGATCACGGGCATGTCGAGATAGTCGGCAACATATTCGATCACGGGCAGCGGCAGCCACCCCTGCGTATCGGTTTCCTCGCCAACCTGGCGCTGGGCGAAGTCGAGCAGAGCCATCACCGCCGATTTCTGTCGGCCTTCGGGATACTTCGCGATCGCCTTGTCGGCCTTCGCCTTCCACGCATCGGTGAATGCGAAATTGCCCCAGCGCTCGCGCAGCTCGGGAGTATCGGGTGCGGGGGAACGGTCAGCCATTAGCGGTCACACTCCCCGAACACGACGTCGATGGCGCCGAGAATTGCGGTGGCGTCAGGCAGCATATGTCCCTTGCACATCATATCCATAGCCTGAAGGTGGCTGAAAGCGGTCGGACGGATCTTGCAGCGATATGGCTTGTTGGTGCCGTCGCTGACCAGATAGACGCCGAATTCACCCTTGGGGCTTTCGGTCGCGACGTAAACTTCGCCAGCGGGAACGTGGAAGCCCTCGGTATAAAGCTTGAAGTGATGGATCAGGCTTTCCATCGAGCTCTTCATTTCGCCGCGCTTGGGAGGGGAAACCTTGCCATCGGTGCTCGCGATCGGGCCCGAAGGCATCTCGGCAAGACACTGCTTGATGATCTTGGCGCTCTCGTAAACTTCCTTCACGCGAACGACGAAACGGTCATAGCAATCCGAGTTCGTGCCGACCGGGATTTCGAAATCCATGCGGTCGTACACGTCGTAAGGCTGCGCCTTGCGCAGGTCCCACGGGATGCCCGCCGCGCGGATCATTGGCCCCGAGAAACCCCATGCCACCGCGTCATCACGGCTCACGACCGCGATATCGACGTTGCGCTGCTTGAAGATGCGGTTGTCGAGCACAAGGCTCATCGCGTCGCCGAACAGTTCGGGCAGGCGCGTATCGAGCCATTCGCCGATATCGACCAGCAGTTTTTCCGGCACATCCTGGTGAACGCCGCCGGGGCGGAACCAGGCGCTGTGCATGCGCGCACCCGATGCGCGCTCGAAGAAGTTCATGCAGTCTTCGCGCAGCTCGAACACCCAGAGGTTCGGGGTCATCGCACCGACGTCCATCACGTGGCTGCCGATGTTGAGCATGTGGTTGCAGATGCGGGTCAGCTCGGCGAACAGCACGCGCAGGTACTGCGCACGTTCGGGCACCTCGATATTGAGCAGCTTTTCGATCGCGAGGACATAGCTGTGCTCCATGCACAGCGGGCTGCAGTAATCGAGCCGGTCAAAATAGGGCAGTGCCTGCAGATAGGTCTTGTGCTCGATCAGCTTCTCGGTGCCGCGGTGAAGCAGGCCGACGTGCGGATCGACGCGCTCGATGATCTCGCCGTCGAGCTCCATGACCATGCGCAGCACGCCGTGCGCCGCAGGGTGCTGGGGACCGAAGTTGATCGTGTAGTTGGTGATGACCTCGTCGCCGGTGGTCGGCGACTCTTCAAGCTGGATGCTCATGCGTCGTCTTTCCCGTCTTCGGGTTCGGTCGCAGCGGGCGTATCCTTCGCACCGCCTTCGCGTTCGGGCCGGTCGGGACGATCCTCGGTCGGCTCAGGCGCGTCATTGTCGATTGCCGTATCTTCTTCAGCAGGCGAACCCGCGCTGACCTTTTCCTCGGCCTTTTCGTCGGTCTTGGCACCGGCGCCGGTCTGCTTCGGGCTTTCGGTCGTCTTGGGTTCATTGACCGGCGGCGTCGCCGCCTTCTCGTCACCCGGCAGAACGTAGTCGGCACCTTCCCACGGGCTCAGGAAGTCGAACTGGCGCAGGTCCTGCGCAAGCTCGACCGGCTCGTAAACTACGCGCTTTTCGTCTTCGGAATAGCGCAACTCGACGTAGCCGGTGAGCGGGAAATCCTTGCGGAAGGGATGCCCTTCAAAGCCATAGTCCGTCAGGATACGGCGGAGATCGGTGTTGCCGGCGAACTTCACGCCGTAGAGGTCGAAAACCTCGCGCTCAAGCCATCCGGCATTCGGCCACAGCGTCGTGATGGTCGGAACCGGCGTGTTCTCGTCGGTCGAGACCTTGACGAGGATCCGATGGTTCCTGGTCAGGGAAAGCAGCATGTAGACGACTTCGAAACGCTCGGCGCGCTGCGGGAAGTCGACCCCTGCGATTTCCATCATCTGCTGGTATTCGTGCTCGTCACGCAGCAGGCGAAGGGCATCCTCGATGCCTTCGCGCTTGATGGTGAGCACGATTTCGCCGTGCTCCTCGCGGCCGCTGACGAGCAGATTGCCTAGCGTCGACGAAAGTGCGTCAAGGACGCCGTCGTTGGAAGTGATACGCGGTGCGGAATGAAGAACCGTCATGATCGCCGATTACCTCTCGATCGTACCGCTGCGGCGGATCTTCCGCTGCAACTGCATCACGCCATAGAGAAGCGCTTCCGCCGTCGGAGGGCATCCGGGCACATAGATATCGACCGGAACGATCCGGTCGCAGCCACGCACCACCGAATAGCTATAGTGGTAATATCCGCCGCCATTGGCACAGCTGCCCATCGAGATCACGTATTTCGGATCCGACATCTGGTCGTAAACCTTGCGCAGCGCCGGAGCCATCTTGTTGCAGAGCGTGCCCGCGACAATCATCACGTCCGACTGGCGCGGGGATGCGCGCGGAGCAACGCCGAAACGCTCCATGTCGTAACGCGGCATGTTGACGTGGATCATTTCCACCGCACAGCAAGCGAGACCGAAAGTCATCCACCACAGCGAGCCGGTACGCGCCCACTGGAACAGGTCCTCTGTCGAAGTGACGAGGAAACCCTTGTCATTCACTTCGGTCTGAAGCGCGTTGAAATAATCGGCATCGGGCTGACGAACTTCGCCAGCCTGCGCTGCCTGGGGCAAACCGGTAGGAGGGGTGATAATAGTGCTCATTCCCAATCCAATGCCCCAACTTTCCATGCATAGGCGAGGCCGATCGCCAGTTCACCGAGGAAGACCATCATGGTCGCCCAGCCAGCCCAGCCCGTGAGGTCGAGGCTGACCGCCCAAGGGAACAGGAAGGCCGCTTCGAGATCGAAAATGATGAAAAGGATCGCCACCAGATAGAAGCGCACGTCGAACTGGCTGCGCGGGTCTTCGAACGCGGGGAAGCCGCATTCATATTCGCTGAGCTTTTCCGCATCGGGATTATGCGTCCCGGTGAGATAGGACACACCCATCGGCAGAAACACGAAAGCGGCGCTTAGACCGGCCGCGATGATCAGAAAGATCAAGATCGGCAGATATTGGCTGAGGTCGATCACAAATTCATCCCAGGGGCTAGAATCTGCCGCAGCCTCTAGGCCCCTCGCCCTTGGTTCGCAAGGGCACGAATCGTGAATTCCCTGCACCCAACAATGCATTGCCGCGAATTTGGCCCAAAGGCTTATCTTTACCTAGCATCGACATGCAGCGGGCACTCGGCTCGCGAGGAGCCGAAATGCCCGCGGCAAGCCTCATTTCATCATCGTCGAAACGGCTTTCTTCGTCGAGCTGCCGTAGGGCGGTTTGAACCCGCCGAGCTTGGCGATGTCGATCTTGGGCTGGTGATAGACGCTGCGCGCATGGCTGAATTCGCGGAAACCCTCGATCGCGTGATAGCTGCCCATGCCGGACGGTCCGACACCGCCAAACGGCAAGTCCTCCATCGAGACGTGGAAGATCACGTCGTTGGTCGTGACCCCGCCGGAAATCGTCTTGCTAAGCACGTGCTGCTGCTCGTCGGTATCCTGACCGAAATAATACAGGCCAAGCGGCCGGTCGTGCTCGTTCACGTAATCGATCGCCTGGTCGATATTCTTGTAGCTCATGACCGGCAGTACAGGTCCGAAGATCTCCTCCTGCATCACCTTCATATCGTCGTTGACGTTACGGATGATGTTCAGTGGCATCTTTCGCATGTTCGCGTTCGAGAAATCCTCGCCGCCCGGATTGACTTCGATAACCTCGGCGCCCTTCTCACGCGCGTCCTCCACCAATCCCTGGAGCCGCTCGAAATGGCGGTCGCTGACGATGGAGGCATAGTCGTCGTTTTCGAGGAGCGTCGGATACATGTTCGTGACACCCTGGGTGACCCCGGCGATAGCCTCGTCCATCTTGTCTTCCGGGACGTACATATAATCGGGCGCGAGGCAGATCTGCCCGGCATTCATCATCTTGCCCAGAGCGATGCGCTCACCCGCTTTCGCGAAATCGGCACTGCGACCCATGAAGACAGGGCTCTTGCCACCGAGTTCGAGGGTCACCGGCACCAGGTTGGCAGACGCAGCCTCCATCACCCGGCGACCGGTCGCCGTTGAACCAGTAAAGACGAGGTGATCGAATGGCAGGGAAGAAAACGCCGCGGCGACCTCGGGCCCGCCAGTAATCACGGCCAGTTCGTCCGGCGTGAAATATTCCTCGACAAGCTCGCGCATCAACAAAGAGGTTCGCTCGGTGAACTCGCTCGGCTTGATCATCGCTCGGTTGCCCGCTGCAAAAACCTGCATGAGAGGCGAAAATGCCAGGTTCACCGGAAAATTCCACGGGCTGAGAATGCCGATCACGCCCTTGGGTTCATAGCGCAGCTCTGCCTTCGCCCCGAGCAAGCCGAGCGGAAACTGGACCTTGCGCTTTTCGGTTTTAGCCCAACCGTCCATCCGCTTGAGCGCGTCTTTCCCTGCGCTGACCGTGCCGGCGATGTCGGTGATCATCGACTGCATGATGCTGCGGTTGCCGAAATCGGCGCTCATCGCCTTGCAGAGGTTTTCCCCGTGATCCTTGAGCAGCGCCATCGCACGCTTGATCCGGTCCTTGCGCATCGACATCGGCTCGGGCCTCGAAGCGGTAAACGCACTGCGTTGCAAGCGAAGGATTCGCTCCATTTCGTCACGCTTGTCGTCAGCCATCACTCTCTCCCTTGGGTTTCGATTTGATATCGTTTTCGCGCAAGCTGCTGGCAATGACAAGCGGGGCATGCGACGAATTGACGACAATGCGAGCTGGCTATTCGATTTGCCTTTGCCGCACTGCAACATTAGAGCCACGCTGAAACCAGTCTCACAAGCCAACAGGAACGCCTCATGTCCCAGTTCTCAGCCAACGATCCGATCGTCATCCTTTCCTATGCGCGTACCCCGATGGGCGGCATGCAAGGCGCCCTTTCCGATGTATCGGCAACCGACCTTGGCGCAACGGCAGTTGGTGCTGCGGTAGAACGGTCAGGCGTTGACGGAAGCGACTTCGAACGAATCTACATGGGCTGTGTCCTTCCAGCTGGCCTCGGCCAGGCCCCTGCCCGCCAGGCTGCACTGAAGGCCGGTCTGCCGAAATCGGTCCAGGCAACGACCGTCAACAAAGTTTGCGGCTCGGGCATGCAGACCGTGATCATGGGCGCAGAAGCACTCGCCAGCGGGACTGTCGACATGGTGATCGCAGGCGGCATGGAAAGCATGACCAATGCGCCATACCTCCTCAAGAAGCACCGTTCCGGTGCGCGCATCGGGCATGACATGGCCTATGACCACATGTTTCTCGACGGGCTTGAAGATGCCTACGACGCGGGCCGCGCGATGGGGACTTTCGCGCAGGACACCGCCGACGAATACCAGCTGACCCGCGAGGACATGGACGGATATTCGATCGAGTCGCTGCGCCGCGCAAATGCGGCGATCGAAAGCGGCGCATTCGCGGACGAGCTTGTGGCGGTTACCTATTCGACCCGCGCTGGCGAACAGACCGTCGACACCGACGAACAGCCGGGTCGCGGCCGTCCGGACAAGATCCCGACGCTGCGCCCTGCATTCGCCAAGGACGGCACGATCACTGCGGCAACGTCCAGCTCGATCTCTGACGGCGCAGCCGCCGTCACCCTCACCCGCGCCAGCGTTGCTGCCGACAAGGGGGTCAAACCTGTTGCCAAGATCGTCGCAATGGCAGCGCATGCCCGCGAGCCTAAGGACTTCACCGTTGCACCTGTCGGCGCAATCGAGAAGTGCCTCGAAAAGGCTGGCTGGAGCGTCGATGATGTCGACCTGTGGGAAGTCAACGAAGCTTTTGCCTGCGTCGCCATGTTCGCAATGCGCGACATCGGCATCGACCATGCGAAGATCAACGTGAATGGCGGCGCGACCGCGCTCGGCCATCCCATCGGCGCCAGCGGCACCCGCATCATCGTGACGCTGATCAATGCGCTCAAGCACAACGGCAAGAAGCGCGGTGTCGCCAGCCTTTGCATCGGCGGCGGCGAAGCAACCGCAATTGCCGTAGAACTGCTCGACTGAGCCAGATTTCGCCAATTGGCGCAAACGTGTTAGGTCCCCTCCTGCATTTCCTGCGGGAGGGGGTTTTTGCGTTTAGCAGCTGGATTTACCCTGATTTTACTGGCTGCCGCTTGCAGCGGTGAAACTGCGCCCGACGGGCCGAAAGCAGGCGATCCCGGCACCTATACCCGCATGATGCCCGACGGGGCGCGCAACCTCACCATCATTCGCAGCGACGGAACCTACGAAACGCAAATCGGCAAGAGCCGAAGCGTGGGCAAGGTGCGCAGCGATGGCGACCAGACCTGCTTCAAAGGATCGTCGGAAGGCGCAGTCGAAACCTGCTGGACCAATGGCCCGATCCGTCCTGGCGGGACCTTCGAAAGCACCGATCTGGACGGGCAGACCTACACCATCACCTATTCGCCGGACGTTCCGGTGGACGAGATAAGAGCCGAATAACGGCCGACCACTCGGGTTGCCAACCTAAGGAAGGGGAAGTGATATGAAGAAATTGATTGGATTGGCATCGGTACTCGTTCTTGCCGCGTGTTCGCAGGCGGAAGCGCCAGCAGCCGAAGATACCACAGCCGACACCGAAAGCGTCGAAGCTGCGGTCGTCGCCGGTGGTTCGGGTGTTTACGAAGTCGCGACGGAAGACGGTCGCATGGCGCAAACCATCATGCTCGAAGACGGAACCTACACCGACAAGGATCCAGACGGGAATGTGGTCGAAACCGGCACCTACACCACAGCCGACAGCAAGACCTGTTTCGATCCAGAAGGCGATGAAGAAGCCTATTGTTACATCAACGGCGAAATCGGACCCGATGGTTCGTTCAGCACGACCCGCGAAGGCGAGGAAGAAAGCATAACGGTGAAACGCGTCGGAGATGCTCCGGCCGAATAACGCCCGAATGCCAGATTAGCGAGAGGCGGCTCCGATGGGGCCGCCTTTTGCCTGTCAGGGCTCGCCCGAGCCCCACAAGCGGTCCTGTGGAGCCCATCCAGCGTGTCCACCAGCGTTGAACTCGCACCAACCGTCCTCGCATTTGCCCAAGGTGCCCACGACACCGGGCTCCGCATTCCATTTCAATCTTGCAGAACTGCCGGCGGCATCGCGAATAGGCATCAGCCCCTCGCCGATGACGATCGCGCCACGCTCCGGCGTCAGGAGTCTCGCGACGACCCATCCGCGAGCGCCGTCGGGGTCCTCGATCAGACGCCAGCCCTCCATTACCCGCACGACCTTCACCGGCAGGCCCTTGCGCTGGTAAACCCAGTCTATACGGTACTCGGCACTTGGACCGACCCGCATGTTGACCTTCTCTGCGCGCATGGATGCCCAATACGGGACATCGCGGTTTTGCGCCCACGCCCCTGCAAAGGGAGTGATGACGAGGAGAAGCAATGCGAGTGGCAGCAGGCGTTTCATGATCGCCGCCTGATAGCGTCTATCCCCTCTTCTCATCAAGCGGACTTCGCACGCAGCTTGACCGCGAGGGGTGATGCAGCCTAGCGCCCGGAAATGGTTACGAGCGCAGCACCGAGTGGCAAACGGTTCGAAGGCACCCCGAAGGTTGCCGTGACACGGCATCTCGTCCCCGAAGTCGAAGCCCGGATGACCGAGCTTTTCGACGTAACGTTGAACCGGGCCGACCAGCCTCTCTCTCGGGAAGAGCTGAAAGCTCTCATGCAAAGCGCACATGTCCTTGTGCCGACGGTTACGGACAAGATCGACGCTGCATTGATCGCCGAGGCGGGCGACCAGCTGAAGCTCATTGCGAATTACGGTGCCGGCACCGAGCATATCGACCTGAAAGCGGCTGCGGCGCGCAAGATCATGGTCACCAACACGCCAGGCGTGTTTACCGACGACACGGCCGACATTGCGATGTGCGGGATCATCGGCGTGCCCCGCCGTATCCGCGAGGGCGTCGAACTCGTTCGTTCTGGGGCGTGGACCGGCTGGGCACCGTCCGGCATGCTGGGCCGCAAGCTCGGTGGCAAGGTCCTAGGTATCGTCGGCATGGGCCGCATCGGTCAGGCGGTCGCGCACCGGGCCAAGGCGTTCGGCCTCGAAATCGCCTATCACAATCGCAAGCCCCTTCCCGAAGCGATCGAGCGAATGCTCGGTGCGCGATATGTCGAAAGCCTCGACGAGCTGCTGGCGCAGGCTGATATCGTGACCCTGCACAGCCCTCTCACGGAAGAAACGCGTGGCATGCTCGATGCGCGCAGGATCGCGCTGATGAAACCGGGCGCATCGATCATCAACACCGCTCGGGGCGAGCTGATCGACCAGGAAGCATTGATCGACGCGCTGCAGTCGGGGCACCTCGCCGGTGCGGGGCTCGACGTCTATCCAGATGAACCTAACGTCGATCACCGCCTGATCGAACATCCCAACGTCATGACACTGCCCCATATCGGCAGCGCGACGACCGAGGGGCGCGAGGCTTCTGGCGAAAAAGTTATCGCCAATATCCGCTTCTGGATGGATGGCCATCGTCCACCTGACCAGGTGCTCGAAGGTTTGGTTTGACAATTTCATCAAAAGCTTTGTGAACGATCGTTTCGTTCGCACTTGAACGCGCCTCATGAAATGTCCTAACGGGCACGCCACACGGTCGCGGCGTTTCCCGGCCAAGGGGAGGTTCTTCATGAAGCGTTTGGCGGGGCTGCTGGTAGCTTCCTTCATCATGCCTGCTGCAGCGATTGCGAAGGATCCCTCGATGATCGCTAGCAGCGACAGTGGCGACACTGCGTGGATCCTGACTGCGTCAGCCCTCGTCCTGTTCATGACCCTGCCCGGCCTCGGCCTGTTCTACGGCGGTCTCGTCCGCCAGAAGAACGTCCTGTCGGTGCTGGTCCAGTGCGGCGCCGTGGCCGCCATCGCATCGGTCCTGTGGGTTGTCATAGGTTACACGCTGGCCTTCGGAAATGTCACGTCGGGCTGGCTTGGCTCCGGCAATGCCTGGATGCTGATCGATCTTGGCACCCTGCGTATCGGGACGACCATGCCTGAAAGCACCTTCGTCCTGTTCCAGATGACTTTCGCGGTCATCACTCCTGCGCTCATGATCGGCGCCTGGGTCGACCGCGCACGGTTCGGCTGGGTGATGGGCTTCTGCGCCCTGTGGGGTCTCGCCGTCTATGCACCGGTCGCACACTGGGTCTGGGGCGGTGGCTGGCTCGCAGCGCAGTTCGGCGTCCTCGATTTCGCTGGCGGAATCACGGTCCACACCACCGCCGGCGTTTCTGCCCTTGTGATCGCCCTGTTGATCGGCAAGCGGGACGGCTTTCCGCAAAAGCTGATGCTGCCACATGCACCGGTGCTGACGATGATGGGCGCGGCAATGCTCTGGGTCGGCTGGTTCGGCTTCAATGGCGGTTCCGCATTCGCAGCAACCGACGATGCATCGAGCGCGATCATCAACACCCATGTCGCCGCAGCAACCGCCTCGCTCGTCTGGCTGCTGGTTGAGAAATTCGCTGTGGGCAAGCCGACCAGCATCGGCTGGGCAACAGGGGCAATCGCTGGTCTTGCCACCGTGACTCCTGCCGCCGGGTTCATCTCGCCGGGAGCCGCCATCCTGTTCGGCGCCGCTGCCGGTGTCATCTGTTACGGCGCCATCCAGCTGGTGAAGTTCCGCCTCAAGATCGACGATTCGCTGGATGTGTTCGCCGTCCACGGCGTTGGCGGCATTCTCGGCTCTTTGCTGCTCGGCATCTTCCTCTCCACCGGCCTCGGCGGCACAGGCTACGCCGAAGGGATGTCGATGGGAGACCAGTTCATCGCTCAGGCCTTCGCCGTCGCTGTTGTCGCGATATACAGCGCGATAGTCAGCGCGATCCTCGCCGTGATGGTCAGCGTCGTGTTTCCGATGCGCGTTTCGAAGGACGAGGAAACCGAAGGTCTCGACATCACCAGCCACGGCGAACGCGGCTGGGAAATGGATTGAGGATTACAGCTTCAGGTCGGCCAGCGCCCTGACGATCACCTCGCGTGCCGGACCTTCAGCAAAGGGGAAGGCGCGCAGGAACTCCTCGCTGCTCGGTTCAGCCACCGACCGTGATCGTGCAAGCCACATCGCGGCCTTCTCGCGATCACCTGTCAGGTGGGCGCCGATCGCTGCAATCAACATGATGTGCCTGTGTGCACCCGGTGTGTTGGCGGCCTGATCAGCATAGATCGAGCCCTGTTCGACATCGCCGCTGGTTAGATGGGCGAAAGCGCGCGTGCCAACCATGGCAAATCGCATCGGGTCGAGCGGGCTTAGTTCGAGTGCGAGAACCGCATCGCCATCGCCGCCTGCGCTATCCCCGGCAAGCGTGCGCGCCCATGCCTTGGCATAGACTCCTTGAGCATAGTTGGGGCTCAACATGGTCGAATGCTCGAAGGAACCGAGGCTGGCGGTAACGTCCCCCTCGAGCCAATGGGTACGTCCGACATTGAAATGCGCGAACGGATCCAGCGCATCGCACCGCACAGCCTGTTCCGCCTTTTCCTTGGCCGCGTCTATCTGCGCTTCGCGGTCGCTTGCCCCATAGAGAAATGCATTCTGGAAATGGGTGAATGACAATCCCCCATAGGCACGCGCGAAATGGGGGTCCTGCGCGACGGCCCGGGCGAACAGTTCGGCAGCCCGTCGATTATCCTGATGGTTGAACCGGAACATGTGGTCGAGCCCGAGGTGATAGGCCGCCCAGGCATCGAGCTGCGTTTCCGGCATGCGGCGTGCGCGCGTAGCTTCGTGCATCGGAATCCGCCGCTCGATATTGGCAAGCACACCGGCAACGATCGTTTCGCGCAGGTCTCCAATTTCGGAGGCTGCACCGCGATAACGCTCGTTCCAGATGACGCCTGCCGTCCGTGCATCGGACAGCTCGACCCGTATGACTACCTCGGCACCGATGCTCTCGACGCTTCCTGTAATCAGATAGCCCACTTTCAGCGCCTGCCCGATGGCAACCACATCGGCGCTTTCGCTGCTGAAGCGGAACGAGGAGCCTCGAGCGATCACGAACAGATATCTTAACCGGGCAAGGTCGGTGATCAGTTCACCCGGAAGAGCCTGGGCCACGAAATCCATCTGGCCCTGCTCACCGACGACCCTGAAAGGCAGGACCGCAATGGATGGTCGTTTGGGGGCAGCGACCACCTGTTCGGTCAAATCCGCAGTCTGAACCGCAGCGGGGGCAAGCCGGCGCACTTCGGTTTCGACGTGTCCGACAAAGCGTAATCCGCGCCCGTGAACCGTCTTTATGAAACGCTGCGCTTTGCCGTCGTCGCCCAGCACCTGCCTGGCCGACTTGATACGGGAGGTTATCGCGGTTTCCGAAATGACGCGCCCGTCCCAGACCTTTTCGATGATCTCGTCCTTGTCGATCATTCTTTCGGAGTTCGCGACGAGGAGCAGGATCAGCGAAAGCACCTGCGGTTCCACCGCAACCGCAACGCCATCGGCGCGCAATTCGAAGCGCGCAGGATCGAGCTCGAAACGATCAAAACGGTAAAGAACGACGTCCGACTGCATTTATGGAGGCAATCTCCATGAAATCTCCAGACCCTCTCCAAGCATCGCCAGATCGACACGAATATCAAGAGGGCATCGGATCAATAGCGATCCGGACCAAACTCTAAATGAAGGAAATTGAAATGCCGCTCGTAACTATCGATGTCATCAAGGACGTATTCACCGCCGAAGAAAAGGCCGAACTGATCGAAAACGTCACCGAAGCCATGATCAAGGTCGAGGGTGAAGGCATGCGCCAGGTCACCTGGGTCCGCATCATGGAAGTCGAACAGGGCGACTGGGCAATCGGTGGCAACCGATTGGGTGCCGGCGACGTGCAGTCACTCAAGGCTGCCTGACGCCTGTCAGATTATCTGGAACGGTTGCACCGGGGGGACAAATCCCTCCGGCGCATCTGTTCGTGCGAGGCTCAATCGCCGGTCAGGATCCGATCGACCAGTTCCTTCACCGTCGGGGTGAAGTTGTTCGAATAGAACGGGTCCTGCTTGAACCGGTATGCCGCGTGGCCGGCGAATGCGAGGTTTTCGTCCGGGTCGCCGCCATGGGCGATATCCTGCAGCGTCTTCTGGATGCAGAAGCTGCGCGGATCGGCAAGTCGACCGGTCGTGTGGTCGTCATGGTCCTTCCAGCTCGAGAACTGGCAATGCGACAGGCATCCCATGCAACCCTGCTGGTCGGCGCGGATCTGCTCTGCGCTGTCGGGCGTCACGAAAACGACCGTGCCATCGGGAGTCTTCAGGGCTTCCGTGAACCCTTCGTGCATCCACGCCTGTGCCTTGCGCTGATCGCCGGGGTGGACGAAGAAGTATTTCGCCTTGCCGTGATCGGCCAGCGGAACGGTGCCCTCTTCCTCGTCGCGCTTGAAAATCGGGATCTGGCGCTCCGAACGGTGCATCAGGTCATAGAGGAACGGGGTTTTCACCGCGCTGGAATAAAAGCCGGTGGGGCTGAACTTGTGAAGCAGGACGTCGCCCGGCTCGACCGTGCGGAGCATATCCTTCCAGACCTGCGGGATCGGGCTTTCCTGCGTCAGCAGCGGACGCGTGCCGAACTGGAACAGGACTTTGCCGAGCTCGGGATTGTCGATCCAGTTCTCCCATTCGCGCAGGAACCAGACACCGCCGGCCATGACGATTCCGGTTTCTTCCGAAACGCCTTCCTTGCGCATGGTGTCGCGCAATTCCTTGACCCGCGGATACGGGTCTTGCGGAACGCGCGGATCTTCCGCGTTGGAAAGGCCGTTATGTCCGCCTGCGAGCCACGGGTCCTCGTAAACGACCGCGGCCATCAGTTCGGGAACCTTGGAATAGCTGCGCTTCCAAAGTGCACGGAATGCTCGGGCCGAGCTGATGATCGGAAGATAGTGTACGTTGTATTTCGCCGCGATCTCGGCAAGCTTGTAGGGCATACCTGCACCGCAAGTGACGCCGGTGATCATGCCCGGACAGTTTTCGAGCACGCCTTCCAGCACCTGCTGCGCGCCGCCCATTTCCCAGAGCACGTTGATATTGATCGCGCCCTTGCCGTCAGCAATCTCATAGGCGCGCTTGACCTGCTCGGTCGCGCCATCGATGCCGTAGCGGACGAGCTGTTCAAAACGCTCCTTGCGCGTCGCCTGCGGGTAAACCTGGGGAATGGGGTTGCCGTCTTCGTCGTAACTGTCGGCATTGACCGCGCTGACGGTACCGATGCCGCCGGCTGCGGCCCACGCACCGCTCGATGCATGATTGGTCGCGGAAACACCCTTGCCGCCTTCGACCAGCGGCCAAACTTCTCGCCCGCCATAATTGATGGGCTTAAGTCCTTTAAACAATGATTGGCTCCCCATTGGGGGCGCGGTACACGCCGCGCCGATGTATCCTGTCCGCCCTAGACCACATTCACTCCGAATGCGTAGGGTTTTCTAACCGCAAGCTGTGGAAGGGCGCAATTCAGGCAGGCTGGACGCTGCAGGGCGCGATTTCCGAAGGGGACTTACGCGTGTCGCCGCGCTCGAACCGGGCGAAGTATCCACGGATGTCCGGTTTCTCGACAAATTCGATCAGGCGGTAGCCGATGGCTTCGAATTCGCACGACAACAGCAAGGGTGGAATGCCGTGCTGGTCGGTTGGCCTGTCGCTATCGACGACAATCACCTGCCCCCCTTCGGCAAGCGCAGGCCACATCCGCCACAGGAAGGCATATGGCTCGCTTACCTCGTGGTACATGTGGACGAGGAAGATGCGGTCGAAACTGTCCGAGGGCAGCTGCGGATCGTCTTCGGTCCCAAGCTTGATCGAGACGTTTTCGATCCGCTCGCGCTCCACCCGCTGGCCCAGGCGATCGAGCGCCTGCCGGTCGATATCCTGTGCCAGGACCCGCCCGCCATTACCGACCCGTTCCGCCAGGCGAACGGTGTAGTACCCCTCGCCCGCACCAATGTCGGCAACGGTCATTCCAGGGCGTATATCGGCAAGCTCCATCACCTTCTGCGCCTCGCCGCGGCTGTCGCGGACATCTTCGGTCGAGAAGTTCGTCGCGCCGAGGTCAGAAACAGGGCGATCGGGCCGAGGGAATTCCGCGGAAGTCTCCGGACGTGCCGGATCATCCGTAGCCGGTTTGCAGGCCACGAGCAGTGCCAAGAGGCACAGTCCGGGCCAGCGCAACACTATTCCACGTCCTCTACGTCGACTGCCTCGCCCGTTACGCGCTGGGCCAATGCCGCGGAAATGAAGTCATCGATGGCACCGTCGAGCACCGCATCGGGCGAAGTCGAGGTCACGCCTGTGCGGAGGTCCTTCACCATCTGGTACGGCTGGAGGACGTAGCTGCGGATCTGGTGGCCCCAGCCAATCTCGCTCTTTTCCTGGTACTCGCCGCTGGCAGCCGCCTCACGCTCGGCCATTTCGCGCTCGAACAGGCGCGCCTTCAGCATGTTCATCGCAGTGGCACGGTTCTTGTGCTGGCTGCGGTCGTTCTGGCTGGCGACGACGATCCCGGTCGGTTGGTGAGTGATGCGAACCGCGGAGTCGGTCGTGTTGACGTGCTGGCCGCCAGCGCCCGACGCGCGGTAGGTGTCGATCTTCAGGTCGCTCTCGTTGATCTGGATGTCGATATCGTCATCGATCACCGGATAGACCCAGACCGAACTGAAGCTGGTGTGGCGACGCGCCGAACTGTCATAGGGACTGATACGGACGAGGCGGTGCACACCGCTTTCCGTCTTGGCATAGCCGTAGGCATTCTCGCCCTTGATCAGCAAGGTCGCCGACTTGATCCCGGCCGCTTCGCCAGCCTGGTATTCGACGGTCTCGACCTTGAAGCCTTTTCGCTCCGCCCAACGGGCATACATGCGCAGCAGCATTTCGGCCCAATCCTGGCTTTCCGTGCCGCCCGCGCCTGCGTGGATTTCGAGATAGGTATCGTTGCCATCCGCTTCGCCGGACAGCAGTGCCTGGACCTTGTCGGCGTCAGCGCGATCGGCAAGCCGCTTGAGCGAGCTCAGCCCCTCGTTGACGACATCGTCATCACCCTCGGCTTCGCCCATTTCGACGAATTCGATCGCATCGGACATTTCGCTCGAAATCTCGTTCACCGTGTTGATCGAGGTTTCGAGCTGTTTCTGTTCGCGGCTGATCGCCTGCGCTTCCTTGGGATTGTCCCACAGGGTCGGGTCCTGGACGCGGGCGTTGAGTTCGTCGAGACGGCGCAGCGCACGCTCCCAGTCGAGCGACTGGCGCACTAGGTCGAGTGCTGCCTCGATCCGGTCGATATTGGCCTGCCCTTCGGCACGCATGGGAATTCCTTCAAGGTTCGGTTTCTGCGAGCGAGCGCGCTAGGTGCCACTGCCCGGGTTGTAAAGTTTCGCGGGTGTCCGCGTTTCCTATTTCTTCTTGAGCTTGCGCACCGTGTCGAGGGTCAGGCGCACATGTTCGCGATAGTCCATGTCGTCATGGACCATTGCGATCTTGCCATCGGAGGCGATGACATAGCTCGTCCGGCTGGTAACGCCGGTATCCTTGCCATCGCGGACGAGAGCCACGTCATAGGCATTGATGATCTTGTCGCTGGCAACACCGACGGGAAAGGCATCGCGGCATTCCTCGCGGCTGAAGCGCTTCAGTGTTCCGATATCGTCATTGGACATGCCGATAACGGTCGCACCCGCAGCTTCGAACTTCGCCATATTGTCGGCAAAGGCATTGGCTTCGAGTGTGCAGCCCTTAGTGAACGCCTTGGGATAGAAGTAAAGCACGACCGGCCCCTTCGCGAGCGCGGTGCGGAGAATGAAACCGAACTCCTCGCCGGCAAGAGCGGCGCGGGTCGAGAACGCCGGCGCCTTGTCACCCTTGTTCAAATGCGCGGCAGCCGGGCTGGCCACGAGTGCCGCACAGGCAGTGGCCAGCAGGCCGAGCTTCATTTTCCCAAACATCTCAAATCCTTCCCATCGAGCCGATTGGACTCAATAAATGCCGCCCTGGTCCTCGACGAAATCGGCCGGTTGCCCCTCGCCGTCCGTGACGACGGTCTGCTGTTCCCCGCCGCCCCGACCACGGCGGATCAGTTCCAAGATTTCCTTGCGCTTCGCGGCGATCTCGTCCTGCCGGGTCGATCGAGCAGGTTCCGTATCGGGCTTGAAAGCTTCCCAGATCACCGACGCCTTCGGATCATCGGTCGGCCATGCATCGAATACACGCTTGCCCGAGATACGGTCGATCCTGACCATCCGGATGCCTGCAGGTGCCACCGGCGGCTCATCCTTCCAGCGATCCTTGGTCTTTTGCACGAATTCCTTGAAGATCGGAGCGGCAGTGTTTCCGCCCTGTACCCATCCGCCAAGGTTCCGAGGCTGGTCGAACCCGACATAGACGCCAGCGACAACCTCAGGCGAACCGCCGACGAACCAGGCGTTGGTCGGACCCGAGGTCGTACCTGTCTTGCCGAACAGCGGCAGGTTCAGGTCACGCAGGCGGACAGCAGTACCACGCGTCACGACGCCTTCGAGCATGTGAACCACCTGGTATGCGGTACGCGGATCGATCACTTCCTTGCCCTGCAATCCGAAGCGCGGCATCGCCTTGCCATCCCATTCGGGCATGTTGCAGTTGGTGCACTTCCGCTTGTCGGCGCGCCAGATCACCTTGCCGTGACGATCCTGGACATAGTCGATCAGTGTCGATTCATGCAGGCGGCCATGATTCGCAAGGGCGGCATAGGCGTTGACCATCTTCTGGACAGTCGTGTCACCAGCACCCAGCGCGAAGGCAGGATAGGGTTCATAGGAACCGATCTTCATGTTCTCGAACGTCTTGATAACCTGCGGCATGCCCGCTTCCATCGCGATGTGGACCGTCATCAAGTTGCGCGATTGTTCAAGGCCCCAGCGCATGGTGTGGACACCGCCACCGCCACCGCCGAAGTTGCGGAAACATTTCTCGCCGAGGTTCGCGCCCTGGTAGAAACAGAAAGTCTGGTCGGGGACCTCTGACGCCGGCGTCATGCCATTATCGAGGCCGGTCGCGTAAACGAACGGCTTGATCGTCGATCCCGGCTGACGGAGAGCCTGCGTCGCACGGTTGAAGTCAGACAGGCGATTGTCGAAACCGCCCTGCATGGCAAGCACGCGGCCGGTCTGGACCTGTTCGGCTATGAACCCGCCCGAAACCTCGGGGATGGTCCTCACGCGGTAACCGGAACCGCTCGGTGATGCGGCGATGACATCGCCAGCCTTCAGCTTGTCCGGCAGTCCTGTAAGCGGAACTTCGCTGCCATCGGAAAACCCGATCTTAGCGCTCGAACCGCTGCGCTGGGTGACGACGCCGACCCGCCAGTCTTCATAGCGAACGGAAAGGTAGGAACTCGCAAGTTGGCTCGCCCAGTTCCCTTCGCTGACGTCGAGCGTCGCGATCGGACCGGTCCAGCCCCGACTGCCGTGATAGCGCAGCAGCCCGGCGCGCAGCGCGTCCCTTGCCGCGATCTGCATTTCAGGATCGAGCGATGTACGCACCCACAGGCCGCCCGCATAGACGCTGTTGCTGCTCGTTTCGGCCGTCTCGCCGAATTGCTCGATTAGCGAACGGCGCACTTCCTCGAGAAAGTATCCGGCATCGACCGAACGCTCGCTGCGCTGGGTAACCAGGCCAAGCGGCTTGGCCTGCGCCTCGCGCATCTCCGCTGCGGTGATGAAGCCGTTTTCCTCCATCTTGCGCAGCACGAAATTGCGCCGGTCGATGGCCATGCTCTCGTTCGCCTTGCGGCCATAGCGCTCGGGCGCCTTGGGCAGGATCGACAGGAACGCCATTTCATGGAGGTCGAGGTCGCCCACGTCCTTGTCGAAATAGGCGCGGCTTGCCGCCTGCACACCGAAGCTGCGGCGACCGAGGGGAATTTCATTGAGATAGAGCTCGAGGATTTCCTGCTTGCTCAAAACGCCTTCGATACGGCGAGCGAGGATCATTTCCTTGAGCTTGCGCGTGACCGAATATTCGTCACCCAGCAGAAGGTTCTTTGCGACCTGCTGCGTAATGGTCGAACCACCTACCGCGCGTTCTCCCGACCCGTACTTCACCGCATAATCGAATACGGCGTTAGCAGTACCGGTCAGATCGACCCCGCCGTGGCTGAAGAAGGTCTTGTCCTCTGCCGAAAGATACGCCTCGATCATCCTTTGCGGGAAATCGACATATTGTAGCTGCACGCGGCGTTCGCGGGCATAGGAATGGACGATCTCGCCGTCGATGCCGCGCACCACGGTCGGCAAGGGAGTCTCGTAATCGAGCAGGGTTTCTGCATCCGGCAGATCGCGGGCCAGCCAGAACCATGCAACGATCGTTAGCAGCACGAATGCCCCGATGGCAGCGGCCGCCCAACGGAACAGGCGACGCTCTCGCCAATTCCGGCGAAACCATTCCAGCACGGCGTTGCTGTCGCGCCGCAAGCGGAAGCGGGCATATTCTACGGTGGTTTGTTCTTCCATGACTTGTCCCGCCCTTAGCACGTAGAATTCGCGGTAGGCTACCGGATTTGCGCGCAGATGAACGCCTTATGCGCCAGCTTCACGATACCGGTGCCGGCGTCCCCGCCTGCCGGGCGAAATATATGCGGATCGCACGTGCCATTACCTCGGCAAATTGCTTGCGTCCTTGATCGGAAAGCAGGCGCTGCGCCTCCTCGGGGTTCGTAACGAAGCCGCTTTCGTAGAGCACCGAGGGGACGTCAGGCGCACGCAGTACGGCGAGCGCCGCCGAACGCTTGGGTCGGGGATGGAACAGCAACTTGCCCTCTCCTGCACGTGTCACAAGACCAGCGAAAACATTCGAATCCTCTTGCGTCCGCCTTTGTGAAAGTTCGACGAGGATCGCACTGACTTCCTCGCTCTGTCCTTCGATCTCGACGCCATTGAGGCGGTCGGCATCGTTTTCGCGTGCGGCAAAGCGCGCAGCCGCATCGGAAGATGCCTCGTTCGACAAAGTGTAGATGCTTGCTCCGGTGACAGGCGCTTTCTCTCCTGCAGAATCGGCATGGATCGAAATGAAGAGATCCGCCTCCATCCGCCGAGCAATCTCTGGGCGCTCACCCAAGGTCAGCAGGCGATCGTCATCGCGGGTCATGGCTACGCGAACCCCGCCCTGGCTGACCAGCTCGTCGCGCAAGGCAAGCGCGAGGCCGAGAACAATGTCCTTTTCGCGCACATCGCCGCCAACAGCTCCGGGGTCCCGCCCCCCGTGTCCCGCGTCGATCACGACCAGCGGATCGTTCGGATCGTCCGAGCCGAGAATATCGGGAAGCTCGGTTTCCGCCCCCTCTCCAGGCAAGAGGAAACGCAAAACGTATTCCCTGCCGAACTCGGGAATCGGAACCCGCACCCCGCTCACAAACAGTGCCGCGCCAACCGCGACGGGCAGGAGGACGATCGCCGCCAGGTGATAACGGAGCATCATGGTGTGACACCGTTAGGGCTTTGCCAATGCTTTGCGCAATATAGTTGCGGGGCGTAATGCACGGTGCTAGCACCCGATTACCGGAAGAGGACTGCCCAAGGCATTTGATTTTCGCATGCCCGGCGCCATTCCGATATCTTCGCGGAGCTTCTCCGCAAGATCGCAATACAGGTTGACGCAGTGACACGATTCCCCTCCCCGACCATCTTGCAAACGCGTTCATCGCGTCCTGCAATCTGTTCGGGCCGGGCCGCACCGTTCGAGTGCGATCGGAGCATTGCAGACACGAAGCTTCCGCCCCGCTGGAACTCAACCCGGGGTCGATTGAACACAACCGGAGAGGTGTCGAACACCGCCGGTTTCCCTACATTTGCGCGCAACCTGGCCCGGTCACTGGCCCCGCCCGGCTGCGCCTGGAGAATTCATAATGGCAACGCGCATGCTCATCGACGCGCGCCACCCGGAAGAAACGCGGGTGGCGGTGCTCAAAGGCAACCGGATCGAAGAATTTGATTTCGAATCGTCCGAACACAAACAGATCAAGGGCAACATCTACCTTGCCAAGGTAACCCGGGTAGAACCTTCGCTTCAGGCGGCATTCGTCGATTTCGGCGGCAACCGTCACGGCTTCCTCGCTTTCAGCGAAATCCACCCCGACTACTATCAGATCCCGCAGTCCGATCGTGACGCGCTTCTGGCCGAAGAGGCCGAGGCTGCCGAAGAAGAGGCTCGCCTCCGCGCCGAAGAGGAAGAGCGCGGCGAAATGCCGGGCGACGAATACGACGCCGAAAGCGAAGAATCGGCCGAAGCACTGGTCGAAGACCTCGCCGAAGACGGGCTCGAGGAAATCGACACCTCTGAAAAGGACCGGGTCGCCACCATCGAAGACGGTCACGTCGACGGCAATGGTGACGACGAGGATGAAGACGAAGACGATTCCGACGAAGAAAACGGCGATGACAGCCGCAAGTCGGGACGTGGCCGTCGCGGTCGTGGTCGCCGCCAGGGCCGCGGCAAGTCGCGCGCCAAGGAAGTGGACGAGGTCCGCGCCCGTCGCCTGGCCCTGCGCCGTCGCTACAAGATCCAAGACGTCATCCATCGCCGCCAGGTATTGCTGGTACAGGTGGTCAAGGAAGAACGCGGCAACAAGGGCGCCGCGCTGACGACCTACCTCAGCCTCGCTGGCCGATACACCGTCCTGATGCCGAACTCGTCGCATGGCGGCGGGATCAGCCGCAAGATCAGCTCTGCATCAGATCGCAAGCGCCTCAAGCAGATCGTTGGCGACCTCAGCCTGCCCAAGACCATGGGCCTGATCGTCCGCACTGCAGGCCTCAGCCGCACCAAGACGGAGATCAAGCGCGACTTCGATTACCTTGCACGTCTGTGGGACGGTATACGGGAGAAAACGCTGGCTTCGGCTGCACCGACGCTGATCCATTCGGATTCGGACCTGATCAAACGCGCGATCCGCGACATCTACAACCGCGATATCGAGGAAGTCGTGGTCGAGGGTGAAGAAGGCTACAAATCGGCCAAGCAGTTCATGAAGCTGCTGATGCCGAGCCACGCCCGCCGCGTGAAACCCTATTCCGACCCCATGCCGCTGTTCCAGCGCTATGGCGCCGAGGACCAGCTGCGTGCGATGTACGATCCTGTCGTGCAGCTCAAATCGGGTGGCTATCTCGTCATCAACCCGACCGAAGCGCTGGTTTCGATCGACATCAACTCCGGTCGTTCGACCAAGGAGCACGGCATCGAACAGACCGCCGTTGCGACCAACGTCGAAGCGGCGAAGGAAATCGCCCGCCAGCTGCGCCTGCGCGACATGGCCGGTCTGGTCGTCATCGACTTCATCGACATGGAATACAATTCCAACACGCGCAAAGTCGAAAAGGCGATGAAGGATGCGCTGAAGCACGATCGTGCGCGTATTCAGGTCGGACGCATTTCGGGCTTCGGCCTGATGGAAATGAGCCGCCAGCGCCTTCGCACCGGCGTGCTCGAAGCAACGACCCGCGACTGCCCGCATTGCGATGGAACGGGCCTCGTTCGCACCGCAAGTTCCGCCGGTCTTTCGGCTCTCCGCCTGATCGAAGACGAAGCTGCCAAGGGCAAGGGAACGATCATCCGCCTCGGCGCAAGTACCGAAGCTGCGATCTATCTCCTCAATTCGAAGCGCGCCGACCTCGCCGAAATCGAGGATCGTTACAATGTGACGGTCGAAGTAGTGCCGGAAGGCGAAGACGAAGGCGCGAAAATGACGGTTACGAGCATGGGCCCTCGCCCGTCTTCGGCACCGAAATTCGAACCGATCGTCGAAGACGACGACGATGACGACGACATCATCGACGATGAAACCGACGAGGATGATCGCGAAGAGCGCGAAGATCGCGATGATGACGATGACGGTTCGAAGAAGAAGCGCCGTCGCCGCCGCCGTGGTGGTCGCGGGCGAAACAAGAACCGCGGTGAGGACCAGGGCGACGAATCGTCGAATGACGATGCCGACGAAGAGCAGGATGAATCCCGTTCGAATGGCGACTCCGACACCGATGAAGATGGCGCACCGAAGAAGAAGCGCCGCCGGAGCCGTGGTGGACGCCGCCGTCGCAAGAACCGCGAGGATGGCGAAACCGCCGATAACGCCGAGACGGTCGAAGATGCGGTAGAAGCCTCTGCGGACAAGGCGGAAGACATCGCGGAGAAGGTAACGGACGATATCGCCGTCGTCGGTGCCGCATCTGATGACGCCGAAGCGACCGACGAGAAGCCCAAACGCAAGCGCGCGCCCCGCAAGAAGAAAGCGGCGGACGAAAGCGAAGCGGTACAGGCTGAACCGGCCGAAACTGGCGAGGCCTCCGAGGAACCGGCTGAAAAGCCGAAGCGCAAACGTGCACCTCGCAAAAGGAAGGTCGAAGAAGCAGCTGAAGAGGTGAAGGAACAGCTGACCGACGACATCTCCGTCACCGCAACTACCGAAGCCCCTTCGGACACCGGAGACGAAGCAGAAGCTGCGCCGAAGAAGAAGCCAGCGCGCAAACGCGCACCGGCCAAGTCCAAGGCAAAAGCCGCCGATGGTAGCGAGGAAAAAGCCGAAGCATCCGACGCCCCCAAGGTCAAACCGGCGGCAAAATCGGAGACGCCAACTGACGGAGGCGATGGCTCCGACGACGGCAAGCCGCGTCGCGGTTGGTGGCAGCGCACCTTCGGGGAGTAATCCCGGTTGAGAAAATCAGAGGGCGCGGGGCGAAAGCTTCGCGCCCTCTTTCACGCCTACACGCCTGCCTTGCGCGCTATGCCCCACTCGTTCCAACCCGCAAAACGGGGCGACTTGGGCAGATAGCCCTGCCCCAAGGGTTCGACCTCGAAGCCCGATCCGCGAAGGGCCGATCCGATCGGACGGGTCAGGTGACACCCCCCGGCCAGACGCTTCCAGGTCGGCTCGATCCGCTCCTGCCATTTCACGACTTCCGCATCGGGCGCCCGCCCATGCTCGAGAAAGAGGAGCCTGCCGCCGGGTTTCAGGATGCGCCGCATCTCGCTCATCACGCGTGCGGGATCTTCCACGGTGCAAAGGGTAAAGGTGCACACAACGGTGTCGAAACTGCCGGAAGTGAAGGGGATTTCTTCGCCCCGCCCTTCGCGGATATCGACTTCCCAGCCCTTGGCCCTCGCCTGGCTGCGCGCTTCGTCCAGCATCATCCCATGCGGATCGATGCCGGAAAAACTGGTGACGGCATTGGTATCGTAAAATTGCTGGTTCAGCCCGCCGCCGCAGCCGAGCTCGAACACGTCACCTGTGGCGAGCGGGACCAGCCCGGACCTGCGCTTCATGATCTGACCCTGGCTGCAGGCATAGCCCACCAGTCGCGGCATCAGATGTTGATCGTACCAGCTCTGCAATCCCACCGCGCGTCCCCTCCCAAGGTCACGTCGCACCGAGACTAACCGTTTCAATCGATTTGCAAATAGGAAAACGTCATCACCGCCAAGGCGGTTACCGTCCCTCTGCCATTAGCGCGCGGACCAGTTCGAGATCCTGCGGCTTGTCGACATCGACCGCTGCAAGCCCGTCACGCGCTGCCACTAGCTCGCTGCGAATGCCGATGCGCTGGCCGATCCGCCTGATCGCGTCTGCCATGCTCAACCGGCCGAAGAGATATGCCAGCAACATTCCCGGCCCGATCTTCGCGACCATGCGCCATGGCTTCTTGCGGTCCTGTTCGATCCGCATCCACAGCCGGATGGCCTCGCGGGACCGAGGCGTCTTGAGGTAAAACAGGTTGCAGCCCGACCACTCGCCATCGCCGAGCTTGAGGTAGGTGCGCTTGTTGCCCGGCAGTGCCTCCTCGACCGCACGACGCGGAGCCAGCATGACGCCAAGGTCCGCCGCCTCGGGCGTATCGTCGATGCATTGCCGTATCCAGTCGGGCCGGAGCAGCGCGTGGTCGCTTGTCGTCACGAGCATGGGCGCGCCGAAGGCTTCGAGGGCATTATGAACGCTCTGGCTGGGACCGGTAGCAGGCACCATGCATTCGGCGCCCCTGGCTTCCGCAATCGCGACGACCGCTGCATCATCGGCCAGCACGACGATCCTTTCCGGTCCTGCGCCCCGCACGGCATCGATAACGCGGTCGAGAACGGTCCGCCCTCCGACATCTAGCAGTGCCTTGTGCGAAACACCCTCTGCCGATGCCAGGGGATCGCCACCGGGACGAGTCCCGGCAAGGATCAGGGCTGTCACGCGTTCATTGGCGGTGGTCATAGGGTGCCCATAATCAACGCAGAAGCCATCGCACAGCCCCTCGTATGGGTTTTGCCTGTCAGTATCGCCTGCCTAAGGCATTGCCCAGCTTCACCGGGCCGCCTAATCCCGCGCCATGACCAGCAACAATTCCATGCCTGCCATCGAAAGCATCGGACAGAACCCGACCAAGCTTTGGGGCCTGACAATGCAGGAGCGCACGCGCCGCCTCGGGGCAACGCTCGGTCTCGATGGCAGCGACTCCTCATCCGCAATTCTCGTGAACGCGCAATACACTGCCGATCCTGCCTGGGTGCGACATGTGGTGGCGCATCCAGGTTATGTGCTGACGGTGGATGGAGTGCCTGCCCTCGCCCATGCGCGAACCCCGGAAGAGGCGCAATCCATCCGCAACGCGATAAACGCGGCCACGGGTATCGCCGACACGGGTGCGCTCAATATCGTCCGTTTCGAGGACGGCCCCACGATCGAGAACAAGCAGTTGAGGAAGCGCGAGACCCCGTTCCTCATGAAGCTTGAGCCGGCCTCCGTTCGCACCATCGAGCGTGCCAGCTATTTCGGCGCCTACAAGGGCGTCACGGACATTCTGACCAAGTATCTCTGGCCGGAATGGGCCCTCGTCCTGACACGGATGGCCGCCAAGGTCGGCATGACGCCGAACATGGTCACGGCCATCGGCGCGATCCTGTGCGTCGCTGCGACATTCGCCTTTGCCTACGGTCATTACTGGGCCGGCATGGCGATGGGCCTCGTTTTCATGGTGCTCGACACGGTCGACGGCAAGCTCGCTCGTTGCACCATCACTTCGAGTTGGTGGGGCAATATCTTCGACCATGGGATCGACCTCGTCCACCCGCCTTTCTGGTGGTGGTTCTGGGCAACCGGCCTCGTTTACTGGGGCCTAGAACTCGACGACCGGACGTTCTGGCTGGTCCAGGCGGCCATCCAGGGGGGCTACCTCGTCCAGCGCCTGATCGAAGGCGTGTTCATGCGCCGTAACGGGATGATGCACATCCATGTCTGGCGGCGGTTCGACAGCCAGTTCCGCCTGATCACGGCGCGTCGTAACCCCAACATGGTGATCCTGTTCGTTTCGATGCTGTTCGGCCGGCCCGACCTCGGCATCATCGCCGTCGCCTGGTGGACCGTCGCATCGCTCGCCGTGCATGTGGTACAGCTGGTCCAGGCGGAAATCGCCCGCGCCAGGAAGGGTGCGCAGCTCACGAGCTGGCTCGCAGGAGACGATGCATGAACGAGACGATCGAGAAATTCGGCTATCCCGGAACGCTGCTCGCAGAATTCGAGCATTGGGTCATCCTGCTACGACCCGCCCAGCCTACTCTGGGCAGCCTCGTCCTTGCGGCCAAGTCCGATGCGACCGAGTTTTCGGCTTTGCCGGCAGAAGCGCACGCCGAACTGGCGACGGTGACGAAAGCCATCGAAAGCGCACTGCGGGCCTTCGTCGATTACGCCAAGATCAACTATCTGATGCTGATGATGGTTGACCCCAACGTCCATTTCCACGTCATCCCCCGCTACGAGGGGTCACGCGAATGGAACGATGTCGAATTCGTCGACGTGGGTTGGCCGAAGCTACCCGACCTCGGTCATGCCGTCGCACTCGACGCCAGCCAGATCGACGCGCTCAAGGAAAAACTCGCGCCTTTACTCGGCTAGTCAGCCCTCGGCGACCCAGCGTTCGGTCAAGGCCGTCGCAGTCTCGATATCGTTGAGGAAATCGACCTCGGCCCAGTCCATCCCCTCGATCGACTTCGTGCCGACCTTGCCGCTGTCGGCGATCATGTCGATGACTTTCAGGTACCAGTGATTGACGCCGTCAGCGGTGCGCATTGTCTGCCGCACGGTTTCCCGGAACAGTTCCGCGCCTTCACCGCGGAATGCGAGGAAGCCGATTGATTCCGAATTGCTGACTTCGGCCGTCAGGGTCTTGCCGATCCGGGCCAGACGCCCGTTCTCGCCGCGGCTGACCTTCATGTCGTCGCTGTCGTAGGAATCCTTCACATCGACCGTGACCGCGATCGGCCAGTCCGATCCTTCCTGTACACGGCGCACGATGTCTTCCGACACCAGCGTATCGCCGTTGAGGATGAGGAAATCTCCCTTCATCTGTTCGCGAACGATCCAGCAGGAGCCGAGATTGTCGGCAACCTTGAAGAACGGATTGAAATGACAGGTGATTTCCACACGCGGATCACGGATCTCCGCAAGCCTCGCTTCCACCATGTCGGTCATGAAGCCGGTCACGACATCGATGCGCTTTACACCGCCACGGGCGAGCATCTCGATCTGCCATTCGATCAAGGTCTTGCCCGAAAAATCGATCAGGCACTTCGGACGTTCGGCAGTCAGCGGCAATAGTCGCGAGCCTTGGCCCGCGCTCAGGAGAATAGCATGTTCGATCATGGTGCAGCCCTTTAGGCGCACAGTGTGCGACTAGCAACGGCCCGAAGGAATGTGGCTATTGCAAGCGAGGTGCTTGCGCGTTGAGACGCGCTCGTCCAATGCGCAAAATCCATGCAGGACAATGCCCAAGCCACCCGTGAACCGCGTTCGTTGATGTCGCGAATGCTCACAAACGTCGCCTGGCTGGTGGGCGGCAAGGGTTTCGGCGCGGTTTGTTCGCTGATTTACCTCGCGATCCTGACCCGTTCGCTCGGTCTCAAGGACTTCGGCCACTTCTCGCTGATCTTCGGTACCGCGCAGGCGCTTATCGCCATTGCCGGGTTCCAGACCTGGCGCACGGTAGTCCGTTTCGGTGTCCAGCACATCCATGACGGGGACTGGGACGGTTTCGGCCGCCTCAGCATGATGGCCTTCATCCTCGACGTCGTCGGTGCGCTGATCGGTTGTGCGATCGCCTATGTCGTTTTCTATCATTTTGCAGCCGAGTTGAGCCTCAATCCTCGCCTCATCGACACGGCATTCTGGTTCAACGTGGCGGCGCTGTGGGCCCTCGTTTCTGCGCCTACCGGCATCGTGCGTGCCCTCGATCGCTTCGACATCGCCGTTTATGTCGAGGCTATCGTCCCGGCAGGGCGCCTGATTGCTGCTGCCGTCATTGCCCTTACCGGACCCAGCCTTGCACGTTTCCTCATCGCATGGGCAATCATCGACCTCTTCGAAGCGGCGATATACTGGATCGTCGCCCGGCGCCTCAGTCCGCAATCGATCCGGTTCAAATTCCTCGGCAGTGCTTTCCAGGCTCGCCATGAAAATCCGGGCCTGATCCGCTTTTTCGGGATCACCTACCTCAGCGCAACATTGGAAGCCGTTTTCCGACACGGGCCTTTGCTCGCAGTCGGATACTTCGTCGGAACGAGCGCAGCCGGCATATACCGCCTCGCTCACCAGCTGGCTCAGGGCCTGTCGAAACTTTCTGGCCTGCTCAGCCGCGCAGCCTATGCCGAAATCGCCCGTGCAAGGGTGGCTTCGGCAGCGCAGGAGTTCCGCCGGCTGGCATGGCAGACGACACGCCTCGCCGGTGTGGGCGGCGCCTTGGTCGTGATTTTCGTTTCCGCAGTCGGCGGCCATATCCTCGCGCTTCTCGGCGGGGAGGAATTCCGCATGGGCTATACAATCCTGATCCCGCTGACGGTGGTTTCGAGTATCGAACTCGCCAGTGTCGCGTTCGAACCCGTCCTGCATTCGACCGGCCGCGCGCGCCTGTCGCTCCTTGCCCGCTTCTTCACCGTGTTAACGGCAGGTATCGCCCTCGTTATCCTCGTTCAGCATTACCAGGAACAAGGCGTCGCATGGGCGCTCGTGATCGGCGCAGCCGTTGGCTATGTCGTAATGGGATTGATGGCTTACCTCACTTTGAAGCGGGACCTCGGCAAGGTCGATCTTGCCAGCGGGGAAACCATCTAGGCGGGGATCTCCCTTCCCTGCCAATCGAAGACGTTACCGCTATTGTGCGGTTCGAGCTTGCCGATGACTGCCAGCAAGTTGCAAGCCGCATCGTCCGGGTCGGTCAGTTGTCCGGCAGGAAGGTTCGCCTGGAACGGTTTCGAAAGGTTCGAATTGACCGTCCCCGGATGCATACCGACAATGATCGCATGCTCATGCGTGCGTCGCATTTCGATGGCGAAATTCCGGATCAGCATATTGAGCGCTGTCTTGCTCGCCCGGTAACTGTGCCATCCGCCTAACCTGTTGTCGGAAATCGATCCGACGCGCGCCGATAGTGCTGCAAAGACACTGCGCCTGTCGCGCGGCATGATGGGCAGGAAATGCTTCGCAATCATAGCCGGGCCGATGGTGTTGAGCGCGAATGCCTGCGCCATGGCATCGGGCGATAATTGCTTGAGCGACTTTTCCGGTCCGGTTCCTTCGGGCAACGTCAGCGATCCGGTCGCCACGATCACACAATCGGGCGGCACCTCTTTCAATTCTGCCGCAATCGACGCAATGGAACCTTCATCCATGAGGTCGAACCGGAATCCTGTCGCGCCTCCGATAGCGGTGCCCGAACGCGATCCGGCCATGACCGTCGCACCGCCTTCCACCAATTGCCTGCAGAGCGCGCCGCCTATTGCGCCGGATGCGCCGAAAACCACCGCACGCTGCGGCCACGGTGCCTGCTGTCCTACATCGTCCATAATGCTTAAACAGGCCGGATGATCATCGAGTTCCTAGCTACGCCCACCCTGTGCCGTTGCCGCGGTAATTTTCTACCCTCAGGACTGTGTTCCATGTGTTCCATCGCGTAGGATTTGCAGCCAGCCACCGACATTGAAAAAAGCTGCAACAGTCATACAAAATCTCTCAACATGCGGCGGCTTGCTCTCGCTGGCGAAGGCGCTAGAGAGGTTTCGAAAAGCAACAGGATTCATCGGTCATGGCCACTTTCACCCTCCCCAAGAACTCGAAGATCACGGGCAAAACCCGTGAGCACAAGGCTGAGGGCGGCTCGCGCATCCAGAAATTCAAGGTCTATCGTTACGATCCGGACAGCGGCGAAAACCCGCGATACGACACGTTCGAAATCGACCTCGACAACTGCGGCCCGATGGTTCTCGACGCCCTGCTCAAGATCAAGAACGAGGTCGACCCGACGCTCACCTTCCGCCGCTCGTGCCGCGAGGGGATTTGCGGATCGTGCGCCATGAACCTCAACGGCAAGAACGGCCTCGCCTGCACGACCGCGATCGAGGACCTGAAGGGCGAAATCCGCATCACACCGCTGCCGCACATGGATGTGATCAAGGACCTTGTGCCCGATTTCACCCATTTCTACGCGCAATACGCATCGATCCGTCCCTGGCTGCAGACCGTCAGCCCGACGCCGAGCGGCAAGGAGCGCCTTCAGTCGCCCGAACAGCGCGAGAAGCTCGACGGGCTTTACGAGTGCATCCTGTGCGCATGCTGCTCCACTTCGTGCCCCAGCTACTGGTGGAATTCGGACAAGTTTCTCGGACCGGCAATCCTGCTTCAGGCATATCGCTGGCTGGCCGACAGCCGTGACGAGATGACCGGCGAGCGCCTCGACCAGCTGGAAGATCCGTTCCGCCTGTATCGTTGCCACACCATCATGAACTGCGCGAACGTCTGCCCCAAGGGTCTCTCGCCCGCGAAGGCGATCGCCGAAACCAAGAAGATGATGGCCGAACGGGCAATCTGAGCCGCATGGCTTTCAAGGACGACGTTTTCGAGCACGGGCCCGATCCCGAAAATCCGGGCTGGTATCATTGGAACCTGAAGGATGACACGCTGTTCAACGGCGCGGTCATGGGCAGGCTCATCACTCGCAAGGAAGGCGACAAGTGCCGCTTGCGGATGTTTCCTGAACGCAAGCACGAGAACCTGCAGGGAATCATCCACGGCGCGATCACCCTGTCGCTGATCGACATTTCGCTGTTCACGACGATGCATGTCGTCGGCAGCGGCAATGCCGGCCCATCTGTCACGCTCGAGCTTTCGACGCAGTTTATCGGTGGCGGTGACCCCAAGCGTCCGCTCGATGCAGTAACGGAAATCATGCGCGAGACGGGCAAACTCGTATTCGTTCGCGGCGAGGTCGTCCAGGAAGACGACACCGTCGCGGCCTATAGCGGCATCATCCGCAAGTTTCCGCCCCGATGAGCGGAATGCTCGCCAACTACGAGAAGCTCGTGGCATCCGGCGAATTGCGCCCCGATCCCGACCAGCGAAAGGCGGCCGAGCGACTGAGCGCGCTGCAGAAGGAGCTCGAGTCAGAAACTTCGGGCGGCCTGCTTTCGCAACTGTTCGCACGAAAACAGAACCAGCCCCGCGGCGTTTACATGTGGGGTGGCGTAGGCCGCGGCAAATCCATGCTCATGGACCTCTTTGTCGAAAGCCTCGGGATCATGCGGAAGCGCCGGGTTCACTTCCACGAATTCATGCTGGAAGTGGATGCCCGTATCAGGGAGGAGCGCCGCAAGGAATCGGGCGATCCCATTGCTCCTGTCGCGCGCAAGCTGGCACAGGATGTTCGCTGCCTCGCCTTCGACGAGATGGTGGTCAACAACACCGCCGATGCCGCGATCATGAGCCGGCTTTTCACGGCGCTGATCCGCGACGAGGCGGTCACGGTGGTCACAACGAGCAACCGGCCGCCGCGCGACCTCTACAAGGACGGGCTCAACCGCTCGCTGTTCCTTCCGTTTATTGATCTCGTGCAGGAAGAACTCGACGTCCTGGCGCTCGATGGGCCGGTGGATTATCGCCTCGACAGGCTGGGCGATCTCGACACATGGCACACGCCGCTTGGCGAGGCTGCAACGGCACAGGTCCGCGAGGCGTTCTTCCGCCTCACCGACTACAAGCCCGAGGATGCTGAACATGTGCCGTCCGCCGAACTCGATCTAGGCGGAGGGAGAAAGCTCCACGTTCCCAAGAGCCTGAAGGGCGTCGCCGTCTTCAGCTTCAAACGGTTGTGCAGCGAAAATCGCGGCGCGTCCGATTATCTCGCCATCGCCCGCGCCTATCACACAGTGATCGTCGTCGGCATTCCGCAAATGGGGCCGGACAAACGCAATGAGGCCATACGTTTCACGAAACTGGTCGATGCGCTTTACGAACAGCGCGTCAAATTGTTCGTGACCGCAGATGCCTCTCCGGAAGAGCTTTACCAGGCAGGCGACGGCAGCTTCGAGTTCGAGCGGACCGTCAGCCGCCTGAAGGAAATGCAGAGCACGGACTACATGGCCCTTGGCCATGGCGAGGATTCTTGAACGCACGCCGCACGTACCCATATCGTTCCCGTTCCGGCGGACAGAACATACCCCGCCGATGGGGAATAGCCAGATGATCGACATTCGACCTTTCGCTTCGCTCGGCGCAGCCAACCACGGCTGGCTCGATGCAAGACACCATTTCAGCTTCGCCAATTACTACGACCCCGCACGCATGGGCTGGGGTTCGATCCGCGTTTGGAACGACGATACGATTGCGCCGAAGTCAGGATTCCCGCCGCATCCGCATAGCGACATGGAAATCGTGACCTTCGTTCGCTCGGGCGCAATCACCCACAAGGACAGCCTGGGCAATGCAGGCCGTACTGCGGCAGGCGACGTTCAGGTCATGAGCGCGGGAACGGGGATCACGCACGCCGAATACAATCTGGAGGACGAGGCGACTACGTTATTCCAGATCTGGATCGAACCCGACCGCCGCGGCGAAAAGCCCGGTTGGGGGCAGCGCGAGTTCCCAAGTGCCTCGCGCGCCGGCGGTTTCGAGATTCTCGCAAGCGGCGATCCCGAAGGCGATGGCACTCTGGGCATCAGGACCGACGCCAGGGTTGCTGCTGCAAACTTGCTGGCTGGGCAGAAGGCGGTGTGGGAAACGGGTGCCGATCGTCACCAGTATCTCGTCGCACCGAAGGGACGCATTCGCGTGAACGGCATCGAAGCCCAGCCAAGGGACGGGATTGCGGTGACTGGCGAGACCCGGATCGAGGTCGAAGCAATCGACGATGCTGAGATCGTGCTGGTCGACGCTCGCTAGGTAGCGATCAGGCTGCGGCGAGCCGGTCGGCAAGCCGGGCCTGCGCCGCAACAAGCCGGTTCATGATCTTCAGGTCCTGCTCGCGCAGTTCGAGCGCGGTGTCGGCCCATTGTTCGGTAATGCGGTTCAGTTCGGCCAGTTCGAGCTGCCAGACCTGCTTCATCGCCCGGCGTGATCCGACCAGGCCCGCGTGCCGCCTGTCCGATTTCTTGATGAAATCGCGGCAGGCGTTCACGCCATCGCCGGGTTCGGCCAGGTGATGGACGATGCCAAGATCGTACATCTGCTCTGCGGTGTAGGTTTCGTTCGATACGATGATGCGATCGGCCATCGCGCTCCCCAGTTTCCGTGCGAGGAGAGCGTGCGCACCCATTCCTGGGAAAAGACCGAACATTACCTCCGGCAATCCGAACGTGGCACTGCGTTCGGCCACGATGTAGTCGAAGGACAGCAAGGCTTCGAAGCCGCCACCCAAGGCTGCGCCCTGTACCAGGCCGACTGTCAGCATCGGAATGTCGAGCGTCGCGATATTGCGATGAAGGATCGCACAGCAACGGTGACCGTATTCGACCAATGCGTCGCGATTGCGCTCCCGGATCAACTGCTGGAAAAGCTCGAGATCGCCACCGAAACAGAACACATCGGCAGCGCGCGAACCGAGGATCAGGTATCGCAGCGGAACCTTGTCAGGACCAAACCCCTGCTTGATCAAGGCTTGCCAGTTTTCGAAGTCCTTGAGCATCGCCGGAGTAAAACTCGGGCGCCCTGCCGGGTTCATGAACGTCCACAATGCCTGTGAACGGTCATCGTACAAGACATCGAGTTCGGCGAGGTTGAAAATATCATCGGGAATAGATGCGTGAACGGCGCTTTCGGTGAAGAGCTCGTCATCACCACTCAAAGGAATTGCACTGTTTAAGCTGCTGTCCACTCTGTCGCGTCCCTGTTCAACAGATTGAAGTTCTGGTTTTTAGTTACCGGTCAGCGCAGCCATTCCCATCGAGCCAACCATATTTTTACGGAATCTTAAGCTAGCGGCGAGTCCCTTGGCAAACACAAAATTTCAAACCGCGCCGCTCCGGGACGCGATAATCATTCCTGGGGAAATCTTTGTGCCAATTCGGCAACAGCGCGTCAGGCCGACGGGTTCAACCGCTGGAGCGATCTTTCGAGCATTACAAATTGCCACAACAGACGCGAATGATCCGCCCGCCCCGAAATATGCGCTTCCGCCTGATCTTGCAGCGTTTTCTGGTCGAAAAAGCCAAGCTGCGCGATGATCGAACTGCGGCCTACAGCGCGAGCTTCGTTCGCCAGCGGCCCTCGAAACCATGCCGCAATCGGAGTGACGAAGCCCTGTTTCGGGCGATAGAGGATATTTTCGGGCAAATATCGTTCCATGCTCTTCTTGAGCAGGTATTTGCCCTGTTTCCCGCGCACCCGCATCCGCTCGGGCAGGGTTGCAGCGAATTCGATCAACCTGTGGTCGATCAAGGGTTCGCGAGCTTCCAGGCTGACCGCCATGCTGGTTCGGTCGACCTTTGTCAGGATGTCACCGGGCATCCAGAACTTCAGGTCCGCATATTGTGCCCTGTCCAGCCCGCTTCGTGCGGGCGCATCGCGCATCAGCGCGATCAGGTCGCGCTCGGCCTCATATCCCCCCAGACTCTGCCTGCCTGTTGGGGAGTAAAGCGCCCGGCGCTGTTCTGGCGTCAGGATCGACAGGCTCCGGGCGTATCCTTCGTTCCCGTCCTGCGCTATCGACTGGAGCGTGCTCTTGGCCCGCAGCGGTCGCGGTGCCCAGTCAGCTTTTGGCCAGATCCTGCCGAGCGGTCCAAAGATCGTCTCGCGAACGCGCTGCGGGATGATCGCACGGGCGCGTTCCTCGTGCAGGTGGAATACCTGCCTGCGATAACCGGCAAAGGCTTCATCTGCCCCATCCCCGGAGAGTGCCACGGTGACGTCCTCGCGCGCCAACTGGCAAACGCGCCAGGTCGGAAGGGCGGAGGCATCGGCAAAAGGCTCGTCGAACATCGCCGCAAGCGTATCGATTTCGGCAAAGTCGCCTTGGCCGACGACCCGCGCCCGGTGATCGGTTCCAAAGCGCTCGGCGATTTGCCGTGCGTAGGAAGTTTCATCCAGCGCATTGTCGTCGAAACCGATCGAGCAAGTACGGACAGGAGCATTGCTCGCCTCTGCCATCAGCGCGACGACAGACGACGAGTCCACCCCGCCCGACAAGAACGCGCCCAGGGGAACGTCTGCGACCATCCGGCTTTCCACCGCCTCGCGAAGCAAATGGACGAGTTCGGCCGATAGATCAGCTTCGCTGCCCTTTCGGCGTTCGGCGAAACTGATGTCCCACCAGCGTTGCGGCCGTGGCACCGGCTTGCCCTGTTCCATCAGGAGAAAGTGGCCGGCCGGGAGTTTCTCTACGCCAGCAAGGATGGATTTCGTGTCGGGCACGTAGCCCCAGGCGAGGTAGTCGTCGATCGCCAGCGGATCGAGGCGGCGCTTGAACATCGGATGGGCGAGTATGCCCTTCAATTCCGAAGCGAAGGCGATCCCTCCGTCACTCAATTGCGCAAGGAACAGCGGCTTTACGCCCAGCCTGTCCCGGGCGAGAAACAGGGTGCGCTTCGCCTTGTCCCAGATAGCGAGAGCGAACATCCCGTCCAGCCGCGACAGGCACTCCGCTCCCCATTGCTGCCAGGCAGCGAGAATTACCTCGGTATCGCCCTGGGTCCTGAACTTGGCGCCCAGCTTCTCGAGCTCGCGCCGCAATTCCCGGTAATTGTAGATCTCGCCATTGAAGACGATCACCGCTCGGTCGTCGAGCGCATGCATGGGTTGCGGCGACCCTTCCAGGTCGATGATGGAAAGGCGGCGATGACCGAGGCCGATCCCCGGACCGGTCCAGACCCCCGACCCGTCCGGCCCCCGATGGACGAGTGCGTCGCACATCCGCTCGACCCGTCGCGGATCGACCGGCTTGGGCGTTTCCGCATGAAAAATTCCGGCAATCCCGCACATGTCGTCGGCGCTTACAGTACAGTGGGGGCAGCGTAAATCGACGCGGCAAAGGCAAGGACGATTATCGCAAGGAAGCCGATCACTGCCGTTTTCCCTCCTAAATCATAGCGCGACAGCTTCGATAGGACCGGGTTGCTGTCGATTTCAGACAGCGCAAAGCCGGCGTCCTCCGGATTACGCTCGAAGAAGCGCCATGTCGCACCCAGCACGAGGGCAAGTACGATGGCGAAGAATATCCAGCCATAGAAGATATGGTCGAAACCTGCAGCGAACTCGACCCCTTGGCTCTGGGCGATGAAAATCGTGCCCCATGCCCGAATACCGTTGGCGATGATCGGCACGACTACACAAGCGGCCATGAACAGCGCACGCTTCGACCACTTCTCGAAGGCCGTGAAGCATACCAGGATACCCAGTGTGACCATGGCAATCAGGAACTTCACGCCGGAACACGCCTCGGCAACGATGAAAAGCCCGACCGGCGTGTCGATGTAGATGCCGTCCACAGTCGCTGGCACACCGCTCAAGTGGGTAAGCTCGATGGCGATACGGGCAGTGATCATCTGCAAAGGGGGAATGATCTCATCGCCGAACGGGACGAGGAAGACCATCATGCCCAGTGGCAATGCCAGCAAGGCACCGATGCGGATGCCCAAGGCCAGCACTACTGCGGACATAATTGCCCCGACTGCACCGGCGTGTGCCAGCAGGTTGACGCCCGTCATCCTTCCGGAGAGCCAGAGTGTCAGCGCTGCGACGAGCAAGCCGAACCCGATTGCAGACGGTTGGGGTTGTAGCTTCGCCAGATCATGCCGCCTCAATGCGACCAGCCAGCCGATCAGCGGCGGCAAGAGCAGGATGTGATTGTAGGTATCGATGTTCCACCACTGGTGGAGCATCTCTCCCCATTCACGGGCAGCCAGGACGATCAAGGCGAGCCATGCGAGAGCGAGGTGCCCAATCGCACTGCGCCACGCAGGGGCAAGCCCTGTCAGCGCGCCATTCTCGCGCCAGTCGTTCAAAGAACGCTCATGCTGCATGACGCTGGCGCCCTCCCATCAGCAGCAGATCTTCGAGAGGATTGAGGACGGCGTCCCAGCTATGATTGTCGAGAACGAACTGCCGTGCTGCCCTTCCCATCCCTGACAATTTCGAAGGCTCACTCCAAATGATCCGGAACCGGTCGGCCATGGACTTTGCGTCCGCCTCTTCAACCATCCAGTGCAGGCCATCCTGAGCGTCGATACCCGTTGCCGCGCCGGGCGTGAGCAGGACCGGAAGTTCCATCGCCATCGCCTCCAGCACCTTGTTCTGGACACCGCGGGCAATGGTGAGAGGAGTGACCGCTACATCGGCAGCCTTCAGGAACGGGCGCACGTCCGGAACTTCGCCCCAGATCGTTGCGCCTTCGATCGAGTTCTTCGCCAGCAAGGCTTCGGTCGGATTGCGCCCGACGACATGATACTCGGCTTCTGGAAAGTATGCGCGGACTTCAGGCAGGAAATGCTCAATCGCCCAAAGCGATGCCAGCTCGTTGGGACGGTAATCCATCTGACCGGTGAAAACGAAATGCGGTCCGCTTCGCTCGGTCATGCTGCCTTCGGGCAGTACCGATGCCGGATCGAAATATTCGGCATCGATACCGTTTCCGATTGCGTGCAAGCGTGTTCCAGCGGCGTTCTTCAAACGTCCCTGGAGAATGGTCTTCTCACTCTCGCTGATCAGGATCGTGGCATTTGCACGATGCGCCAGCCGCTCCTCTTCGCGGGCTAGCAGCCGCCCTTCCCGCCCATTGAGCCAGACCCGCTCGCCAGCCTTCGCGTAATCCTCGAACTTGACCGAATCCACGTCGCACAGGTCGACAATGACACGCCCCGTGAAGTCGTCAGGAACGTATTGCCCCATCTGGCCCGAGAAAACGAAGATCGCTTCTATCTCGTGCGTGTCGACCGTATCCCGCACCCATCGTTCGAGAGCCCTGCTGTGAAAAGCAGCAAGGCTGACAGGTAATTGGGAAATAACAGCTTCCGCCCCGGCGAGGACGAGGGGTTTTGTCCGGCGTACCAGGCAATGACTCTTGCTCATACGCGCAAGATCGTCCTCGGCCTCCATGTCCGCATCGGTGTCAGCGAAACAGCCGACATGGACATTGCCTCTTTCGGCAAGGAATTTGAGGAGGTGGTGCGAACGGATCTTGTCCCCGCGATCCGGGGGAAATGGCATCCGGTGCGCCAGAAAGATGATGTCGCCCATGGTCGCGCGCCTAGGCCAGGCCTCTGGCGATGAAGGGGCCGATGCGATTGGCAAGCGACAGAGGAAGCTTCTTCCAAAGCTCGATCTTGGCGGAATAACTCGAATCCGTCGGGTCTATGTTGCGCGCGTGGGCAGGATCGGCATTCCACGCCGCGTAGGTCAGTGGCTGCGGCTCGAAGCCCCAGTTCTTTTTGTAGTGATAGGGTCCGCTATCGACCTTCGACCGGCCGAAATCGAAGCGCGTCATGCCCTTGCGGCGGGCGTGGAGCATCAGCTCGAAATACATCCGCTCGTTCGCCCTGAGCGATCGGGCAGCAAATGTCCCGCCACCCCAGTAAGGCATCACGGTATCATCATGATAGAAGCTGAGGACGCTCGAAACCGGAACTCCATCAAGGGTCACGGTGAGAATATCGGCCTGATCGCGAAACCTGTCGAGCATCGCGTCGAACAGGCTGCGTGGAAACACCGGCGTCCCGAGATTGCGAACGCTTTCGGCGTACACCGCGTAATGCGCAGCGCGATCTGCCTCTTCCCGGCCGACACGCACCTGCAAATCGCCGCTCAGGCTCTTGCGAACTTCGGCCCGCTGTTTGCGCGGGATCCATAGCAGCTGCGCTTTATCATCCCCGGCGAGCTCGGCTACGAAACCGGCGTGCCGATCACTCCAGCTATTCCAACTGGCAGGAACGGGACCGCCGCGAAGCTCGACAGAAGGGCAGTTTGTCCTGACGGCGAGCTCCTGCGCGCCCCGGAACAACCGTTCTGCCACACGATCGTCTGTCGCGAGAACCCCGCCCCCGACCGCGAAGCCGCTCGAGACCAGCGCGCGCCCGAACAGCGGCGAATGCACTTGTGACAGCGGGAGCCAGCCGACAATCGAACCTATGCGTTCTGCCAGCAGCCCGGTCGCCTTGGGTCCTGCCCCATTTTCGACGGCCACCAGCCATTGCGGCGTGTGGAACAACGTACCGCCCATTTCGGTGACGAAACCCTCGATCCGGCGCACCTCGTCGGGCGCGCCCAGATCGGGTACGCGCAAGGAAACGGTCGAAGGATTGAGCGGCGCGTTCATCCCGGAAAATCCGTTGCCCTCGCCGCTTCCAGACTTGCGAGCGTGTCCATCCGCCCCCAAGCAAAATCCTGGAGCAACCGGCGCAGCTTGCCCGCCATGCGCGAAAGGTTGGTGTAATGGCGCACCCGCGACCTGAGCGGAGCGCCAGCGACGCGTGGCTGGTCGGGATCGACTTCCCACGGGTGGAAATAGAAGGGTGCGGGCCTGCCCGCTTCATCGTTCAGTTGTTCGATCGCCCAGCGTGAAAATGCGTAGGGAAGGACGCGGAAGAACCCGCCGCCGCCTGCCGCGAGCCGCTTGCCGCGCATCATTGCCGTCGCAACCGGTATCTCGACCAGGTCGGCGCCTGCAACGGGCCTGAATGCAAAGCGCGGCGCAGAGGGCCAGCCATAATGATCGTGCGTGACCGGTGCGACGCTCGACGAATAGGCATAGCCTTGCTCTGCCAGCACTTCGAAAGCCCAAGGCGTGCGCTGATCGATTGAAAAGCTGGGTGCACGGTAACCGATCACTTTCTGACCGGACGCATCCTCGATAATCTTGCGCGCCTTTGAGATATCATCGGCAAACTGCGCGCGATCGAATGTGAAGACGCGCGCATGATCATAGCCATGGCTGGCGATCTCGTGCCCTGCATCGACGATCCGCCGGATCATGGCAGGATGCCTCTCAGCCACCCACCCGAGCGTAAAAAACGTCGCCTTGGCTCCGGCTTCCTCGAAGAGGTCGAGGATGAGCGCAATGTTGCGCTCCACGCGCGATTCCAGACTGTCCCAGTCTGCCGGATCGATCACGTTTTCAAACGCACCGACCTGGAACCACTCCTCGACATCGACCGAGAGGCCGTTGACGATCCTGTGATCGCTTGCCGTCGGGGCAGCCGGGTGGCCGCTCATATCCGTCATTACGCGGCCTCGCGTTCAGACGTATCCTCGAACCATTCGATCAGCATGGTCAGCACATGCCGCAGCGAATATTCCTGTTCTTCGAGGCGATCTTCGAAATTGCTGAGCCACGCGGGATCGATTTCCTGCGGCGTTGCAGGACGCTGGCTTGCCTCCCGAAGCATGGCGACTGCCTGCTCGAGTTCGGCAATGCGTGCGTCGCGTTCCGCCAGCATTCCGGCCATGGCTGCATCGTCGAGCGGTTCGACTGCCGCAGCACTCTCAACCGCTTGGACAGGAGTAATCGGTGCCTTGCTCGGGGCATTCTCTGCACCGCGACTGGTATCACCCGTCATCTCTGCGACGACCACATCGACCATTGCCGGGGTGAAGGAGGATTCTTCCTCGATCGCACCCAGCAAGAGGAGGCGGTTCATCACCTGGTTGACGCGGCGCGGAATCCCGCCTGTCGCCTTGAAGAGCGCGGCGAAAAAATTGGCGCCAAGCTCCGGGTTACCCGCCCAACCGACATGCTCCATGCGATGGGCGACGTACTGCTCGATCTCTTCCTGCTTGAGAGCCGTCAGATGGTGCGAAGCGATAATTCTCTGGCGAAGCTGCTCAAGTCCGGGGTGGTTTGCGACCAGCGCGCGGAATTCCGGCTGGCCCAGAAGCAGGGTCTGCAGCAGCGGGTAGGAGCCGAGCTGGAAATTCGACAGCATCCGCAGTTCTTCGAGTGCGCCGATATCGAGGTTCTGGCTCTCGTCCACGACCAGCAGGCAGCGGCGGCCTGCACGCGCTTCTTCGCCCAGGAAATGCTCGATAGCACCAAGGGCCGCGGCCTTGTCATGCCCCTGAACGGGAATGCCGAAGCTCTGCGCGACCACATGGATCAATTCTTCGCCATCTAGAGCGCTCGTCACAACCTGGCCGACGGTCAGTTCGGAAGGGTCGATGCAGCCCATCAGGTGCGCCACCAGGGTCGATTTGCCCGCGCCGATCTCGCCGGTGATGACGATGAAGCCCTCACCCTGCTGGAGGCCGTAGCCCAGGTAGGACATAGCCTTCTTGTGGCTGGCGCTCTCGAAATAGAATTCGGGATCCGGCGTCAGCTGGAACGGGCGCCCCGTCAGGCCATAGAATTGCTCGTACATTATGACGTGCCTTTCACAGGTCAAAAGTCGTATCGAAGACCAAGCAACGCGCTAGCCGCTGCAATGTCTTCGTTGGAAATGTCGGATTCGATCTTGTCGAATGCGATGGCAGCACGTGCCGAAAGCTTCTCAGAGATCGTGCGGTTATAGGCGGCAGAAGCACCCATTGCAGTCAGGTCGCCGGCATCGTCGAAACCGCCGTCAAACCAGTTGATGTAGCTGCTGACGGTGAAGCCTGCGTTCTGGCCAAGATCACCGCTGACCGACGAAGCGAGGTAATAGCTTTCATCAACGACGCCGTTCGCTGCCTCGAGCACGGTGCCAGGGGCCGCGATGAACTTGCGACGGTCATAGCCTGCGCCGATCGAAGTATTGAAACGACCGACCTTGCGGCTGTAACTTGCCTGTACGCCGCGTGCGCGGAACACGGCCGATCGCACGGAGCCGAACACGCCGCCGACGCAGCTCGATCCGGTATCGCCAGCGACGCATCCGCTGAAGTCACCCGTCAGCGAATTGCGTACGGCCTCGAATTCAGTCGGCAGCGCAGCCAGGGAATTGGTCATTACCCCGCCGAAACCGCTGACACCGTCATAAACGGACGCATTGAACTGCGAATAGGAGTTCGGTTTCCATGCGAAAGACCCGTAATATGTCGTTGAATCATAACGACGACCTACGTGCGCCTCCAGCGCCGTTCGGCGGCTGGGTTTCCAGACGACGCCAACATCCCAGATCAGGCCATCGACCTGATAGGCGATCTGCCGGGGAGAGCTGTTATCGGTAATCAGGCGGCCATCGGGGCCCAGAACGGGAATGCCATTGACGTCGCGAACGGCGTCCCTGCTGGAAATCTCGACATCCTCATAACCGACCCCGGCCACAACGGCGAACGTCGGCGTCACAGGCACTGTGACGTCAGCCCGGACATGGGCGTCACGCACGCGCTGGTCGAGATTGGAGACGTCTTCCTGGAAGATGCCGCCACCCAGGCCAATACCGATCGGCAGAACCTCGCCCGGCTTGGTAGCAAGGTGAACTTCGCCCTGATAGGTCACGCTTTCGTCGAAAACGTCGAGCGGTTCGGCACCGATCACCGGGATCGCATCCGGGGATTCGACCCTCGTGTATCCGATACGGCCGAGGGCATTCACGTGCACATCGCCAAGGCGGGTATGCACGTTCGGACCGGCGTATGCGGAATATATCCGGCTTTCCGAATCCTCGCTGACGAGCGGGTTCACCGCCGAACCACCACTACCATCGATGGTCGTGCGGCTCGCGAGTGCGCCTGCCTCGAAAGTAACCGAATTGGGAACGATCGACATGTAGCCGCGGGCCACCCCGCTGATCGTGTCGCTATCGACCGTGTCGCTGCCATAACCGATATTGCGTTCGTAGCGCAGCGAGACCGACCCGCCGTTGTTGCGACCGGCGATCGATGCATCCACGCCTGCTGCGACCTGGGTGTAGGTCAGCACGTCGTCGTTCGGAGACAGTTCCGCGAGGAATATCTGAGAGACCTCGATATAGGGCTGCACGGCGACGACGCGGCCGCCCGACGGGCGTTCGGCATCCTGCGCCCACGCAGCCGCAGGCGCACCGAGCGCGGTCAGAACGGCGATACCCGCCGGGATGAGAGAGGGAAAACGCATTCTATTCGCTCCCGTAGCCGCCATAGGAACCAAAGGTCCGGCCTGAGGGGCTGAAGTGAGTTGCATTGAGCAAGAGCTTGATATCCGGGCATGCGGAGAGGAGCTGGCAGGCATCCTCGAGCGCATTTTGTCCGGTTACATCCGCCCGAACGACGAGCAGCGCTTGCCCCACGTGGCTGGCGAGATCGGCAGCGGGTGAAGCGGCAAGCGCCGGCGGGGTGTCGAAAATGACGATCCGGTTGGGCGCACCCTGTGTCAGGCGGGCAAGCACCTCGGCGGTCCGGCTGCTTGCTAGGTATTCCGCATCGCGCGTGGTGCGATTGCCCGCAGGCATGACCGAAAGCCCTTGGATATCGGTCGGGATGACCAGCGATTCCGGCTTCAGGGATGGATCCGAAAGACAGTCCATCAGGCCTGCCGAGGTCTCGAGCCCGAACAGGCCGGGGATCGACGGTTTTGCGAAATCGGCATCTACCAGCAGCACCTCGATATCCCGCTCTGCGGCCATCGAAATGGCAAGGTTGATCGCGCAGTAGGTCTTGCCCTCGCCCGGATGCGGCGAGCACACCAGGATGCGGCGAGCATTGGCGGTGCCGCTTTCACGCGCATCGCCGAGCAGTTCGCGCTTCACGATGCGAAATTCCTCGAGCAGCGTTGTCACAGGGCCATCGGGATCGATCAGCCCGTTGCGGCGCAAAAGCTCACGGTTTACCGCTTGCCGAGGTGCAGCAAATTCAACCGACCGCTCTGGCGCAGGCGATGGGGCCGCCTTCGGCTCACTTATCGCTGGTGCGGGCCGAGCCTGAACTGGTTCCATCCGCGCTGGCTCGACTGCCGGCTGTGCCGGAGGGTTTTGCACCCCTCGGCGGACCGTCGGCTTAGGCAGATCCTTCGGCGGCAGCTTGGGCTTCAGCCCTCCGAAACCGAATGCGCCGTCAGCACGCTCGAAAAGGGACGAACTGCTATCCAGCGGCGTCTTGTGATCGAGGGGTATTTTGCTGTGTTCGGTCATATGCCCCTCACGCCACCTTGCCGACCTGGATGAATTCGATCGCGAGCAGGATCATGAAGACCCCGCCCAATCCTGCGCTCGCACCGATGAATTGCTTGAGCCGTTTCGCCTGCAGCGCCTGGGCACCTTCCTTGAGCGTCAGAGAGATGCTGCCGATCACCGGCAGGTCCATCGCACGCTCGAGCTTCCCTGCGGTGCTGAAGGTCGAACGAAGCTGGCCCATCGCAAAGGCTGCAGCGATGCCCGCACCGATACCTGCAAGCAGCACACCGATCAGCAGAAGCGGACGGTTCGGAGCCGCCGGTTTCTGCGGGATTACAGGCGGATCGATCAGGTCGAACTTGAACGACGACCGCTCGTTTTCGACCTGCCCCCGCAGGCGGATTTCCTCGCGGTCCTGCAGCAGTTCGTCATATTTCTTGCGCAGCACTTCGTAATCGCGGCTGATGTGGTTCGCCTCGGCAGCGACCTCGGGTTCGCTCGCCTGGCTGGCCATCAACGCTGCCACATCTGACTGGATGGCCGCACGGCGCGCCTGCAGCGCTTCCATGTTGGCTTGGCGTTCTGCCCTGATCGAAACCAGCGAAGTATATGCGGGATTGGGCTGGCCGCTGACCGAATCCGGCCCCTCTGCAGCAACCTGCTTGCGGAGGAGATCGACCTGCTTCTTCGTCGCGACGATGTCGGGGTGCGAGTCGGTCAGGCCGCGTCCGCGCAGCTGTGCCAGCTGGGCCTGCGCCTGCATCAGCGCGCCGCGCGATCCTCCAGCATCGCCAGCGGTGACGATTGTGCGCGGCGTTCCTGCAAGCTGGCCGTTGATGGCAGCAAGCGCGCTCTGTGCAGCGGCCAGATCGCCTTCGATCCCACGCAATTCGGTGCGCGACTGCTGGATTTTCGTCGCCAGCGTGGTCGAACCGCCAATCAGTTCTGGATATTGCGCTTCGAACGCCAGGCGGCGCTGTTCTGCCGCCTCAAGCTCGCGTTTGCGCTCTTCCAGCTGCTGGTCGAGGAAAACGATGGTCCCGGCAACTTCGTTGCGATTGCCGACAATGTTCTGTTCGCGGAAAATGTCGATCAGCTTCTGGACGACGTCGCGCGCCAATACGGCATTCTCTGCATCCGACAGGTCGCTTTTGCCCACTGTCGCCACCAGTTCGAAGAGGTTGTCCTCCTCGCTCTTGATGCTGACCTTCTTGGTCAGATCCGCGATCGCATTGTCCATGTCGGAACGTTCGGTGATACCGTCGCCCAGTCTGGTAGAGCGGATGACTTTCTCGAGATTGACCGAACTTGCCAGCGTCTGGCGAACGCGCTGGATTTCCTGACGGCCATCGCCAGCGATACCTATCTGTTCGCTCAGCACATCGTCGAGGTCGACATAGATCCGAGCCCGCGATTCGTAGCTGTTCGGGATCATCGCCACGACCAGCCAGCCAAGGATGCACACACCCCAGGCGACGGCGAGCGCCAGCCATCGGCGATGCCACACCGAATAGAGCGCCGAGCGCAGCTCTTCGAAAACTTCGTTCATTCCGCGCGCGGCCTCTTAGAAGGTGCTTTCGGGGATGATGATCACATCGCCCGGCTTGAGCATCACGTTGGCCTTGCTGTCCCCGCGCTTCAGCAAATCGGTCAGCCGCAGGCCATATTCCTGCTGCTTGCCGCTCTGCTTGTCGAAACGGATCAGCTTGGCGCGGTTGCCTGCGGCAAATTCGCCAAGCCCGCCGACACCGATCATCGCGTCGAGAACGGTCATGTTGGCGCGGTATGGCAAGGAGGCAGGCTTCTCGGTCGAACCGACGATGCGAACCTGCTGGCTGAACGTGCCGGCAAACTCGTTGACGATCACCGACACGATCGGTTCTTCGATGTACTGCGACAACTGCAGGCGGATATCTTCCTGCAGCATGGTCGGGGTCTTGCCGACCGCAGGCATGTCGCGAACGAGCGGGATGGTGATCCTGCCATCTGGACGGACCTGGATCTTCTCTGCGCTCAGTTCGGGATTACGCCAGACGTGGATCGTCAATTCGTCGAGCGGACCGATCACATATTCTTCGCCCGGCCCTTCCTGCAGGGCCACGAACGAAGCCGGCGGCAATTCCTTGTCGGAGCCTGCCGTGCACCCTCCAAGCGCAATCAGCGCAAGGGCGACGCCTGTGTGGAGAGACCGGTTGATCGGATAACGCATCGATATTCTTCCTTGCCATGGCAGCGGGAAGAGACGCGCGGCAGGAGCGACCTGCCTGTCCAAATCCCGCGGAACAGGCGGCCTTCCTCGCTTAAAAGGGTGAACATTGCGTTAGTATTGAATGGCTAATTCGCCCCGGGTCTCATTTCGGGACGAAGCTTACCCGATGGTTAAACGAGCATCTCGAGGGCCGGCCCCTGTCCCAGGAACGCGCTCGGCGATGCGCTGGCCCCGTATGCCCCCGCGCAGAACACTGCGACGAGATCGCCAACTTCGGCGCGCGGCAGCATGGCTGCATCCGCAAGGCGGTCTAGCGGGGTGCAAAGGCATCCGACGACGTTCACTTCCTCTGCCGGGTCGGCGTCGAAGCGCGTAGCGATCGCAACTGGATAATTGCGACGGACTACCGTTCCAAAATTGCCCGAAGCGGCAAGCTGGTGGTGCAATCCGCCGTCGGTAACGAGATAGGTAGTCCCGTGGCTAACCTTCCGGTCGACAATCCGGCACAGATAAACACCCGCTTCTCCAACGAGATAACGGCCCAGTTCGATGCAAAGCTGCGCGTCCTGCAGGCTCGCTGGCAGGCGAGCGAACCTGTCCTCCAGCGCACGGCCGATTGCCGTGATATCGATCGGTTCGTCGCCCGCGAAATAGGGAATACCGAAACCGCCGCCCATGTTGAGCTTGGGCAAGGGCTCCCCGATCTCTCCGGCAAGTTCGTCAGCCAGATTCAGCACGTTACCTTTCGTTTCTATCAGCGCATCCGCACTGAGCGCCTGGCTGCCGGTGAAGATATGCAGCCCGCGGAAATCCGCCCCATTGGCGATAACCTTGCGCGCCAGCGATGGGACGCGTTCGGCGTCGAGGCCGAAAGGTTTTGCGCCGCCGCCCATCTTCATTCCAGAACCCTTGAGTTCGAACGACGGGTTGACGCGGATCGCGATCTTCGGGGCTACACCAAGTGTCTCGCCGATGCTGAGCGCCCGGTCGGCTTCGCCCTCGCTCTCGCAATTGAGGGTAACCTCGGCTTCGATCGCGGCTTTCAATTCCGCATCCCGCTTGCCCGGACCGGCAAAACTGACGCGATCCGGATCGATCCCTGCAGCCAGCACCATTTCGAGTTCACCGCCCGATGCGATGTCGAACCCGTCGACAAGCCCTGTCATGTGATCGAGTACTGGTGCGAAGGGATTGGCCTTCACCGCGTAATTGACGCCCAATCTATCAGGCATCGCAGCCCTCAGCGCTACGACACGCTGGTCGAGATGGGACCGGGAATAGACGAACAGAGGCGTATCGCCAGCTTCTGCAACCAAATCACTGGCGGTGCGGCCACCGATGGCGAGTTCGCCATCCTTCGCTTCGTATCCGGCGGGAATCGGGCCAAGAGGCTTCATTTGGAGAGTTCCTGCATCAGCGCGGTTCGATCGACCTTGCCGTTAGGGTTCAGCGGCATGGCCTCGCGCCAGTGTATCTGTTTCGGCTGCATGAAGTTCGGCAATTCGCGCGACAGGTTGCGCGCAAGGTCATCCTTCTTGTCCTGCGCCTCAGCAGACGGGCGAACGACAAGATGCACGGCCTGACCCAGACGGTCATCGGCGATCCCGAGCGCGACAGCTTCTGCGACGAGCCCGGTCGCAAGGGCAGCTTCTTCGACTTCTGAAGGGCTGATCCTGTTGCCCGCGCTCTTGATCATCGCGTCGCGGCGTCCGACGAAATAGAGCAGCCCGTCCTCGTCGCGCTTGACCCTGTCGCCGGACCAGACAGCCATCCCGCCATATCTGCTTGCATGCGGTGCAGGCTTGAACCTTTCGGCGGTCCGTTCCGGATCCTGCCAGTAACCATGAGCCACCAGCGGTCCGCAGTGAACCAGTTCACCCTCCTCGTTCGGATCGGCAACTTCACCGTCATCCCCGATTACGAGAATTTCTGCGAAAGGTATCGCCTTACCCATTGATGTAGGGTGGGTTTTCACAAGATCAGGATCGAGGAATGTCGACCGGAACGCTTCCGTAAGGCCATACATGGGAAACAGCCGCGCATCGGGAAAATCTTCGATCAGCGCATTGACCAGATCCACCGTCAGCGCGCCTCCGCTATTCGTCAGACGCCGCATGATCTGGCTCGCTTCCGGACTCCAGTCGAGCTCCGTCAACTGGACCCATAGCGGCGGTACCGCAGCCAGCGTGGTGATGCCGTGTTTGGCACATGCCTTCTCGACATCCTTGGGAAACAGATAATCGAGCGGCACGACCGATCCGCCTGCGTACCAGGTCGAAAACAGCTGGTTCTGGCCGTAGTCGAACGACAGCGGCAGGACCGCCAATGTCACATCGTCAGACTGCATCTCGAGATAGCTTGCGACACTGACCGCGCCGAGCCAGAGATTGGTATGGCTCAGCATCACGCCCTTGGGCCGCCCGGTAGAACCGCTGGTGTAGAGGATGGCCGCGAGACTTTCCGGATCCGCCTCTGACGGACCAAGCATATCCGCATGCGCCGCGAATGCTGCCAGCGCCTCGCCTTCTTCAACCGCCACGCAACCCGGCGGAATGTCTGTATCCTCGAGCGAATTCAGCCGCGCCTTCGTCGCGATCAGCATCATTGCACCGCTGTCCGCCAGGATATGCGCGACTTGGATATGCTTGAGCAGAGGGTTGATCGGCACATGGACCAGGCCCGCACGCGCAGCGGCCAGCGGCATCAGGCAGGTCAGCTCACCCTTTGCCGCCCAGGTCGCGACCCGTGCACCCTTTTCAGGGACATGCGCTTCAAGCCACGACGCCATGCGTGCAACACGGTGTCTTAACTCTTCATGGTTAAATGCGGCGTCACGCAGGACCAGCGCCTGATCGGCATCAGCACCGCACTCGGCGATGTGATCAATGGGTTTGGGCGTGGAATCGAGCGAGGCAGGCATCAATATGTCCGGAAGGAAGAGCGTGTGACAGCGATCAGTTACCACAAGACGGTTAACGTCTTGCGTGACCTGTGTCAGCCGGCTCCGTCACCTTTTGAACGTTCCGAGTGGTTTGCACTGCTCGAGGATGCGGGAATGATGCCGCTCGTCGCCCTCGCCTCTGACGGCGACGAACATGCGGCGCTCGCCCTTACCGAGTGCGACGGCCGTATCGAACCGCTCCGCAGCTGGTACAGCTTCACCTGGCGGCAGTTGGCACCGGGCGGTCCGCGCGGACAGGAAATGCTGGTCGATATCGCCCGCCAGCTTCGCGAGCGCGCACATCGCGTCACGCTCTGGCCCGTTCCGGACGAGGATGGCTCAGCCAGCCGGCTCGAGGCAGCCTTCGCAAAGGCCGGGTGGAGCGTGCTATGCGAACAATGCGATCACAACCATGTCCTCGAAGTGGGTGATCGTAGCTTTGCCGACTACTGGTCCCAGCGACCGGGACGAATGCGCACGACGCTGAAACGCAAGGCCAAGAAGGTCGATGTTGAGGTCCTCACGCAGTTCGATGAGGCGGGATGGGCTGCATACGAGCGGATCTATGCCGATAGCTGGAAGCCCGAAGAAGGCGACCCGGCCATGCTGCGGCGCTTCGCAAAGGAAGAGGGAATGGCAGGCCGACTGCGCCTTGGCATAGCCCGTCACGAGGGAAATCCCGTTGCGGCGCAATTCTGGACCGTCGAAAACGGCACTGCCTACATCCACAAGCTCGCCCATCTCGAAGACATGAAGCATTTGTCCGCCGGGACGACCTTGAGCGCAGCCCTGTTCGAGCATGCGATAGATGTCGACCATGCAAAGTTGATCGACTTCGGGACCGGCAATGACGCCTACAAGGCAGACTGGATGGAGCAGGTCCGCCCGCGCTATCGCATCGACTGCCTCGACCTACGCCAACCGGCGGCCTGGCCGGCTCTGGCCAAGCGAAAACTGCGACAGCTTGCGAACCACGGCGGCCAAGGCTAAGGCCAGCCACCGTTTTACGGCAGCGGACAGGGATATGACGGGCCAACCCGAAGTCAGTGAAAGCAGCGGCCAGCAAGGACTGCCGCCAAGTCGCGCGGAAATCGACCGCCGCTTGAAGTCGATCCTGTGCGACATACTGGGACTCGACCCCGACGACGTCGCCGGTTTCGATCAGGACACCGGCTTGTTCGGCCATCTGCCCGAACTCGATTCCATGGCAGTCGCAGGCTTGCTGACCGAAATGGAAGATCGGCTCGACATCATGATCGACGATGATGACGTCGATGGTGAAATGCTGGAGACATACGGCGGCCTTCTCGCCTTTGCCGAAGCCAAGATGGTCGAAGGCTGAGCCCCAGCGGTGATTTCAACCTGGAACTGCCCCACCATCGCTGGCGAAACCAGCGAGGAACTTGTCGTGCAATTCGACAAGAGCAGAGCGCATCGCCTGCTGGTCATCCCCGCACTGTTCGATGAAGCGAACAAGCTGAGGCGCACGACGGTAGAGATCATGCGGCGCCTGGACCTGTCCGGCATCGACAGTTTCCTGCCGGATCTACCGGGTACGAACGAAAGCTGCGAGCCGCTCGACCAGCAGACGCTTTCGGGCTGGAAGGCCGCCATCGCGGCGGCAGCGGAAGCATTGCGCGCTACACATGTGCTTGCGGTCCGTTCTGGTGCCCTTCTGTCACCTTCAGCCCTTCCAGGATGGCAGTATGCCCCGCTCTCGGGTCCGAAACTTCTACGCTCGATGATGCGCGCTCGATCGATCGCAGCCAAAGAGGCGGGCCGCGACGAAACCATGGCGCAGATGCAGGAACTTGGCCGTTCACAGGGCATCGAGCTTGGCGGATGGCAGATGGGCCCAAGGCTATTTGCCGATCTGGAAGTGGCGGAAATTCAGCAGGTTTCCGGTCAAGACGTGATCTCCCAATCCAACATCGGTGGAGCGGGGCTGTGGCTGCGCGCAGAGCCTGATGAGGACCCCGAGCAGGCAGATGCTCTTGCGGCAATCATTGCCGTTGCCCTGCTTGGCGATGGAGAGTCGCAGTGAACCGTCTCCAGCTGAATTTCGAATGCAAGGACCACCGCCTTGCCGGCACGATCGACACCGCCCTGGGCAAGACCGGACTTCTGATCGTAACCGGTGGGAATGAAGTACGAGCGGGGGCATATTCGGGCCAAGCATCACTCGCTCGTGATATTGCTGAGGCGGGATTTCCGGTTTTCCGGTTCGACCGTCGCGGAGTCGGTGATAGCGAGGGTGAGAATCGGGGTTTTCGTAAATCCAAGAAAGACTTGCGGGCGGCACTTGAAGCATTTCGTGCAATCTCTCCTCAGCTCGAAAGAGTGGTTGGTTTCGGCAATTGCGATGCAGCTTCGGCTCTGATGCTGGCAAGAGGCGCAGGATGCGACAGTCTCGTACTCTCCAACCCCTGGACAATCGAAGGCGGCGACGGGAATGCCGCCCCTCCTCCGGACGCCATCCGGGCGCGCTATCTCGAGAAATTGAAGAACCCCGCAGAGGTCCTGCGCCTTGTCAAAGGCGGCGTCGACCTGCGCAAGCTTGGGCGTGGCCTTATCCATGCCACCAAGTCCAATTCTCCGCAGAGCACGCTCGCACACGAAATGGCTGACGGCATCGCCGAATTTGAAGGCAGGGTCACTTTCCTGCTGGCAACAGCTGACCGGACGGCACAGGTATTCGAGAGTAATTGGGACCGAACCGACCCTCGGATTCGCAGGTGCGAGGGTGCAGGCCACTCCTACGTCGAGCCACACGCAAGAGTCTGGCTAAGGGACCAAATCCTGGATGCCCTGCGCGCCGTCTAGCGCGTGAAATAGCTCGTCAATTCGACATGCGTCGACCATCGGAATTGTCCGACCGGCCTTAGCTTTTCCAGTCTGAAGCCTGCTTCAACCAGCTTCCTGGCATCTTTCGCCCAGCTGGAAGGATTACAGCTGACATAAATGACGCGACTGACATTGCTTGCGGCGATCTGGCCGACCTGCTCCTTCGCCCCTGCCCGTGGAGGATCGAGCAGAACACAATCGAAACGTCCGACTTCATTGGACATGAGCGGATTACGGAACAAGTCACGGTGCATTGCATGGACCGGCCTGCCAGAGACCCCGGCGGCGGTCTTGCAGGCAAGATGTTGTTCCCTCGCCGCCTCGACGGCCAGCACCTTCGCCTTTTTTGACAAAGCGAAGGAAAACGTGCCCAAGCCTGAGAACAGGTCGGCAATCGTAGAAGCTCCTTGCGACCACGCCAGCGCGTCGGCGACCATGACATTTTCGGCGTCACGCGTTGCCTGCAAGAAGGACCCGACCGGGATCGGTGTAGCAACGCCGGAAAGAGTGACAGTCGCGGGCTCAGGCTCCCACATCGTCTCGGCACCGTATCCCTGATCGGCCGATAGCCGCGCAAAACCGGCGGATTGGGCAAGCTCCACGGCAGCTTCGGTTGCAGCCAGACCCTCGAGCGTCAGGTTCCTGATGCTGCAGTCGATGCCCTGATCGACCAGCGTAAGCTCGATATCGAGGTTCCCCTTCCCGGCATGCCTCGCAACAAAGCCGCGCAGAGGCTCGATTGCGGCAAAGATTTCGGGCGCTACGACATGGCACTCGGTCAGGTCGACGATCCGGTGCGAGCCGGCCTCGCGGAACCCGATAACAGCGCCATTGTGGACGCGCATGGCGTGCATTGTGGCACGGCGCCTGCTTCTGGGCGGCGATAGATGGGTCGGCAACAGTTCGCCGACCTCGATAGCTTGGCCTGCTGCGGCATTGACCACGCGGTCCGTCACGAAACCGGCCAATGAAATTTCGTCGAGATGCTGGAGCTGGCATCCTCCACATGTTCCGAAATGACGACAGAGCGGCACGACGTGATGAGGGCCCTGCACGATCGTCCCGTCGGCTTTCACCATGTCGCCCGGAGCGGTTCGGGCAAAATGCCTGCCGTCAGCCGCGACGCCATCGCCCTTCGCAGCGATCCGGATAATTTCTTGATCTTCGGTCATCAGCCCTGCCTTACAAGGCGGCGGCCATAGCGTCCGCTACTTTGTGTGCAAGGTCATCAGCAATAAAAGCGGGGCCGGCAAGGCGTGCGGCCTCGCCGTGCAGCCAGACAGCCTCGCATGCAGCCTCGAACGCCGGAATGCCTGTCGCCATCCTGCTGACGGCGATACCAGCCAATATGTCGCCAGTTCCGGCTGTCGAGAGCCAGGTCGGTGCCGGTTTAGCGAGAGCCAGAGTCCCATCAGGCGCGGCGACAACCGTGTCCGGACCCTTTGCGACGACCACCATTCCGCTCGCCTTCGCTAGGCCCAGCGCTTTGCCCGCACGATCGGCGGCCAGAACAGCAAAATTCCTGCAAAGCGCCTCAAGCTCACCGTCATGCGGCGTCGCCAAGTAAGAGCAATCGCGTTGCAGCTGTGACGGATCGAGCAAGTGCAAGGCGTCCGCATCGAGGACCGCGGACTTTTTCGATGCCAGCACACTCGCCAATTTAGAACGTGCTTCGTCGTCGCGGCCAAGTCCGGGGCCGATAAGCACCGCCCTCACCCGCCTGTGTGCCAACGCTTCGTCTAGATCGCCGGTTTCGAGCACCAATCCGGCCGGAGCCGATGGGTGCGAATGATCGGAAACGAGTTTGACGTAGCCCGCCCCCGCCCGCATCGCCGCCTTGGACGAAAGCAAGGCAGCACCCGCCATTTTGCCGGCAATTACCGCGCATAAGCCCCTCGTGTACTTGTGCGCGTCGCTTGCAGGGGGGCCGATATTCGGCTTCCCAATCAGCCTTGCTGCACTCTCGCAATGGCCGATGCCGATCGGAACGAGCCGCAATTCCCCCATTCTGAAACGTGCTGGCAGCCGCCAATGCGCATATTTCCATGCGCCGAGCGCGAGTGTGAGGTCATAGGCGGGCAGGTTCTCATTGAGGATCTTGCCGCCATCGCTTTCGATCCCCGATGGCAAGTCGATAGCGATCAGTTGCTCGTGACGTTTCCCTAGGTCGCGGAGAGCCAAGGCATGCTCTGGCTCCAGGGGGCGCGTCAGGCCGGATCCGAAAAGGCAATCGACCAGCACTCCGCCCTTCGCCTTACCTCCATCGGAGACGACCGGACCGCCAAATCGGGAACGTGCAGACTTCGCAGCATCCGTTTTGGGAGCCATCGGGGCGACCACGGTCACTTCCGCTCCGCGGCGGCGAAGGTTTTCAGCGATCACATAGCCATCGCCGCCATTGTTGCCCGGCCCGCATAGTACTGTAACACGGCGCCGCGATGCGAGCCGCCAGACCCATTCGGCCGCACCATCGCCTGCGAGTTTCATCAGCCGATCGACGCTCGAGCCGCGATCGATCAAGTCCTGTTCGGCTGCCCTCATCTGGGCGACGGTCAGGACCTGCGATTCAACCATTATTGGGCTGGCGTGGTCGGGAAGAGATAGCGATCTTCCCCAACTGTCACTTCCAGATTGTTGCCCATCATGCCCTGAATGACCTGTTCGGCTCCATCAGTGCTGGCAACGCCTGCGCCGCCCGGCAGCATGCTGAACCTGCGGAACCCTCCATCCGGGTGATAGACCACGACCTCTCGCCCGCCTTCGCGCTCCTGGTAGGTGCAGGACGGCGCAAATTCTGCTCCTGCGCCGATTGCGCACTGGATCACCTCGCCTTGCGGTGCTTCGCTTTCGGAAGAGCATGCCGCCAACAAACAGGAAACTGCGGCTGCGAGGGTGATCTGTGCTTTCATATCAATTCCGTTGTTTTAGCTGGGATATGTCGCGAATTGCACCTTTGGCTGCGCTCGTGGTCATCGCGGCATAAGCCTGAAGGGCCTGCGACACTTTTCGTTCCCGCGGGGCCGACGGCGCCCAGGCCCCATTGCCTTTTGCGTCCATTGCCGCACGCCTTGCCGCAAGCTCTTCGTCGGGGATCATCAGGTTGATCGTACGGTTCGGGATGTCGATTTCGATCCGGTCGCCGTTCTCGATCAGGCCGATTTCGCCGCCCTCTGCCGCTTCCGGCGAAACATGGCCGATGGAGAGGCCCGACGTACCGCCCGAAAAGCGCCCGTCGGTCAGCAGCGCGCAGGCGGCGCCCAGCCCTTTCGATTTGAGATAGCTTGTCGGATAGAGCATTTCCTGCATCCCCGGCCCGCCGCGAGGCCCTTCATAGCGGATAACCACGACGTCACCTTCCACCACCTGTCCGGTGAGGATTGCCGTCACGGCATCGTCCTGGCTCTCGTAAACCTTGGCCGGACCCGCGAATTGCAGGATGCTTTCGTCGACACCGGCCGTCTTTACGATGCATCCGTCGCGCGCGATGTTCCCGTAAAGGACCGCGAGACCGCCGTCTTTGCTGAAAGCATGCTCGGCGCTGCGGATCACTCCGTTCTCGCGGTCTAGATCGAGTTCAGCCCAACGGCGCGACTGGCTGAACGCTGTCTGCGTCGGCACGCCGCCCGGAGCAGCCGAGAAGAATTCGCGCACCTTGTTGTTCTGGGTGCGGCCAATGTCCCAGTCATCGAGAGCATCCGCCATTGTCGGGCTGTGCACCGTCGGAAGCGCGGTGTGGAGCAGGCCCGCTTTCTCGAGTTCGCCGAGGATCGACATGATGCCGCCCGCGCGGTGAACGTCTTCCATGTGAACGTCGCTCTTGGCCGGGGCGACTTTCGATAGGCACGGCACCTTGCGGCTCAACCGGTCGATGTCTTCCATGGTGAAATCGACGCCAGCCTCGTGAGCGGCAGCGAGCAGGTGAAGCACGGTATTGGTCGAACCGCCCATGGCGATATCGAGGCTCATGGCGTTCTCAAACGCTTCGAAGCTGGCGATGGATCGCGGCAGGACGCTTTCGTCTTCTTCCTCATAATATCGCTTGGCCAGCGTGACGACGAGTCGCCCTGCGCGCTCGAATAGGCTCTTGCGATCGGCATGCGTTGCCAGCGTGGACCCGTTGCCCGGCAGCGAAAGGCCCAATGCCTCGGTCAGGCAATTCATGGAATTTGCCGTGAACATTCCCGAGCACGAACCGCAGGTCGGGCAGGCATTCTGCTCGATCGCGGTGACTTCCTCGTCGGTGTAGGACTCGTCGGCGGCAGCGACCATCGCATCGACCAGGTCGAGTGCGACTTCCTTGCCCTTCACCACGACCTTGCCGGCTTCCATCGGCCCGCCGCTCACGAACACAACCGGAATGTTGATCCGCAGCGCCGCCATGAGCATGCCGGGCGTGATTTTGTCGCAGTTCGAGATGCACACCATGGCATCGGCGCAATGGGCGTTGACCATGTATTCGACGCTGTCGGCGATCAGGTCGCGGCTCGGCAGCGAATAGAGCATGCCATCATGGCCCATCGCGATGCCATCATCCACGGCGATGGTATTGAATTCCTTCGCAACACCGCCCGCAGCTTCGATCTCTCGCGCGACCAGCTGCCCGAGATCCTTCAGGTGAACATGCCCTGGCACGAACTGGGTGAAGCTGTTGACGACGGCGATGATCGGCTTTCCGAAATCGCCATCCTTCATGCCTGTCGCGCGCCACAATCCGCGCGCACCGGCCATGTTGCGACCGTGAGTGGTTGTGCGGGAACGATAGGCTGGCATTGTCGAACTCCGGTTTGCGCTCGAATGGTAGTCGCCAACCGCTTTGACAGCAAACCGAACCCTGCAACAGGTCGATCCTGCACAGAAAATCTTGGAGCGACGCGATGCCCGCTACAAACCTCTGGTCAGGCTTCGGCTTTGAGGGCGAGGTCCACGCGGCCTGCGACGTCTGCAATCATCGATGCCCAGCGCGCCTGGTCAGCCTTCGTCGTGATGAGGTCCTGCCGCACTTCGAGCGCGAGGTAATTGCGTCCCTTGGCCTCGGCATGCCGGTTCATCGTCGCGTTCAGATCCTTGCCCGAATAGGGCTCGTTGTCACCAACGGTCAGACCCTGTTCGCCGAACAGCCGGATGGCATGCCGTGCGGCGCGGTCATCGGTGTTGTAGAGCAGCGCCACGTCCCACGGTCGCTCTTCCGTGCTGGTCGCAAGCTTCGGCGTGAAACTGTGGAGCGAGATGATCAAGTCGGGCTCGATCGCGTCGAGCCACTTCTCCATTGCCTGATGGTATGGTCGATGAAACCGCTCGAGCCGGGCCTCTATGTCTGCCCCGATATTGCCCGGGATCAGATGCCCGTCGCTTTCGGTAGGTACGACACCCGGGTGATCTTCTTCACGATGGAGATCGCAAACGAGGCGGCTGACACAGGCAATGTGGGCGGGGACGCGAAACCGCCGCGCCATGCGCTCTGCAATTCCTTCGACGCCGATATCGACTGCTACATGCTGCGTCAGAAGCTCGGCGGGGATGCCAAGTTCGATATCGTCCGGGACGTAGTTGGAGGCATGATCGGCGACACAGACCAAGCCGCCACGTCTTGTCTCGCCGACATGGCGATAGGGTTTGTCATCCAAAATCATCTCAACAAACCTACCATCTGCCACCAATCGGGTTCCTGAACCCTTAGCATTTCTGCGGCTTTGTCGCGTTGATCAGCGCTATCATAGAGCGCGAAACAGGTCGCGCCGGAGCCGGACATTTCGTGCATCCAGCATCCGGTTTCCGAAAGCACCGACAGAACCCCCGCAATCTGGGGACAGATCGAGATGGCAGCATCGCGCAAGTCGTTGCGCCCGGCGAGCGCGATCTGGCGCGCCGTGCCATCGGGCAGCCCGCCGCGATCTTCACTATCCCATGCTTTGAAAACAGGGCCTGTGGGAACACCGATACGCGGGTTCACGAGCAGGACCGGCGTACCGGCAAGGTCGTTCTTCACCGGTTCGAGATCGGTTCCGGTTCCGCGCCCGATCGCCATTTCGCTGCGAAGACAGGCCGGAACATCGGCACCAAGCCGCGCTGCGCGCGCCTCCCAGTCATCGGGCAGACTATGCAGAGCCTCGACGATGCGGAACAGCGCTCCGGCATCGGCCGAACCGCCACCCAGCCCCGCCGCCACGGGCAGGTTTTTCTCCAGCGTGATGGCTATGCCCTGCTCGCGCGGTAAGGCGGCGAGCGCTCGCATCACGAGGTTGCCGAAAGGATTGTCGATGTTGGCCGCGAACTCGCCAACGGTTTCGAGGCTGTCTCGCTCGGCCCCATGCGCGCTCAGCACATCGCCGTTGTCAACGAAGGCGAAGAGCGTTTCGAGTTCGTGATAGCCATCCTCGCGCCGCCTGCGGACATGCAGCGCGAGGTTGATCTTGGCATATGCGGTTTCCGCGAACGTCACGCAGGGGCGCGATCACATATTCGGATAGTTCGGGCCGCCGCCGCCCTCAGGCGTGGTCCACTCGATGTTCTGGTTCGGGTCCTTGATATCGCAAGTCTTGCAATGGACGCAGTTCTGCGAGTTGATCTGGAAGCGCATTTCGCCGGTGTCCTCGTCAGCGAGCCATTCGTACACGCCCGCCGGGCAGTAGCGCGTCGAAGGGCCGGCAAAGACCTTGAGCTCGCTTTCCTTCTGGAGGACCGGATCCTTCAACTTGAGATGGTTGGGCTGATCCTCTGCATGGTTGGTGAACGAGAATGCGACGTTCGTCAGGCGGTCGAAAGTAATCTCGCCGTCAGCCTTGGGGTAATCGATCGGCGCATAAAGATCGGCGCGCTGGAGCTGTTCGTAATCACGGTGATGCTTCATGCTGATCGGCAGGCCGATCTTTAGCGTGCGCATCCACATGTCGGCACCGGCGATGATCGTGCCGATCTCTCCGCCGAACTTAGCAACTGCCGGTTCCGCGTTCTGGACCAGCTTCAATTCCTTGGCGATCCAGCTTTCGCGAAGGTTCGCCTCGTAATCCGATACTTCAGTGTGTTCGTGGCCAGCTGCGATCGCCGCCGCGATGCTTTCGGCTGCGAGCATACCGCTCTTCATCGCGGTGTGGCTGCCCTTGATGCGCGGCACATTGACGAAGCCGGCAGCGCAACCGATCAGGGCGCCGCCCGGGAAGGCGAGCTTGGGCACGGACTGCCAACCGCCTTCGTTGATGGCGCGCGCGCCATAGGCGACACGCTTGCCGCCCTCGAGATATTCGCGGATCGCCGGGTGCTGCTTCCAGCGCTGAAATTCCTGGTAGGGCGAAACATACGGGTTCTTGTAATCGAGCGCGGTCACGAAACCGAGCGCGACCTGGCCATTGGCCTGGTGGTAGAGGAAGCCGCCGCCCCAGTTGTCGGTTTCCGACAGCGGCCAGCCCTGCGTATGTATCACGCGGCCCGGCACATGCTTGTCGGGATCGATATCCCACAATTCCTTGATGCCGATGCCATAGACCTGCGGCTCGCAATTCGCCTCGAGGTCGTATTTCGCCTTCAGCTTCTTGGTCAGATTGCCGCGAGCACCCTCCGCAAACAGAGTGTACTTCGCGTGGATTTCCATGCCGGGCTGGTAGTCGCCCTTGTGACTGCCGTCGGCAGCAACGCCCATGTCCTGCGTGATCACGCCGGTCACGGCGCCATTGTCATCGAACATGACATCTGCAGCGGGGAAACCCGGGAAAACCATCACACCCAGGGCTTCGGCCTGTTCGCCTAGCCAGCGGGTCAGATTGCCGAGCGAGCCGGTGTAGCAGCCGTGGTTGCTCATCAAAGGCGGCATCATGAAATGCGGAAGCGAGGTCTTGCCGTTCTTGCTGAGCGCCCAGTGCCAGTTATCGGTTACCGGCGTTTCGGCCATGGGGCAGTCCATGTCGCGCCAGTCGGGATACAGCTCGTCGAGCGCCTTGGGATCGACCACGGCGCCCGAAAGGATGTGCGCGCCAATCTCGGAACCCTTCTCGAGCACGACGACTTCGAGTTCTTCGTTGATTTGCTTGAGTTTGATCGCCGCGGTCAGGCCTGCTGGGCCGCCGCCGACAATCACCACATCGCATGGCATCGATTCACGTTCGCTCATGGTGCACTCCACCCTTCAGAATTTTATATCCAAACCTTTGCACTATGCCTTGATTGCTGGCATTTCGAAGGTCAAGACCTCCCACGGACACTATGTCGGATCGCAACACCCATATACCCGCTCTTTCGGCCAGCGAAATCGCTTCTGCGATCGACTGGTGGCGCGATGCAGGCGTGGATTGCGAATTCAACGATGACGTTACGGATTGGCTTGGGGAAAGCGACGTTGAAAGTGGCGCCGAAGCGCCGAAAATGCAGCCGAAACAGGCTGAACGCGACACTCCGGCGGCTCCGCCTGAAAAAATTAGCCTTTTCGCTGGGGAACGACCGACAGACCTCCCGTCATTCATCGAATGGTGGCTGACCGCGCCCGGCCTCGATGCCATCGGGCCGCGCGGCAGGGTCGCACCAAGAGGGAATCCGGGCGCAGACCTGATGATCCTGGTGACCGATCCGGAAGAAAACGACGAGGAGACACTGCTGAGCGGGGCACAAGGACGTCTGCTTTCCAGAATGCTGAAGGCGATGGGGATCGGCGAAAACCGGGTCTATATCGCTTCCGCCCTTCCCCGATTTACACCGTTGGCCGATGGCCAGACCATGCTTCAGGCCGGTTATGCGGAAGTGCTCAAACATCATGTCGCTCTGGTCGCGCCACGACGCGTTCTGGCATTCGGCGCAAACATCCTGCCACTTTTGGGGCACGATATGGCGCAGGACTCTCGATCTTTACGTGAATTAAACCATGAAACGGGCAGCACTCCGTTGATGGTTGCCGAAGGGCTCGAGAGCATGATGGGCATGCCTCGGCTCAAGGCTAATTTCTGGCGTAGATGGCTTGACTGGACCGCGAACTGACATGAGCCGAACGGCGTTTAGACTAACTTCGTCAATCCTGCTTGCTGCTGGCGTGGCGATGCCTGCCACTTCGTTTGCGCAATCGAACACCACGGCAGAATATTTCAAGGCACGGATCAGCCAGACCGCGGTTCCCGCGGTGCTGAGCGAAGCGGATCGTCGCTTTTACTCTGAGGTTTTCCGCGCGATCGAGCGGCAGGATTGGGAGAAGGTCGACAGCCTGTTTCTAGAGCGTCCAACCGGACCGCTGCACCAGGTCGCGAAAGCGGAATACTACACCGACGCGAACAGCCCCAAGGTTTCGGCAGAACAGGTAGCCGCATGGTTCGATGAGGGCACGTTACTCCCGCAAGCAGAGCAACTTGGCAGGCTGGGGGCAAAACGCGGCCTTGAAAACATCCCGCCGCTGCCCACGGAAAGAAGCTTCAAACGCCAGCCTTATTCATCGAAGCGGATTCTTCCCCGGACGGTCGAAGATGGCACGATGCCGTCGTCTGTCCGGACCCAAATCCTCGACCATATCAAGAATGACGATCCCGACGGCGCACGGCTGTTGCTGGACGGTATCGACGCAAGTCTAAGCCCCGAAGCGAGAGCCGAATGGCGCCAGCGCGTTGCATGGAGCTATTACATCGAGAACCAGGACGCGGCATCGCTGGCGATGGCGCAGAGGGTTGGTGAAGGTAGCGGCGACTGGGTTGCCGAGGGCGATTGGGTTGCCGGCCTTGCCGCGTGGCGCCTGGGTGACTGCAATATTGCCGCCGATTCCTTCGCCAGGTCAGCCGCAGGCGCCAGGAACCCGGAATTGAGATCCGCAGGGCATTTCTGGGCGGGGCGCGCCTTCACCCGTTGCCGCCGTCCCGCCGATGCGGACAGGCATCTGAAAGCTGCCGCGCAATTCGATGAAACGCTTTACGGCATGCTTGCCTACGAACAGCTCGGAATCGACCTGCCGACAGAAATGGCATCGGCCGATTTCTCGCAAGACGATTGGCAAAAGCTTCGCGACGAACCCAACGTTCGGGTTGCGGTTGCGCTAAACGAGATCGGGCGATCAGGTCTGGCGGACGAAGTCCTGCGTCACCAGGCACGGATAGGCGATCCGAACGAGTATGACGCGCTGTCACGGCTCGCACGCGAGCTCGGCATGCCGCAGACCCAGCTCTGGATGGCGCACAACGCGCCCTATGGGGCGAAAGCGGAACCTGCGCTGCGTTATCCGACGGCAAAATGGATACCGAGCGACGGGTGGAAAGTTGATCCCGCCCTCGCCTTCGCACACGCCCTTCAGGAATCGAATTTCCAGACGCGGGCTGTCAGCCCCGCGAACGCGCGCGGCCTGATGCAGATCACTCCGATCACGGTCCGCCAACATGCCGGGCGGCTCGACATGAACGCGAGCTACGTCAATTTGAACGACCCGCAGGTCAATCTGGCGTTCGGCCAGCGTAATCTCGAGATGCTGCGCGATAATCCGGGCACGCAGGGCCTCCTGCCGAAAATTATGGCAGCCTATAACGCCGGCCTCACACCGGTTACGCGCTGGAACAATGAGGTTCGCGACCAGGGCGATCCGCTTCTCTATATGGAATCGATCCCCTACTGGGAGACGCGCGGATACGTCGCGATCGTCATGCGCAACTACTGGATGTACGAACGACAGGCTGGCGCCAAATCGCCGAGCAGGCAAGCTCTTGCGCAGGGGATCTGGCCGCTGTTTCCAGACCTGAACGGAAAACGGGTAGCAGGCGGGTCCGATGTCAATCGACCCTGATCGCGTTTTCAAACCGATCAATATTGCTGTCCTGACGATTTCGGACACTCGAACCGCCGAGAACGACACCTCGGGCGACATCCTGGCTGACCGGATCAAGGATTCTGGTCATGTCCTTACAGCGCGCGTTATCGAGAAAGACGACGCGGCAGTAATTGCAGATCGCCTGACTTCTTGGATTGCCGATCCGCAGATCGATGCGATCGTATCGACTGGTGGCACCGGACTGACGGGGCGCGATGTCACTCCAGAAGCTCTCGATCGGGTAAAGGCGAAACATGATGGCCGGGACATTCCGGGCTTCGGCGAGCTTTTTCGCTGGCTCAGTTACAAGACCATCGGGACCAGCACCATCCAGTCGCGCGCCTGCGCGATTGTAGCCGGCGGCACCTATATCTTCGCCCTGCCCGGTTCCAATGGAGCGGTGAAGGACGGTTGGGACGGCATCCTCGCAGAACAGCTCGACAGTCGGAACCGGCCCTGCAACTTCGTGGAATTGATGCCCCGCCTGAACGAAAAGTAGTTTCGGCCTCCGCTCCCAAGAGCAGATGACGCAAGCAATCACGTGATGTTGTTCTTGTTTCGTTCCGATGATTGGCGTATCCGCGATACATGTCGCAGGCACCAATCCATGGCAGGGGCGCCCAATCGGGTAGCGTCCCGACACGGTTCGGCCTTTCCACAAGAGAGGCCGATGGCGATTGGCGCGACTACATGGAATCGCTCGACGGACCTCCCGTCACGCTCAGGACGACAGTGACCGAGGAACACCCGAAAACGATCCTCAGTTTCAACACGTCACCCGACATATTCTTCGATCGGTCGATCAATGCCTACAGAGGCTGCGAGCACGGCTGCGTCTATTGCTTCGCCCGCCCTACCCACGCCTATCATGACCTGTCGCCCGGTCTCGATTTCGAAACCCGATTGTTCGCGAAGCCGAACGCGGCGAACCTGTTGCGAGAGACGCTGGCCAAGCCGAAATACCGCCCGAAACCGATTGCGATGGGCACGAACACCGATCCCTATCAACCGATTGAACGAACATATCGGATAACGCGCGAGGTTCTGAAGGTTTGCCTCGATGCCCGGCATCCGGTCACGATAACGACCAAGTCGGACCGGATCATCGACGATATCGACCTGCTGGCCGAAATGGCGAAGCACCGGCTCGTCGCGGTCGCAATTTCCGTAACGACGCTCGACCCGAAGCTTTCCTCCATGCTCGAACCACGAGCGGCAGCACCAGCGAAGCGGTTGAAGGCACTGGGACATCTGGTCGAAGCCGGTGTTCCCACCCATTGTTCGATCGCCCCCATCATTCCCGCCCTGACCGACGAGTTCATGGAAGAGATCGTACAGCGCGCCGCTGCCGTGGGCGTCGATAGTGCAGGCTGGATACCGTTGAGGCTGCCTCACGAAGTGGCGCCCTTGTTCCGAGAATGGCTCGACGTCCATTTCCCAGAACGCGCGGGCAAGGTTATGGGCATCGTGCGCTCGATCAGGTCGGGCAAGGACAACGATCCCAACTTCTTCACGCGCCTCAAGCCGAGCGGGGTTTGGGCCGAACTCTTCCGGACCCGGTTTCGCATCGCGTGCAAGCGCGCTGGCTTATCCACCAAATCAACTGGCGCGAAATTCGAACTCGATTGCACACGCTTTCGTCCACCCGAAACAGGAGGACAGTTGCGCCTGTTGTGACGATGATCGGCGCCTAAATCTCAACCGCATGTTTACCAAGACGGCGTAATGCGAGGGGATGGAAAATGGCCACCACGCAGCGCGAACGATGCTCGACGTTAGAGCCTGGATCGCCTGTATTGTTCTGACGCTGGCGCCGGCCTGCTTTGCTGCATGGCATGCAGGTTCGATCGCAGATCTGCTCCCGGCAATGGCCATCATGCCTGCCTGGATGGCGGCCGCCACCATGCTCACGCTCATCGGCGTATATGCGAGCATGGTCCTGAACCGTGTTGCCTGCCCGACGCAAACGCTTGTTCGGATGGCGAAATCCAACTGGCGCCGGATCATGGAAGCGGCATTGCTGGTTGCCCTTGCCGGCATCAACATGATCACATTCATGTGGATCAAGCCCCTGCTCAACAAGCTGGTACCGTTCTGGGCCGATCCCCTTCTTGCGAATGTCGACAAGGCCATTTTTCTCGGCAACGACCCATGGACGCTGCTGTCATGGGCGAATGTGCCTTTCGCCGGCGTTATCTATCACCCGGCGTGGTTCTTCTCGATAGCGATCGCCCTGCTGGTGGCCGCTTTCGCTCCCCCCTCGCCGCGCAGGTCGGCAATCATCGTGACCTACTTCGCGCTCTGGTCCGTCGCAGCGCCGGTGGTGCACAGCCTTTTGCCCGCCGCTGGCCCGATCTTCTTCGAAGCCATGGGATATGGGCACAGGTTCTCCGGAATGGAGCACAATCAGGAAACACTGATCGTCGCCAATTACCTGTGGGATTTTTACCAGAGCGGCAGTTACGGCGCTGGCAATGGCATTTCCGCGATGCCTTCAATGCACGTGACGACCAGCAGCTGGGTCGTCATAGCGGCCTATGCCCTCGACCGCCGCTGGCTGGCACCAGCAATTGCAGCCTGGTGCGTAATTTTCACGCTCTCGATAGCATTGGGCTGGCACTATGCCGTGGACGGCATCGCCGGAGCCGCAATTGCCATTTCGACCTATTTGATGGCGTATCGAATCTTCATTTTCGCCCGCCCGGCCACACCGGCCTGGCAAAGCGATCCTGTACCCGAAGCTGCCTGATCAGAAGCCCTCGCCAGCTTCGCCCGGCCTGAACCGGACCAGCCGACTATCTACAAGCGCGGCCGTGCGATTCACCACCGCCTTCTGATAGTCAGGGTCCTTGATCATTTCGAAAAAAGCGCCGCTGTTTGGATATTCGGCGACGAAACCATCGTCCCAGCGGCGATCTTCCGGCCCCGTCACCATCGTCTGGAAAACGCCGCGCCAGACGATCTTGCCGCCGACACGGCGGAAAATCGGCCCGCTGGTCTTTCCGTATTCCTCATAGGCGCGCTTGCCGGTCCACCCGTTGCCGTGATGCTCGTGCCCGGCGGGATATTGGGCGAGATCACGATATTGCAGCAGGTTGAGCATGTGGATCGGCTCGTCGCGAGACAAATCCTTGAACGCCTGAAAATTGATCGGCGATGGGTCGATGTAATTTATGTCGCCCATGCCTCAGGTCTCCAGCTTATAGTCTGCAAACTGGTCCCGCAGGTCCTTCTTGCTGATCTTGCCAGTCGCGGTGTGCGGGATTTCGTCGATGAATTCGACAGCATCGGGCAGCCACCATTTCGCGACCTTGTCGGTCAGGAATTCGATCACTTCGCCGCTGGTCAGCTCGCTTCCCGGCTTCCTGACGACAAACAGGACGGGGCGCTCATCCCATTTGGGATGGTACATGCCCACTGCCGCCGCCTCGGCAACGTCGGGGTGACCCACGGCTGCATTCTCGAGTTCGACCGAGCTGATCCATTCGCCGCCAGACTTGATCACATCCTTCGTCCGGTCGGTAAGCTGCAAGGTGCCGTCGGGATGGATGATGCCGACGTCGCCGGTATCGAACCAACCTTCGTTGTTCGTCGCATCCTTCTCGGCCTTGAAATAGCGCTTGATGATCCACGGGCCGCGGATCTGGAGGGCACCCGACGTTTCTCCGTCGCGGGGCAATTCGGTCATCATGTCGTCGAGATCGACGGTGCGAAGCTCGACGCCGAAAACCGGTCTCCCTTGCTTCATCGTCATTTCGACCTTTTCCTCGAAGCTGAGCTGATCCCAGTTCCAGGTCGGCCCGCCCACGGTCCCGATCGGGCTGGTTTCAGTCATGCCCCAGGCGTGCTGGACCCTTGTCCCGTTCTTCATCAAACGTTCGATCATGAAGCGCGGCGCAGCAGAGCCGCCGATCGTCGCCGCCTTCAGGGGCGGAAGATCGATGCCTTCCTTGTCGCAATACTGGAAGTGCGCCAGCCAGACCGTCGGCACGCCTGCGCTGTCGGTCACGCCTTCGCGGATCATCAGATCGTGAAGGACCGCCGGATCGTTGACGGCGCTGAAGACGAACTTGATGCCCGCCATACCGCCTGCGTAGGGGAGCCCCCAGCTGGCCGCGTGGAACATCGGCACCACCGGCAACATTACCGACGACGCGCTAAAATTGAAAGATGAAGGCTGCAATCCCGCCAGGGCATGCAGGACAGTCGAGCGGTGCTCGTACTGCACGCCTTTGGGATTGCCCGTCGTACCGCTGGTATAGCAGATCATGCAGGGGTCGGTTTCGGCCCCGCTGACCCATTCGAAATCGCCATCCTGTTCGCCAATCCAGTCTTCGAAAGACTGGGAATATTCGCCGGAGTCGTAGCAGATATAATGTTCGACAGTGGTCCAGCGCGATTTCATCCGGTCGACGATCGGCTGGAAAGCCACATCGTAGAGCATGACACGGTCTTCGGCATGGTTGACGATATATTCGAGCTGATCGTCGAACAGGCGTGGATTGACCGTGTGGAGCACGCCGCCCATCCCTGCGACACCGTACCAGCTCACCAAATGGCGCGAATGGTTCATCGCCAGGCTAGCAACGCGGTCGCCTTTCTTGATACCTAGCGCCTGGAGGGCCTGCGCCATTTTCAATGCGTCGCGGCGAACCCCTGCCCAATCGGTCCGGGTTTCGCTTCCGTCCGCCCATCGCGTGACGATTTCACGCGTGCCGGCTTCGCGAGCAGCGTGATCGACCACATGGGTGACACGCATGGTCCAGTCCTGCATGGCTCCAAGCATCAAATTCCTCTCCGTGTTGTTACTTGCCCCCTTCATGCCGAGGCTTGCCGCGCTTTGCAATCGGGGGCAGAGGCCGGAAATGATCCTATTTCATCAGGCCAAGGACGTACTCGTCGAATTGACCGACCTCAGCAAGGATGCACTGCACCTTCACGTGTCGGTGCTGATTTTCCTGGGCAGCTGCGTGGTTTTCGGCTGGCGCGCATCGACTTGGAAACCATGGCTGCTCGTCCTTGCCTTCGCGTTGCTGGGGGAAGTCTGGGACATCCAGTATTCGATTGCCGATGACGATCCCTTGAAACCCGTCGGCAACCTCAAGGACATCGTCAACACCATGTTCGTGCCGAGCCTGCTGATGCTTCTCGCTCGCTACACCGATACGTTTGTCAGGAAACCTGAGCCGCAGTCAGGCGACGAGACGTAGGCTCGCCTTCGACCGCAAGGGCTGGAGCATCACCTTATCCAATCCCTGCACCGCCGAGATCCTTTCGGCGAGGTCGCCATCGAGCGTGAAATTTCGGCCTAGCCGCACGTAAACATCGCGCCCGCCGCCGAGCACCAGCCTCGCCACTACCTCACTTTCACCGCCGCCTTCTGTTCCCAGCTGCAGCTTCAGTTCGGTCAACGCTTCCGGTGTCAGTACGTCGAGGGTGAGGATCATCCGCGTCGCGCCTTTCACCTCGTCGAGAGGGCGTGCGCCCCGCACCGTGACACGAGGCGGGTCATTCGGATTGGGCGCGTCGAGCTCGACCGTCAGCAACAGGCATGTGCCATCGGAAGCCCACCGTTCGAATTGAGGCACCAGGCTTTCCTCGAAACACGCAGCCGAAAACTGCCCGGACGAATCTGAGAAATCCGCGCGGATGAAGTCGGCACCGCGTTTCGTCCGCCCCTTGCTGTAACCTTCGACCATGGCGGCCATGACGGCAGACGAGCGACCACCTGGAGGCGCCCCTGCCTCGATCAGGCTCTGATAAGTGCGCGCGCCGTTCGCCGATGCAATCGGCCAATGTTGCTGAACGGGATGGGCCGAGAAATAGAACCCGAAATTCTCGCGTTCCTTGGCCATCCGTTCCGCTCGGGTCCACGGTTCCACTTCCTTCAGGCGCAGGCTGTCCTCCACCTCGCCCTCGCCGCCGAACAGCCCGGCCTGCCCGCTTGATCTCTCGCGCTCTGCAGCATCTGCCACAGCCAGCAGCATGTCAGCATTGGAGAACACTTTCGCACGGTCCGGCTCAAGCCCGTCGAGAGCCCCAGCGGCGGCAAGGCCCTCAAGCTGGCGGGAGTTCATCGCCCCCTTCGGCATCCGTTCGAACAGATCCTGGAGGCTGGTATAAGGTCCGCTTCCCTCACGTTCGGCAACGATGGCCTCCATCGCTTTCTCGCCGACATTGCGGATACCTGCGAGTGCGTAACGTACGGCATATCCATGATCGGTCTGTTCGACGGTGAAGCGCGCTTCCGAATGATTGACGTCAGGCGGCAGGACTTCGACCCCGCCATTGCCGTTGGGATACCGGCGCGCATCGTCGACGAACACGGCAAGCTTTTCCGACTGATGCATGTCGAAACACATCGAAGCGGCGTAGAATTCCTCGGGATAATGCGCTTTCAGCCAGGCGGTCTGGTACGCGAGCAAGGCATAGGCGGCGGCGTGCGACTTGTTGAAGCCGTAGCCTGCGAACTTGTCGATCAAGTCGAACAGTTCATTCGCCTTCTTGGCGTCGATATTCGAGACTTCCTTGCAGCCATCGGTGAAGCGCTGGCGCTGAGCGTCCATTTCCGCCTGCACCTTCTTGCCCATCGCGCGGCGGAGCAAGTCGGCATCGCCGAGCGAATAGCCGGCCAGGATCTGCGCGGCCTGCATGACCTGTTCCTGGTAGACGAAAATGCCGTAGGTTTCGGCGAGAATGCCTTCGAGCTTTTCGTGCGGATACTCGATCGGCACCTCGCCCGCCTTTCGCTTCCCGAACAGCGGGATATTGTCCATCGGACCCGGGCGATAGAGCGAAACGAGTGCAATGATGTCGCCGAAATTGGTCGGTTTAACCGCGGTCAGCGTGCGGCGCATACCTTCCGATTCCAGCTGGAAAACGCCGACCGTGTTGCCCGACTGCATGAGGTCGTAAACCGCCGTGTCATCGAGCGGAAGCTGCGAAAGATCGAGGTCGATGCCGCGCTTTTCCAGCAAGGCCACTGCCTTGCGCAGGACCGACAGGGTCTTGAGCCCGAGAAAGTCGAATTTGACGAGGCCGCTGCTTTCGACATTCTTCATGTCGTACTGCGTGACCGGCATGTCCGACCGTGGATCGCGATAGAGCGGGACCAGCTGTGCCAGCGGACGGTCGCCGATCACGACACCGGCGGCATGGGTAGAGCTGTTGCGCGGCAGCCCTTCCAGTTCCATCGCGAGGTCGATCAGACGTTTGACCTCGTTGTCATTGTCGTATTCGCGCTTGAAATCCGCCGCCCCGTTCAGTGCCCGTGGAAGCGTCCACGGATCAGTGGGATGGTTGGGCACCATCTTGCACAGGCGATCGACATGGCCGTAGCTCATTTGAAGGATGCGGCCACAATCGCGCAGCACGGCACGGGCCTTCATCTTGCCGAACGTGATGATCTGCGCGACGTGATCGTGCCCATATTTGCGCTGCACATAGCGGATGACTTCACCGCGCCGCGTTTCGCAAAAGTCGATATCGAAGTCGGGCATCGACACGCGTTCCGGGTTGAGGAATCGTTCGAACAGCAGACCGAGCTTTATCGGGTCGAGATCGGTAATGGTGAGTGCCCATGCGACCAGCGAGCCAGCACCCGAGCCACGACCCGGACCCACCGGGATATCGTTGTCTTTCGCCCATTTGATGAAGTCGGCAACGATCAGGAAATAGCCCGGGAAGCCCATCTTCACGATGATATCGACCTCGTAGTCGAGCCGGTCGAAATATTTCTTGCGCTCTTCGGCGCTCATCTCGCCATAAGGTTCGAGCCGCGCCTCCAGACCCTTGCGAGCGTCTTCGGCGAGCATCCGGGCCTCACCTTCGAGATCGCCGGCGAGGCTTGGCAGGATCGGCTTGCGATAGGGCGGCGCATAGGCGCAGCGCTGCGCGATGACCACGCTATTGGCGGTGGCTTCAGGAAGGTCCTCGAACGCTTCCTCCATCATCTTCGCCGTCTTGACGAAGGCCTGACGATTGGTCCTGACGCGATCCTCTGCCTCGATATGCGTCGAATTCGCGATGCACAGCATGGCGTCGTGCGCCTTGAACATGTGCGGTTCGGAAAAGTTTGCCGGATTGGTCGCGACCAGTGGCAGGTCGCGCGCATAGGCGAGGTCTATCAGGGCCTGTTCGGCACGAGATGCAACCTCGTCACCATTACGGGCGAGCTCGACATAGAGCCGGTCGCGGAAAAGAGCCTGCAGCCGGTCGCAGAGGATTTCAGCGTGCCCCGCCTGGCCTTCCGCCAGCAAGCGGGTGAGTGCGCCCTCGCCAGCACCGGTCAGCGCGATCAGCCCGTCCGTATGTCCGTCTAGATCGGCAAGCTGGACATGCGGTTCATATTCGAGCGGCCTGTCCAGATGTGCCTTCGACACCAGATGACACAGATTGTCGTAACCGGCCTCGTCCTGCGCGTAGAGCGGCAGGTAATCGACCTGCTTGCCTTCTTCGTCGCGGGCGACACCCAGCAGAGTGCCGATGATCGGCTGAATGCCTTCTACCTTGCACGCATTGGCGAACATAACCGCCCCGTACAATCCGTTGCGGTCGCAGATCGCAATGGCGGGAAACCCCCGTTCCTTTGCCAGCTTGGCGATACCCTTCGGGTCGATCGCCCCTTCGAGCATCGAATAGGAAGATAGAACACGCAGCGGGACGAAAGGAGCGAATGCCATCGTCGCAATATGCGTATTTTGCGCCTCGTGGCCAAGGGCGGCAGGGGCTTTGCTCTGGAAAAAACTGTGGGCTTCAGCCTGTCGCGCGACGCCTTATTACCGGCATGGAGCCGCCATAGGTCAGCCATCGCCAAAGCCATTCCATCGGACCGAAGCGAAACCGGGCAAGCCACCAGTGGCTGAACACCGACTGGAACGCAAAGAAGGCAATAATAATGCCGACCACAGCCAACGTTCCCAGCTTGCCACCAAGCGCAAGGCCAGGCCCGACTCCAAAAAGGACAAAAGCATAGGCAAGGCCTTGCATCAGGTAGTTTGTCAGCGCCATCTGCCCGACGGGGCGAAGTGGCGCGAGAAGCTTCCTGCCGGTCGGGGTGTGCCAACCGGTCGCCACCATGCAGGCATATCCCGCCGCGAGCAGCAGCGCGCTGGGCGACTTGAGGAGTTCTGCGGCGGTTTCGCCCGTCCCGCCAAGAAGCTGTTCAGGCCATTCGGCCAGCGCCACCACCACGAATGCCAGCGCGAGGCCGAACGCGAGTGTCAGATTGCGAATTTTCCGCAGGACGGGGAGGTGTGAAGGAATGTCGTCGAGCACACCGCTGCGCCCTATGGCCGCACCCAACATGAACCGCCCTCCAGCATATGCAATCCAGAAGAAGAACATGCCGCCCGCAAACCATTCGACCCAAGTATAACGCCAAAACAGTTCGACAAGCTGGCCATAGTCGCCTGCAAGACTGGCCTTTTGGCGCTCGATAACCGCGGCATCGCTGTAGGGATTCCAATCCATCAAGGTGATCCCGGCTGCATCGGCAAGAACATTCATGACCGAACTAGAAAGCATTGCCAGGATGAAGCCGACGGCCACCAGAGTCCTCGTCCGCCATCCGCGAACCGCCAGCAGCAAAAAACCAGCGACCGCATAGAGATTGAGAATATCCCACACCCACAGCAGCGTCATGTTCAGAACACCGAACGCGAGCAGCCACAGCAACCTGCGCGAATAGCGTCTAGCGAAGCCGGGCTTGTCGCCATTGCGCGAAATTTGGATGTAGAAACCCAAGCCGAACAATGTTGCAAACAATGTGTTGGCTTTGTTCGTCGCCAGCCATTCAACCATGAAATCGGTCACGTGGTCGACCTGCGCCGTCGGAAGCGCGCCGAGTTGTGCGTCAGTCGCCATGAGGCCGCCCCCGGCGAAACCGACGAAGTTGACCAGCAAAACGCCGAACAACGCAAACCCCCGCAAGGCGTCGAGTTCGTCGATACGCTCCGACTGCGCAATTGGCGCTGTCAGGGCGTTGCCCCCATGGTCCATATATTGCACCTTCCCCAAAAGGCGGTGCGACCTTTTCCCGCTGCGTGATGGCTGCCACCAAAATCGGCAGCCGTCACGCGAAATTCATCACAGGAGCTTTTCGATATCCTTCGCGATGCTGGCAGGCTTGTCGGTCGAGCCGTAGCGTTTCACGACGTTGCCCCCGCGGTCGATCAGGAACTTGGTGAAGTTCCACTTGATCGCGGTAGTGCCCATGATGCCCTTGGCCTCGCCCTTCATCCAGTCGAACAGCGGCGAGGCATCGGGCCCGTTGACGTCCACCTTCTCCATTAGCGGGAAGGTGACGCCGAAATTGACCTTGCAGAATTCCTGGATTTCGTCGGCATTTCCCGGTTCCTGCGCGCCGAACTGGTTGCACGGGAAGCCGAGCACTTCGAAGCCCTGGTCCTTGTATTTCTGGTAGAGCTCTTCCAGCCCGTCATACTGCGGGGTGAAGCCGCATTTGCTGGCCGTATTCACAACAAGCAGGACCTTCCCCTGCTTGCTGGAAAGGTCGAGTTCCTCACCCCTGTTGGTGGTAACGGTGAAGTCGGAAATCGTCGTCATGGCTGTCCCCTCAAGGCCAAAGCTGGATCAATAAGCCGGTTCGAAAGGCTTTTACCAGCCAGCTTCACGAACCCGGAAAATCCGGATGGTTGGCAAGCGCCTCTATCTCCGCCGCGGAAAACTTGCGATCGCCGGCTTTCTGTATCGCGTATTTCTTCCGATCGGCTTCCGGGAGAAGCATTACGTGCCGCACGAGTTCGGCAAGCGTGCCGTGACGAAGTGCCTTCGCTCCGTCGAACAGTCCCTGTCCATCATCCGCCTCGTGCAAGGCGGCGCGGTCGTCCCAATCGATGCCTTCGCGAAAAGTGTCTTCGGCTTTGTAAGTGCTTGGATGGTCGGTCATCATATCCTCCTGATCCACCCAACGAATGACTGCCGGATTGGGTCCGTCAGTCCAGCCTGCCGTCATGAAGGCGCACCACCCGATCCATTTTCGCAGCGAGCCGTTCGTTATGCGTCGCGACGAGGGCTGCGCTGCCTTCGCCCCGGACCAGGTCGAGGAACTGGGCAAGGACACGATCCGACGTATGCTCATCAAGGTTGCCTGTCGGTTCGTCAGCGAGAACGAGGTTCGGACGGTTCGCCAGTGCGCGTGCCACGGCGACGCGCTGCTGCTCGCCGCCGGAGAGCTGGCTCGGGCGATGATCGAGCCGGTGGCCAAGGCCGAGCGAGGTCAGCAATTCGTCCGCCCGAACGTCAGCCTGCTGGCGGGAAACACCTGCGACCATTTGTGGCATGACCACATTTTCGCGCGCGTTGAAATCGGGCAGCAAGTGGTGGAACTGGTACACGAAGCCGAGGTTCTCGCGCCGCAGCCTGGTGCGTTCGTCGGACACCATCTTCGATGCCTCTTCCCCGGCAATGGCGATCGAGCCCGTAAAACCGCCTTCGAGCAATCCGACCGCCTGAAGCAGCGTAGACTTGCCCGAACCGGAAGGGCCGAGCAACGCGACGATTTCTCCGGGCATGATGTCGAGATCGACACCGCGCAACACCTCGATGGTCACATCGCCCTGGTGGAAAGAGCGCTTCAGGCCGCGCAGGGATACGACGGGATTACTCATAACGCAGGACCTGCACAGGATCGGTGCTCGCCGCCTTGAATGCCGGATAGAGCGTTGCAAGGAAGCTCATGACGAGAGCCAGCGCGACGATGCCCATCACTTCGACAGGATCTGTGCGCGACGGCAGGGTCGAAAGGAAGCGGATCGAAGGATCCCAGAGTTCGATACCCAGAAGCCACTGGATGCCCTCGACGATGCCTTGCCGGAAATAGAGTACGACGAAGCCAAGGATCAGACCGGCAACCGTCCCGATGGCACCGACCGTGAAGCCGGTGGTCACGAAAATCTTCAGCAGGCTACGCCGGGTCGCGCCCATCGTGCGCATGATCGCGATGTCGCGGGTCTTGGCACGAACCAGCATGACGAGGCTCGACAGGATATTGAACGCTGCAACCACAACCATGAAGCTCAGCGCGAAGAACATGGCCACCCGTTCGACCTGCAATGCTTCGAACAGGGTCGCATTGATTGTTTTCCAGTCGGCGACGACGGCTTGGCCAGCCAGGTCCTGTTCGACCGGGGCCAGAATCTCGCTGACATTGTCGGGATCGTCGACCTTCACCTCGATCATGCCAACCGTATTGCCGGTCAGCAGCAGGGTCTGCGCATCCTGCATGGGCATGACGACGAAGGCCTTGTCATAGTCATAGACACCGATCTCGAAGATCGCTGCGACCTCGTAGCCGATCTGGCGCGGAACCGTGCCGAAGGGGGTCGATCGGCCCTGCGGATTGATGATCGTGATCGTGTCGCCCACACGCGCACCGATGTTCTGTGCGAGGCGCGAACCTATCGCCACCCTGCCTTCGCCGGGTCGCAGATCGCCAATGTTCCCGAAAACGACCTTTTCGCCCAGCTCGGTAATGTCTTCTGCGGTATTGCCGCGCACCAGGATCGCCTCGACCCGGCCGTTGAAAGTCGTCAGCAGGGGCTGCTCGATCAGCGGGGACGCATCAACCACGCCGGGCGTCTTGCGCACTTTCTCGAGCACATCCTCCCAATTGTCGAGCCGCCCGCCATAGGCCTGCACGATCGCATGGCCGTTCAGGCCGACAATCTTGTCGAGAAGCTCGGCCCGAAAACCGTTCATCACGCTCATCACGATGACGAGCATGGCGACCGACAACATGACGACGCCGACGCTGATGCCGGCAACGAGTGCGATAAACGCTTCCCCCTTGCCCGGCAGGAGGTAGCGTTTGGCGATCATCCATTCGAAAGGTGACAGGATCAAAACGTGGTGCTTCTTGCAATGGGGCCCTGAACCGGCGCTGTAAGGACGCAAGGTTGAGGGCGCAATGCGAAATGCCACGCCACCTGTGATGACGAAAACCTTGCGACCATGCATGCTCTCCCCTTGTAATCGAGTCGTAACATCGCCATTGGGTCCGGCGAGCTAACGGCGCGGCGCAACGGACATTTCCGGCTATGAATTGCACTCATCCCTTCCTCGACCTGGACGGCGACAAGCTGCGCGAAGAGTGCGGAATTTTCGGCGCCATCAACGCATCCGACGCATCGGCTGCGACTGCACTCGGCCTCCATGCCCTGCAACATCGCGGGCAGGAAGCAGCGGGCATTACGAGCTTCGACGGTACGGAATTCTACTCACGGCGAGGCCTCGGCCACGTGGCGGAAAATTTTTCGAGCTCCGACGCGATCGCCGAACTGCCCGGTTACATGGCTGCAGGACATGTGCGCTATTCGACGACCGGTGGGTCGGGCCTGCGCAACGTGCAACCGCTTTACGCCGACCTTGCGAGCGGCGGTTTTGCAGTCGCGCATAATGGCAATATCTCGAACGCCCAGACGCTTCGCCGCGATCTCGTGCGACGGGGCGCGATCTTCCAGTCGACCTCCGATACGGAAGTCATCATCCACCTTGTGGCGACGAGCCGCTATCCCACCATAATCGACCGCCTGACGGACGCCCTGCGCATGGTCGAAGGTGCCTACGCGCTCATCGTGATGACGCCGGAAGGGATGATCGGCTGCCGCGATCCGCTCGGCATTCGCCCTCTCGTAATGGGCCGCATGGGCGATGCGATCGTCTTTGCCAGCGAAACCGTCGCTTTCGACGTTGTCGGCGCAGAATTCATCCGCGAAATCGAACCTGGCGAACTGGTTCGCGTCGATTTCGACGGCCAGATCGAATCGCTTCATCCCTTCGGGAAGCATCGCGCCCGGCCGTGCATTTTCGAGCACGTCTATTTCAGCCGCCCCGATTCCTTTTTCGCGGGCCAGTCGGTTTATGCCGCCCGCAAGGCGATTGGTGAGCAGCTTGCCATCGAAAGCCCGGTAGAGGCCGACCTGGTCGTTCCGGTTCCGGATAGCGGCGTGCCTGCAGCGATCGGCTTCGCACAGCAATCGGGCGTGCCTTTCGAACTTGGCATCATCCGCTCGCACTATGTCGGTCGCACCTTCATCCAACCTTCCGACGGCATCCGACATTCGAGCGTGAAGCGTAAGCACAATGCCAATCGCGACCTAGTGGCGGGCAAGCGTATCGTCCTGATCGACGATTCGATCGTGCGCGGCACGACATCGATGAAAATCGTCGACATGATGCGCGAGGCAGGTGCGAGCGAAGTCCACTTCCGCGTGGCAAGTCCGCCGACCGCGCATAGCTGTTTCTACGGCGTCGACACTCCGGAGCGTGCGAAGCTGCTTGCAGCACAGATGGACGTCGAGCCGATGCGCCAGTTCATCAAGGCAGACAGCCTCGCCTTCGTTTCGATCGACGGTCTCTATCGTGCTGTCGGATCGGAACATCGTGACAAGTCCTGTCCGCAATTCTGCGATGCCTGCTTCACCGGCGACTATCCGACGCCGCTGACCGATCTAAAGGCGACTGAAGCAGCCGCCGCCCAACTGACATTTCCAGACCACAAGGCAGCGTAATGGCTGATCAAAAACCGCTCGCCGGGAGACTGGCGCTCGTCACCGGTGCAAGCCGCGGCATCGGCGCTGCTACGGCAAAAGCTTTTGCGGCCGCCGGAGCCCATGTCGTCCTGACGGCACGCGATGTCAAAGCGCTCGAAGCGGTCGAAGACGCCATTCACGACGCTGGCGGGACCTCGACCATCGCGCCGCTCGACCTGATGGAGGCAGACTCGGTTGCCCGGCTCGCAACGGCTATTCGTGGACGTTGGGACGCGCTTGATTACCTCGTGATCGCAGCAGCTTACCTGCCACAGTTGACACCAGTCACGCAGATCGATCCGAAGCAGTTCAGCCAGGCGATGACGATCAATACACTCGCTACCCAGGCGCTTCTCGCGAATTTCGATCCCATGCTGAAGCGAGCCGATGCCGCCCGCGTCGTCGGACTGACCAGCAGCGTCGGTGCCACCCCGCGGGCTTACTGGGCTGCCTATGGTTCTACCAAGGCTGCTTTCGACAACATCCTCGAATCCTATGCCCGGGAGGTCGAGAAACTGGGCAACATCAGGGTCGCGATAGTCGATCCCGGCGCAACGCGCACCGCCATGCGGGCCCGTGCCTATCCCGGGGAAGACCCGCAGACGGTAAAAGCGCCCGAAACGGTTGGCGATCGCATCGTCGCGCTGGTCCAAGAAGATTTTCCGACTGGGCACCGCGAGAGGATCGACGGCTAGATCCTTAAATCGCCGGTAACCAAGCGGCGTAACCTGCTGGCAACTCTGACCGAGCAATCTGCCTAAACCATCGTCAAAGACCCCGCGCACAGGCGCGCGAAGGCTTGGCGAGCGGGCGTTGCATTCAGAAGGTTCAGTGCCATGCAGACGACTGACGAGCGTTACAAGATCGCAGCACAGGAAGATCGCTGTGCTCCGCGCACGAAACTGACGATCCCGTCGACGCTCCGCGCCTCAGGCGGCCGTGCCTTCCAGAGCGTGGTCCACGACCTCTCCATCTCGGGCTTTTCTGCCGCTTCGATCAACCGGATGCACGAAGGTCAGGTTTGCTGGCTCACACTTCCCGGCCTCGAATCGCTGCAAGCCCAGGTCGTGTGGTGGGACAACTGCATCGTCGGCTGCGCGTTCACGGAACTGCTCAGCCCGATCGTGCACGACAACATCATCCAGCGTTATAGCAACACCGGAATGTATCGCGCGATCTGACGCGCTTTAAATTGCCAAAGGTTAATCGGCTGAGGCGATCTTCCCGACGACATTGCGCCATGCCCCGCGATAATCGTTGCTGGTTGCTGTCGGCCAATTGCTGACAACCGCGACGACCAGCTTCTCGCTGGGGACAATCGTTATCGACTGGCCGAAGATGCCCTGTGCACCGAAGTTTTCGCCCGGGTAAGTCCACCACTGGTATCCGTAACCAAACCCATTGCCGAGATCGACGATCGGGCTCCCTGCCTTGGCGAACCAGCCTTCCGGCACAACGCCTTCGCCACCTTCGAGGACGAACTGGCCCATGCGGGTATAGTCGGACAAGGTGATGGACAGACAGCACCCGCCGACATTTCCGCCGCGGGGATCGGTCATCCAGAACAGGTCGCCTTCGAAACCGGCCGGGTTCACGATCTTGTTCTTCGCATATGTTGCCAGCGGCAGGCCGACCGCATTTTCGACGATCATGCCAAGCAGGTTGGTTTCACCGGTCTTGTAGACCCACTTCGTGCCCGGCTCTGCTTCGCGCTTCACCGTTTTCATCTGCGCCACGATTGCGCCAGGTCCGTACTCGTTGATGTAGTACTGCATCCGGGCAACGTCGCTCTCAGGATCGGTATAATCCTCGTTCCACGCGACACCCGACGTCATCGTTGCGACCTGCTCGACAGTGACCCCGTCATAGGCCGAACCCGCAAGTTCGGGGATATAATCTGTCACGGGATCGCCGAGATCGGCGATGAAACCGTCCCGCACAGCGGCACCGAGAAGCGTCGAAGTGAAGCTCTTCGCGACAGAGAAGCTGGTCCAGCGATCATCCGCGCCCATGCCGTCGCCATAATTCTCGTAACGCTTCTTCCCGTCCTGCAAGACCATTACGCCGACGGCGTCAGTGCGTTTCATCAGGCCTGCAATCTCCTCCTGCAATGCGGCAGGAAGCGGCGCACCATCCGGCAGCGCGCGCGGATTGGCCGACGCCGGGACTTCAAGACCCGCGAACCAGCCCTCCATATTGCGGAAACGGGCGCTGCGCTGTTCGTCGTTCCAGAACAGCACCTGCAATTCTGAAGGGTCGCGCACCGGCGGCGTGACCGTAGTTACCTGGTTTGCCGCCAGCGGCGTAGTGGGTACGTCGGTGGCAGCACCCATGGTGCAGCCGCTCAACGCCAGCGTCATCGCCAGCAGCATTGCCTTGGTCCGCATTCTTATTCTCCCTTCACCAGTGTCACCTGGTGCACATCGGTGGAGCCTCCGCGGAAGCCCCCTTCGCAATAATCGAGATAATAGCGCCACAGGTCGCAGAAGCGCTGGTCGAAGCCTTCAGGCAGCCGATCCTCTGCAACCGCCGCATCGAAATTCACCCGCCATTGGTGGAGAGTGTCAGCATAATCGAGCCCGAAATCGACCTGGTCCTGCCATTGCAAGCCGCGCTGCTCTGCCAGGTCGCGAAATTCGCTCGTGCGGATCAGCAATCCGCCTGGAAAAATGTAGGCCTGGATGAAGTCGGCGCTTGCCGCATAGGCGTCGAACAATTCGTCACGCATCGATATATACTGGATAGCGGCCCGCCCGCCCGGCTTCAGGTTACGGGCGATACAATCCATGAAGGTCGGCCAGTACTCGCGGCCGAGCGCCTCGACCATTTCTACACTTACGATGGCGTCAAACTGGCCTTGTGTGTCGCGGTAGTCCTGTTTGCGGAAATCGATCGACTTGTCCTGATGATCCCGCGCCCAAGCCAGCTGTTCATCGGACAGGCTGATCGCTGTCACCCGGTTGCCGCGCGCGGAGATGTCATTCGCGAGCGAGCCCCAACCGCATCCGATTTCCAGCACGGACTCCGCGTCGCCAATCCGCTCGGCAAGCGCAGCCCACTTGCCGCGTTGTCCCTCTGCCAAATCCTTCGACGCGCCGAACAACGCCGATGAATAGGTCATCGAGGGATCGAGCCATGGGTGGTAGAAATCGTTGCCGAGATCGTAATGCGCCTGGATGTTGCGCAGCGAACCGCTCTTGCTGTTGCGGTTGAACATATGGGCAAATCGCGCCGCCCAGCGAAACGGTCCGCTCGCCCTGCCCGTGTTACCGAGCGAAAGCGCATTGTCCGAAAAGATGGCGAAAACCGGCACGAGGTCGGGGCTTTCCCATTCGCCCGCTTCCCATGCCTGATACCATCCGATTGATCCGCTGGTGGTCAGACGAAGGAGCCCGCGCCAATCCTTCAGATGGACTTCCGCTTCGAAACCGGGAGCCTTGCCGCCAAGCAAGCGCGTCGTTCCATCGGGCAGGTGCCCGAGGATCGAACCGCGCTCAAGCCCGGCATCGATCAGGTCGAGAATTTTCTGGAATCCGGGAGACATGGTCCTTGCCAGCAATCCGGGAGTCGCCGCGAAGCGCTCTCCACCGCTGAGCAGTTCCTTACCTCTGTCTAACCCCTGTGCCGTCATGGCGACAGCATATAGCCGCGCCACCCGCGCGGGCAACCATGTCAGGACTTGCTTTCACGATAAGCGGTCAGCGCACGCTCTCGGGCCTCCTTGTGACCGATAATCTTGACCGGATAATCGCCGCGCTTGCTGTCGGCGGGATCATGGATTTCGTCATCGGACAGCTTGGCCAGCTCGGGAACGTATTCCCGGATATAGCCCGCCGCGTCGAATTTTTCCGACTGGCTCAGCGGAGCCATGATCCGGCTGAACATGTTCGAATCGACACCGGTGCCGGACACCCACTGCCAGTTCACTCCGTTCGATCCGTAATCGGCATCGACCAGGCAATCCCAGAACCAGCGCTCGCCGTGGCGCCAGTCGATCAGCAGGTGCTTGATAAGGAAACTGGCGGTGATCATCCGCACGCGATTGTGCATCCAGCCGGTTTGCCACAATTGGCGCATGCCGGCATCGACGATGGGATAACCCGTCATCCCTTTCTGCCAGCATTCCATATCCTGCTGGATCAGGTGGCCCGCATTGGGGTTCCGCCAGAGAGTACGTTCATCGTAATCGCGATAGCTTTCCTTGGGATAGTCCGGAAATTGGCAGATCACGTTCTGGGCGTAATCGCGCCAGATCAGTTCCTTCTCGAAGGTCTTCCATCCCTGGCTTCGCTTGTCCTTGAAGCGATGCCAGATCTGAACGGGCGAGATTTCGCCCCAATGGAGATGCGGCGACAACTGCGAGGATTTGTCGACGCTGGGAAGGTTACGCCCCTCATCATAATCCTCGACATGGTCATCCCACCAATCGAGCCTTTCGAAAGCGGCCGCCTCGCCCACTTCCCAGAAGTCGCGCATGCCCCCTGCCCAATCGGGCTTGGTCGGGAGGAGGTTCCACTCCTCCAGTTTGTCGCTCGCCGGCCATTCATCAGGCGAAGAAATCGTCTCAGGCTCGGGTAGTTCATCTCGGGGGGGCATCTGCTCGAGAGTGGACTTCGAAAACGGCGTGTAGATCTTGTACGGATCGCCGGAGCCGGTGGTGATGTGGCCCGGCGGAAAGAGGTAATTCCCGTCGTAGAGCTGAAGGTCGAGCTGTTTCGCCAGCTTGCCCTGTGCCTTGCGCCACCAGGGCTCGTAGTGACGATTGGCGTGCACAGTCTCCGCACCCACGGCATTGGCAACCTTGGCCAGTTCCTCCACCGCATCGCCGCGCCGCAGGATTATCCGCGAATTGCGCGCGCCGAAGCTTTTCGACAGGCTTTCGAGCGAGTGATGCAACCACCAGCGCGATGCGCCGCCATAGGCGTGATCTCCTGCCGCTTCGTCATCAAGGACATAGACCGCGACCACCGGCCCCTGCTGGGCGGCGTGATAGAGCGCGGGATTGTCTGCCATGCGCAGGTCGCGCCGCAGCCATACGATTTGTGGAGATGCCATGGGCGATTAACTGCCTTGGTCGTCCAGCGGTTCCTCGCAGCTTGCATTCGGTACGGCGATAGCAAACCGGTCGCGTGCTCGCGGATCATAAAACCTCGCGTCGCGCAGGATCACCGATCCATCTTTCGTCTGCTCGGCAAAGGGCGCACGGCTCCAGAACAGGAAGGCTGCCAGTTCACCGTCCTTTGCAATGTGCCGGATCATTTTGGGCAAGGCACAAACTTGCGTACCTGCCTCGTGATACCCGCGCCCCTCGTCCGGGCCGGTCCAATGCGTCGAAAGCCATATTCCATCTTCGCGAAGGATAATCGTCTCACGTTCCCAGAATGCGAACGGGACAGGGGCAGCGATGGCGTAAACCGGATAGGGCTCGTGCAGGCGCGCCATGTCACGAACATAGGCCGAGAAAACTCCGTTTCCTGCAATATACACCAGCGCCACGCCGATCGCGAGGCGTGCGGGCCTCGTCCAGTTCTCAGCCCGCTTCTCACGCATGAGCGAGAACCAAGTCGCAAATCCCATCAGCGCCCAAAGCCACACGTCGATGATGAACAGCGTGTCGCCATAGAACCATTCGGACGAAAACGGCTCGAGCAGGCGGATCCCATAGACGTTGAGCCAGTCGAGTGTCGGGTGCGTCAGGCACCCGATGAAGCTGAGCAGGAAGAGCCATTTAAAACTGACCGGTAACCGCCCTTCGGGTCGTGTGCCCCGTTTGGCCTGCCAGCGGTCGAAGCCCCACAGCAGACCCGCCAGGACCAGCGGCAGCAGCACCAGTGCTGGCGGACCGTGGGTGATCCCGCGTCGGAACCCCAGATGTTCGATTCCTTCCAGCCAGAAGAAGCAGGCAGCGTCCACATCGGGCAGGTTCGCGCCGATGATCAACGCGGGCATGGCGAGCCCCGTCTTCCGCTTTAGCCCGGCCTGCCGGAGCAGAGCGCCGACCAGGCTGTGTGTGAGATTATCCAAGCGATTGCCCCTGCCATGAAACGTGTCCGCACATCATGCGTTGGATCAGGCAAGGAAAGGAACCCCCGCTTCGTGCCTCTACCCAACATCCTGCGATATCTTCACCGTGAACAACGCTTTCTGGCGGTTTTTGTCGTCGGCGCCGCACTGGTGGCGGGGTTCGTCAAGCTTGCCGGCGAAATGCAGGAAGGCGATACCCAGGCATTGGACATCGCAATCCTGAAAGCACTGCGGTTACCGGAAGATCCGTCACAGCTGATCGGCCCCTCGTGGCTCCATTCCGCTGCGACCGACCTGACAGCCTTGGGCGGGGTCACCGTCCTCACCCTGGTCAGCATTCTCGCCGTCGCGTTCCTGCTGCTTCTCGGAAGATTCAGGCAGGCGCTTTTCACGGCGATCGCCACAGGCGGCGGGGCCATGCTCAGCACGTTCCTCAAAGGCTTGTTCGCTCGTCCGCGACCCGAAGTGGTCCCGCATCTCGTCGAAGTGACTTCGATGAGTTTTCCGAGCGGGCATTCACTGAACAGTGCGATCATCTACCTGACGATTGCCGTGATGATCTCGCGCAGCTTCGAAGATCGCAAAAGCAGGATTTTCACAATCACAGTCGCGGCTTTGCTCGTGCTTGCCATCGGCTGCACGCGCGTGATCCTGGGCGTCCATTTCCCGTCGGACGTGCTCGGCGGCTGGACGCTCGGTGCAGCATGGGCGCTAGGCGTCGGGCTGTTAGCCGCAACGCTCCAGAGAAAGCACAAGATCGAGGAGCCGGACGGGTCGATTGCCGACCAGTCTTCCGGCCCCGCCCCCGATCAGATCGGGTCCTGAGCGGTCCCGCTGACCGTCCAAGTCTGTCCCGAACCCAGCAGCTTGGCGAGGTTGGCCTGCTTGCCCGAAGTCGCCCGCTCGCGTTCGTTCGCAACAGCCGCTTCGAAAGTCGGGCGTGGATCATCATAGATCACACCCAGGGCCATCGGGAACGGACCGAACGGCATTTCGACGAGCAGGTGAGCGATGACGCGATTGGTTGCGTCGTGGACGAGCACGCCAGCTTCTTCCCAATTGTCTTCGGTTGCCTCGACGACTGTCAGGGCCATCTTGTCCCGGTCGAGTGCGATGCCCTTGTCCAGGCCCGTCTTCGGATCGCCGAACAGCATCGGCTTGCCATGTTCGAGCCACAGCTGGCGATCGCCTGCACCCTTGGGCGCAGCGAAATCCTCGAACACGTCCTTGTTGTATACGATGCAGTTCTGGAAGATCTCGATGAAGGCCGCACCCTGGTGGGCGTGGGCAGCCATGAGTACGTCGGGGAGGTTCTTCGACACATCGAAACCGCGCCCGACGAAGCGCGCACCGGCACCGAGCGCAAAAGCGGCCGGATTTGCCGGACGGTCGAAAGAACCGATCGGGGTCGACGGGCTCTTGGTACCTTCGCGGCTGGTGGGCGAGAACTGGCCCTTGGTCAGGCCGTAAATCTCGTTGTTGAACAGCATGATCTGCATGTTCACGTTCCGGCGCAGCACATGCATCAGGTGGTTGCCGCCGATCGACAGGCCATCGCCGTCACCCGTTACCAGCCAGATATCGAGATCCGGATTGGCAAGCTTGGCACCCGTTGCAAAGGCTGGCGCACGCCCGTGGATCGTGTGGAAACCATAGGTTTCCATGTAGTATGGGAAACGGCTCGAGCAGCCGATCCCGCTGATGAAGCACGTGTTGGCCGGGTTCGCGCCAAGCTGCGGCAGGGTGCGCTGCACCGCCTTCAGGATGGCGTAGTCCCCGCAGCCCGGGCACCAGCGAACTTCCTGGTCGGTTTCCCAATCCTTCAGCGTCGTTTCGATCTTTACAGGTGCGTTCATGACAGCGCCTCCTCGATAGCTGCCTCGAGCTCGTGGATGTAGAACGGCAGGCCGTTGGTCTTGGTGAAGGATTGCGCATCGATCAGGAACTGGTCGCGCAGCACGGTCTTGAACTGGCCAGTGTTCATTTCGGGCACCAGCACCTTGTCGAAAGTGCGCAGCAGCTCGCCGGTATTCTTCGGCATCGGCCAGATGTGGCGGAAGTGGACATGCGCAACGTCGTGCCCCTTGGCCCGGGCCTGCGAGACTGCGCGGTGGATCGGCCCATAGGTCGAACCCCAGCCCACCACGGCCAGCTTCGCGCCTGCCTCACCCAGACAGCAACCCTGGTCAGGCACATCATTGGCGATGCCGTCGACCTTCGCCTTGCGCAGGTCGGTCATCAGCTGGTGATTGGCCGGATCGTAGCTGATGTTACCGGTCCGCGAATCCTTCTCGATCCCGCCGATCCTGTGCATCAGGCCCGGCGTGCCTGGCTTGATCCAGGGACGCGCGCCCTTTTCGTCGCGAACATAGGGCAGCAATGTGTCGTCCGGCCCGTTCTTTTCACTCAGGAAAGTGGCGGGGAAAGGTTCGAAACTCGCCGGATCGGGCACCTGCCACGGCTCGGCAGCATTCGCGATGTAGCCGTCGGTCAGCAGCATGACCGGCGTCATGTAGCGCACGGCGAGACGGCAGGCCTCGATCGCACATTCGAAAGCATCGGCAGGGCTGCTCGCAGCGATGACCGGCATCGGTGCATCGCCGTTGCGACCGTAAACCGCCTGATACAGGTCGGACTGTTCGGTTTTCGTCGGAAGGCCCGTCGACGGTCCGCCGCGCTGCGAATTGACGATGACCAGCGGTAGCTCGGTCATGATCGCGAGGCCCATCGCTTCGGTCTTCAGCGCGATGCCCGGGCCCGATGATGACGTGACGCCAAGGCTGCCGGCATAGCTTGCCCCGATGGCGGCGCAGATCGCAGCGATCTCGTCTTCCGCCTGGAATGTCGTGACGTCGTATTCCTTCAGCCGCGCAAGGTGGTGGAGGATCGCACTGGCAGGCGTGATCGGATAGCCGCCGAAGAACATCGGCAGTTCGGCAAGCTGCGCACCAGCCACGAGGCCGAGCGAGACCGCCTCTGCGCCGGTAATCGTGCGGTAAAGGCCCGGCGCGCTTTCGACCGGCGGGACCGTCAACTGCTTCAGGGGGCCCGATAGCTCCGCCGTTTCGCCGTATGCATGCCCTGCGTTCAGTGCAGCGATATTGGCGTCTGCAATGTCAGGCTTCGTCCGGAATTTCTGCCGCAGCCATTCCTGGATCGGCTCGCGCGAACGATCGAACATCCACAGCGCGAGGCCGAGCGTCCACATGTTCTTCGAACGCAGCGCATCCTTGTTGCCAAGTCCGAAGGGCTTCACCGCCTCGATGGTCAGCGCGCTGATGTCGAACGCCAGCACGTCGTATTTCGCAAGGCTGTCGTCTTCGAGCGGATTGGTGTCGTACTTCGCCTTGTCGAGATTGCGCTTCGTGAACTCGCCCGTGTCGGCGATGATCAGGCCTCCCGGCTTGAGCGAAGGCAGGTTCACCTTCAGCGCAGCAGGGTTCATTGCCACCAACACGTCGGGCGCATCGCCAGCGGTGCTGATTTCGCGGCTGCCGAAATTGATCTGGAAGGCAGAAACCCCGAACAGCGTCCCTTGCGGGGCACGGATTTCTGCGGGGAAGTCCGGGAAGGTCGCAAGGTCGTTGCCAGCGAGCGCTGTCGAGAGGGTGAACTGCCCGCCCGTTAGCTGCATGCCGTCACCACTATCGCCCGCAAAGCGGACGACCACGGCATCGGGTGTCTGGGGGGATGCCTTCTCAGGCGGCGTCTCAACGACTTGCGTTGCCATTCGCATTCCTTTTCGTGCACCCATGGTCCGGGCGCCAGTCTTATATGTCGCGGCACCTATGGATGTGCGCGGCGCATCGCAATGAAGTTTTTCTCCTTGGTTTGCAAAATGTCGAGTGGAAAACGGAATTGGTCCAGCCTAACCTGCGCAAAACGAGAGAGATGGAGAACTACCGAATGGCCGATAACCAGCCCTATGTTCGCGAGGACGTGAAAGCATTCCTGACCTTGCTGGAAGCGGCAGGCGGCCCTGCCCTGGCTGACATGACGCTGGAAGAAGCGCGCCAAAGCTATGTCGCATTGCACGGAATGGCCGACGCCCCGGCGCGTGACCTGGCAGTCATTCGCAACCTCTGCTGCCCCGGCCCCGCCGGTGATATTCCTCTGCGCCTGTACGATGCACGAGAGAGCCGCGATCCATCGCCTGTAATCATGTTTTACCACGGCGGCGGGTTCGTGATCGGCGACCTCGATACGCACCACAATCTGTGCACGGAAATCGCACACCAGATGGACCTGCCGGTGGTCGCAGTCGATTACCGGCGGGCGCCCGAAAATCCCTTCCCTGCAGCAATCGAGGATTGTGAAGCGGCTGCACGATGGGTCGCAGGATCGCCCGAGGAACTGGGACGCAAGGCGACCGGCATCGTGAATATCGGCGACAGCGCTGGCGGCAACGCCACGATCGTCGTGACACAGCAACTGGCGAAGAACGCCGCCAACGTGCCGGTAGTCCTTCAGGTGCCGATCTTCCCGCTGGCGACAGATGCCATCGGCTCGCACAGCCTCGATGAATTTGCCGAAGGCTACATCCTGACCAAGGCAGCTATCCTGTTCTTCGATGCAGCCTATGTGCCCGACCGCAAGGATCCGCGCGCTATGCCGATCCTGGGCCAGCACGAGGGCACCCCGCCCACCGTCGTTGCCACGGCAAGCCTCGATCCCATTCGCGATTCCGGTCGCGACTACGCAGCGGCCCTATCCCATGCCGGCGTCGACCATGTTTTCCTCGAGGTGTCGGGCGGAACGCACAGCTTCACTAACCTGCGCCAGGCGATCCCCAGCTACCAGGGCGAGCTTGAGCGCGTGTTCGCAGCCATGAAGATGTTCCTAGGACAGAACTGATGAGTGATCTTGGTTACCGGCCCTGTGCCGGTTTCATGCTCGCCAATATGTCGGGCAAGGTTTTCGTCGCCCAACGGATCGATTCAAAGGACCTCGGGGCGTGGCAAATGCCGCAAGGCGGCATCGATCCGGGCGAGAACCACGAAGAAGCCGCGCTGCGCGAATTGCGCGAAGAAACGGGCGTCGGTGCGCATCTGGTCGATGTGATCGGGCGCATGCCCTACCCTGTCCGCTACGATCTTCCGGACGAGTTGATTGGCAAGCTGTGGGGCGGAAAATTCCGCGGCCAGGAACAGCACTGGTTTCTCGGCCGGTTCAAGGGATCGGACGAGGATATCGATCTCGAAGCGCACCATCCGCCCGAATTCGATTGCTGGAAATGGGTTGAGCCTGACGAACTTCCGGCGCTGATCGTGCCGTTCAAGCGCGACGTCTATCGCACCCTGGTCAAGGAATTTCGCGCGCTGATCTGACCGCTTCGCCCTGACGGCAAAACGCCAGGGGCGAGGTCAGTTCTGCGAAACCTCGGTTTCGCTAGCCGCCATGCGCGGTTTCGCGCCACGTGCAATGGTCGTCTGCAGCGCCATGGTTTCAGGGCAGGTTTCGCCGCAGAGGCTTTCGAGCTGGGCGAGATTGCGCTTCGCCTTTTCAAGGGCGCCCTTTTCTACCATCGCCGACCCCTCGCCCGAAATCGCGGCAAGGTTGCCGGGGTCGCGTGCCAGCGTCTCGCGGTAGTAACGGATCGCCTTGCCCTGCAGCCCTTCGATCCGGGCGGCATCGGCCAGTTCATTGAATATCGGGGTGTAGGCCGGATCGACCGCAAGCGCCGCTTCATACGCGTCGATCGCGTCCTGCGGCTTGCCAGCCGCCAATGCAGCACGGCCTTGAGCTATCAGCATTGCTGCACGCGGATCGGGATCTGCTGCACCGGCGCTACCCACACTCGCATTGACGGCGAACATCAGGGAAAGGGCAGCGGCAGCGGGCGCGAAACGCATGAACAACTCCTTCAAGGCATTCATCGGTCGAGATGAAGGCTCAGCCATAATGTCTATGCCTAACAGGCTGAACCCAGCATTGCGACAAAAAAGCCGTCCGTGCCGTCGTGAGACGGAGTGAGCCTCCATCCGTTACCGTAGGCCCGGCCCACCGGCAGATCGATTGCCAGCGCTTGCCAGCCATCGTGGCGGGACAGGAACGCATCGATGCGATCCTTTCCCTCTTCGTCGAGCAACGAGCAAGTAACGAAGGCGATGCGCCCACCGGGTTTGGTGACCTGCGCTGCGATATCGAGCAGGTAGTCCTGCGTTTCGGAAAAACGCGCGAGGCGCTGCGGGGTCAGGCGCCACTTGGCCTCGGGCTTGCGCCGCCATGTCCCGGTACCCGAACACGGTGCATCGACCAGCACAAGATCTCCGGTCACTCCACTGTCGCGCAACATTTCGAGTTCCGATTTCGGATTGAGCAGCATCGTCTCGATCACACCGGCACCGGCGCGTTCGGCTCTTGGAGGCAAATTGCCGAGGCGGCGCTTGTCGACATCGCAAGCAATCAGCTGACCACGGTTTTCCATTCGCGCTGCCATGGCGAGCGATTTGCCGCCGGCCCCTGCGCAAAGGTCGATTACAGTCTCGCCGGGAATGGCCCCTGCAGCGATGCAGACGAGCTGGCTGCCGTGGTCCTGGACCTCGATCAGCCCGTCGCGATAGGCAGCCCATTGTTCGACCTGCACGCCGCTTTCGAAACGCAGGCCTTGCGGAGCAGCGAGAGGCTCGCCCTGCTCTAGCAGTTCGATATTCGTCCGGTCCGCCTTCAACGAATTGACCCGGATATCGAGCGGCGCCCGCCCCATCAGGGACGCAAGTTCTTCGCCTGTAATCCCTGCAGCACCGAGTCGCTCGACCAGCCATTTCGGCGCAACGCCAGCCTCTGCCGCGTCCTCACCGTCTCGCGCTTCTGCCGGACCGTGCGGCGAACCGTCGAACAGGTCGATCAGGGCATCGTCCTGCCCGGCAAGTGCCAGCATCGCAGCCCTTCCGCTTGCAGGAACTTCCCCGCAGGCACGGATCGCGGAATAGACAAGTTCGCGCACCGCACGCCGGTCCTTCGACCCCGCATAGCGACGCTGGCGGAAATAGTCGGCGATCAGCCTATCGGCCGGTGCACCTTCGCCTTTCGCCGCTTCAATGATCGCGTCGAGCAGTTCTATCGCGGCCTGCACCCGCGCAGCAGGAGTCATGTGTCAGCGCGTCGGATAGTTCGGCGCCTCACGCGTGATCGCCACGTCGTGAACATGGCTTTCCGACAGGCCCGCATTGGTGATGCGGACGAACTTGGCCCGTTCGCGAAGCTCGTCGATCGTGGCGGATCCGGTATAACCCATGGCAGCCTTGATCCCGCCGACCAGCTGGTGGACGACATCGGCTGCAGGCCCCTTGAACGGCACCTGGCCCTCGATCCCTTCGGGGACCAGCTTCATCGCAGAAACATCGGCCTGGAAATAACGGTCGGCACTGCCGCGTGCCATCGCGCCTACGCTGCCCATGCCGCGATAGGATTTGTAGCTGCGCCCCTGGTAGAGGAAAGTCTCGCCGGGGCTTTCGGCCGTACCGGCCAGCATCGATCCGACCATGATGGTCGATGCGCCTGCGGCCAGCGCCTTTGCAGCGTCACCGCTGGTGCGAAGACCGCCGTCGGCGATGATCGGAACGCCCGACTTGGCCGCTTCTTCAGCGCTTTCCATGATGGCGGTCAGCTGCGGAACACCGACACCTGCAACGACGCGCGTGGTACAGATCGAACCGGGGCCGATGCCGACCTTCACTGCATCTGCTCCTGCGTCGATCAACGCACGGGTCGCTTCTGCGGTGGCGACATTGCCAGCGACAATCTGGACGGAGTTGGACAGTTTCTTGGCGCGTTCGACGGCGCGGGCAACGTCCTTGTTGTGGCCGTGCGCGGTGTCGATGATGACAACGTCGCATTCCGCATCGACGAGCGCTTGGGTCCGCTCGAAACCCTTGTCGCCGACAGTAGTCGCCGCAGCCACGCGCAGGCGTCCGGCAGCATCCTTGGTCGCGTCGGGATAGGTGACGGCCTTCTCGATATCCTTGACCGTGATCAGCCCGACGCAATGACCGTCATCGTCCACCACGAGAAGCTTCTCGATCCGGCGTTGATGCAGCAAGCGGCGCGCCTCTTCCTGTCCGGTGCCGAGCGGTACCGTCGCCAGATTGTCGGTCGTCATCAGTTCGCGGACCGGCTGCTGCGGATTTTCCGCGAAACGCACGTCGCGATTGGTGAGAATGCCGACCAGCTTGCCGCCCCGGTCAGTAACCGGAATGCCGCTGATGCGGTTCTGCGTCATCAGCGCCTGGGCATCTCCCAGCGTCGCATCGGGGCCGATAGTGATCGGATTGACGACCATCCCGCTCTCGAAACGCTTAACCTGCCGAACGGCGGCCGCCTGTTCTTCGATCGTCAGGTTACGGTGGAGCACGCCGATCCCGCCGAGCTGCGCCATGACGATCGCCATGTCAGCTTCGGTCACGGTATCCATCGCTGCGGACAGGACGGGGATGTTGAGCGCGATTTCCCTGGTCAGGCGTGTCGCCGTGTTCGCCATCGAAGGAAGGACGTCGCTTTCGGCCGGACGCAGGAGAACGTCGTCGAAGGTTAGGCCGAGGGGGATATCCATATGCGCCACTTTCATTACCGGGGAGATTCGTGGCGGCCCATGTAACCGCACAACCCCAATTCTGCTAGTGGTAGTAGCGCTTCAATTTCACGGCAGTGGATAGCGCGTCGTGCTGGCGATCCTTTCGACCAGCATCTGATGCAATTTCAGATCCTCTATCGCCCCGCCAAGTTCCAGCGTATCGGGGTTGTCGGCCGCCCGGTGATAGCGCCCGATCAGGTAGCTATCGAGCGCCGCCTTGTCTCCAAAAGCGGTCGAAAGGACCACTGCGGGGACATCATGCTGTAGCAGTGCCCATGCGTCCTGACGCCGGATGAACTGTTCGGTCAGTTCGCGGTCGGCAAATTCGCGGGCAGCTTCTCCCATCACTTCGCGCACCACGTCGTCGAGGCGCGTGCGCCCTTCTCCCACGAAACCGACCGGGCTTCCCGACCTCGCAATTGCGACCGTATCGAAATTGAAAGCCGCGACAATCGTTTCAAGGGGTATCGGCGGGCTTTCGGCAAAGGCCTCCGCTCCGATCAGGCCCCACTCCTCAGCCGTAGTCGCTAGCACGTAGATGTCGCGATCATGTGGCCCCGATGCAGACAGCTGCCGGGCAAGCTCCATCATCAGCGAAACGCCGCTCGCATTGTCCACCGCGCCATTGCACAGCCTGTCCGCATCTTCGAGCGGGCCGCAGTCACCGAGATGGTCCCAATGCGCCAGCAGCAATACCGCGCCCGTGCCCGGTTTCGTTCCGGGCAGCATCCCGATGAGATTGGCCGTACGCACGTCATGGCGATCGGTAAGCGCTTCTAGCGTCACTTCGGCCTTCAATGTGACCGGTGAAAATTCGTCTTCCTGCGCTTGCGCCAGGAGCTTGGTCCATTCGGCATTGCCGATGGCATTTCCGAAGGCCCCGTAAGTTGCATAGGCGCTGAGGAAATCGTCATTTTTGCTCGGGCGGCTCAACCGTTCACGATTCCGCGATGCCTTGACCGAGGCAACGTCATCCTCGGTTTCCACGAGCGTGATGACTGCTGCTGCCCCCTTGTCGAAAAAGTCGCTGCGGCGTTGCGGGCTGACGCCTGGTTCGGCGAGCATCGCGATGACATTGCCGCGGATCACATCTTCTCCGAGGGTTTCGGATTCGAACCCCACGAAAAGGATCGGCGCCTGTTCGACCAGCGTACGCTTGCGAGCCGAATACACGACGCTTTGCTCTGGAGGCAGGACGATGCGCTTGCGGCCCAGCACGATCTCCATGCTGCCGCCTTCCGGACGCGTGCTGACGAGTTCAACGGGTGCACGCCACGGATTTGCAGGATCATTGGTGCCGGAAACATAGCCGGCGCTTTCGAGGTTCTTCCGCACGTAGTCGAGCGTCAGATCCTCGCCTGCTGTTCCCGGCCGCCTGCCACCGAATTCCTCGCTGGCAAGCATCCCGATATCGGTCGTCAGACGTTGGGCAATCTGGGCCGATTCCTGCTTGCTGTATTGACCGACCGGCGTCGTGACGCAGCCCGACAGAAGCGCAAGCGCGACCGTCGCGGCAAGTGCCTTCATTCCGCTGATCAGCTTGCCCCCTTGGTGCATCACTCTGCGGTCCATCCCCCGTCGATGCTCCAGTTGGCGCCGGTCACATTGCCCATTTCATCGCGGCACAGGAACGCTGCCAGGGCACCGATTTCATCGGGCTGGACAAATTTCTTCGTCGGCTGCTTTGCCAGCAGGACGTCATTGATAACTTCGTCCCGCGAAAGTCCGCGCGCCTTCATGGTGTCGGGGATCTGCCCTTCGATCAGCGGCGTCCAGACGTATCCGGGACTGATGCAATTGGCCGTGACACCGCTCTGCGCGAGTTCGAGCGCGATCGTCTTGGTAAAACCGTCAACGCCATGCTTGCTGGCGTTGTAGGCGCTCTTGAATGGCGACGCTGTCTTCGAATGCGCGCTGGCCGTGTTGATGATGCGTCCCCAGCCTTTCTCCTTCATTCCCGGCACCGCGAGGCGGGTCGTGTGGAATGTCGCCGTGAGATTGAGGCCGATGATGGCGTTCCATTTGTCGATGGGAAAATCCTCGACCGGGGAAACATGCTGCATCCCGGCATTGTTCACGAGGATGTCGACCTGGCCCGCTTCGGCCATCATCTGTTCGATCTCGGACACATCCAGCAGGTTGGCCGCGGAATGCGTTGCGCCAAGTTCGTCGCACAATTTCGCAATTTCCGCTTCATCGCCAAACCCGTTGAGAATGACCTTGGCACCTTCTGCGGAAAGTGCACGGGCAATCGCCAGTCCGATGCCCGAGGTCGATCCGGTGACCAGTGCACGTTTTCCCTCTAGGAACATTCGGAACTCCTGCCTGTTTACAATTCAGATATGCAGCCGATACCTTCGCCAGCGCGCCTGTCCAGCGTAAAGCGAAGGCGAGGATATCATCAATTCGGGGGAATCAAATGCGTCTGAATCCGTTCAATACCGACAATATCCGCGTTCGTTCGAGCGGGGGTGGCGGCGGGTTCCCCGGCGGCAGGGGCGGAGGGATCGGTTGCGGCACAATCGTGATCGCGCTCATCGCCTATTTCGTTTTCGGGGCGGATCCGATGCAGACCATCGGCGCGATCGAAGGCGCACAGCAGCAGGCGCCGACTTCCCAGCAAAGCAACATGAGCGAGCAGGAAATCTGCACCAGCGGACCCTATGCCACCGAGGCATGCAACGCGCTGCAATCGCTCAACCAGACCTGGGCTCCTGAATTCCAGCGAGCAGGTATCGCATTCAGCGATCCCTATCTCGACCTTTACCGCAACGGTCGTGTCACCACGCAGGGCTGCGGCAGCGCGACCTCGGCCGCCGGCCCGTTCTACTGCCCTGCCGACCAGAGCATCTACATCGACACGAGTTTCTACGACCAGCTTGCCAAGATGGCTGGCGGTGGCGGCGATTTCGCCCGTTACTACGTGATGGCGCATGAATATGGCCACCACATCCAGAATCTGACCGGCCTCGCCTCGCAAGTCCGTTCGGCGCAGCAGCAGAACCCCCGTAGCGCCAACGATCTGCAGGTGCGCATGGAACTGCAGGCCGATTGCTACGCAGGGGTCTGGGCGGGCAAGAACCGCAACCTGATCGAGCCGGGCGACATGGAAGAAGGCATGAAGGCGGCAAGCGCGATCGGCGACGACACCTTGCAGCGCAATGCCGGCCAGCGGGTCAATCCGGAAGGTTTTACACACGGCACCAGCAGGCAGCGCATGGAAGCGCTTCGCCTCGGAATGGAGAGTGCAGATGACGCGCAATGCGATCGTTATTTCGACATGGGCTAAGGGTGCCGTCGCTGCCGCACTGATGGCAAGCGCGGTTGGCGCTTCTGCACGTGACGACGAAGTGGTGCGCGACCGCGAACCCGACGTCGAGGACGTAGCTGTCACACCCCTGACCGACCTCAACATCTCGAAGGACGAAATTCCCGAGGTGCTGCTTGTTTCGGCGGAAGATCCCTATGCGAGTGGTGCGCTGGGTGATTGCGCCGCCATCGGCGCTGCCATCGCCGATCTCGACCGCGTGCTGGGTTACGATTACGACATCCAGGCCGACAAGCGCGACCGCATCAGCGAGGGCCGCATCGCCCAGAAAATCGTCGGATCCTTCATTCCGTTTCGCGGCATCCTGCGCGAAATTACAGGTGCCGCTGACCATGAAAGGCAGTTCCAGGCCGCCATCATGGCCGGGATGGTCCGTCGCGGTTACCTGAAGGGCCTCGGCGAAGCGCGCGATTGCCCCTACCCGTCACGCCCGGCCTTTACGCAGGTCGCCGTCAATGGCGAACAGGTGCAGAAGCTCGTCGAACGCGAAAAGGCGGCGGAAAGCCAAAGCTCCCCGCCGCCCATTGCCTATTCCTCGATCCCCGTCGTGCAGGGCGAGAACTAGTGTTCAGTTCACCTCCGCAGCCTGTTCTTCGCTGCGGCCCACGCCCGACCAGTCGATGTTCCGCGTCGCGAACATCACGCCGGCAAGAGCGAGGAACAGCAGGATCGAACCGATCACGAGCGACCATGCTTCGAGGCTGAGCAGTACATAGAGCACGGCATAGAGGCCGACGAGCAATGCGCCGATTACCTGTGCCCGCTTCCAGCTACCCAATACGGCTGCGCTGTAACTCGTGAGCAAGCCTATGATCGCGCCGCTCGCGATCACGTATGCGATGGTGAAGCCCAGCATTTCGGCAAATGCGAGGAGCATCACGAAGAACAGGATGAGCCCTGCCCCTGTCAGCAGGTATTCCGCCGAAGCAACGCTGGCCCCTGCGACCACATCGAACATGAGGAAGGCGAGGAAGGTGAAGCCGATGAAGAGGAATCCGTATTTCACCGAACGATCGACCCGGCTGTAAAGATCGACCGGTTCGACCAGGCGAATTGTCGCAGCCTTGCTGATCCCCGTGCCGCCGCGATCCTCCACCATCGCTACGCGGTAATCCTCTTCCGGATTGTCCGAAACGATCGGCATGGTGGGTTCCGCCTTGGTCAGGACCGTTTCCCCGAGCGCGAGGTTGGAAATCGACCAGCGCGCCTCGAACCCGTCATCGCTGATCGTCCTGTCTTCGTCTCCGGGCAGGAAACTGCCGACGAAACTGGGGTGCGGCCAGCTGGAACGAGCCGTCCAGACGGTTTCCTTGCCGCGCGGAACTACGCTGATCGAGCGACTGCCACGCAGGGAGTAGGACCACTCCACATCGAGAGGCTTGCCCTCGCTCCAGTCGAAATTCGCATGGACTCCAGACCCGCCACTCGAGGCAGAACCCTTGCCCGGTTCCAGCGGCAAGTTCTTGCCTGCGACCTTAAGGCGCGCATCGGGCTGCAAGCCGCGAGGATCGCTGATGCCGAGGCGGACCTCTGCTTCGCCAAGTATGAGTTGGCCCGCCGTCACGCCGTATTTGCCGAGATCGGCCGGCAGTGCGAAGCGCGCCTGGCCTTGCGCCGCGATATCGTAAATCACCGATTTGTAGATCGCCCGCTCTTTGACCTCGGGGTCGATTTCCGTGTCGATCGACTGCCGCTCTGGCGCGAGGAAAAGCTCGTCACGTGTTTCGACCGTACGCGTGGTCTTCTGACCGTCGACCATCTCGGTCGTTACGCGTTCTTCCGTATATGGAATGACGAGGACAGGACCAGTGACGACCTGCGCCCCGGCCCAGCCGGAAGCAATAGAATCCTGCGCGACGCGCGCCTGGTGCTGCCTGTCGCTCACCAGGGCATAGACGAAGACGAGCGGTATAATCAGCGCGACGCCTATCAGTGTTGCGAACAGCAATTTCATGCTGGGCGATCTTCGACTTCTCATGTTCATCCTCCTGCGCTTTTGGCGATGAACCGTTCTCTGAGAGCGACGAACTGAATGCGTTGTGAATGCTTTCCTTCTCGCTGGCAAGAGAAAGGCGGGCAACCCTTGGAGGTCACCCGCCCTATCTAGCGACTAAATATTTCGCGGTGCGATCAGTTGCGACGCGCTTGCATCTCGCGGATCTTTTCATCGAGCGAACGCAGCACCTCGGCGCGAACTTCAGCTGGCATTTCCTTGTCCGCAGCAATGCTGGCGCGGGCCTGCTTCAGACCGCCGAGGGCACTGGCCATGACGCTGGTGGCGCAGATCTTGGTGATCTTGCGACCGTTCTTGTCGGTCCATTCCTTGGCCTTGCCGTCATTGCAGTCGATCTTGATGTCGACCATGTCACCTTCGAGTTCGTGAAGTTCGATCAGGGCATGGCGCTGCTCTTCCATCGCTTCCTTCAGCTCGATGTCCATCTCGGCCATGCCTTCGGCAAGCTCGCGGCGCAGTTCGGCGAGTTCTTCCTTCGAAAGCTTTTCGCCGTCACCCTTGATGATGATGCGTTCCTCGCGGTGGACCTTGAGGGGTTTCGCTCCCTTCTCGCCTTCGATCTTCTTGACCACGCGGACCTTGCGGACTTCCTCCGTCTTGCCGTCTTCACCATCGGTCTTGATGACGAAGACCTGCGTTTCACCGTCGGACTCCTCTACCTCGCCGACTTCATTTGCAGCCTGGAGAGCAACCGGGGCTGCGGGTGCAACCGGGGCAACGGGCGCTTCCGGTGGGGCCGGCGGCGCGGGCGGTGCCGGCACCTCTGGCGGGGTGTTTTCGGCATAGCTGATCGATGCGGTCAGCGGCAGGGCGATCAGCGCTGCGGCGACCAGACCGCGTCCGGCAAGCCGGCGACGGTTCGAAAATTCGTTCATTCTGAGACTCCTCAGTCGGTGGATTATCGACTTATCCCCCAAGACAGGACATGCCATCGGCGCAGCGAGAGCGACATTCGGGCCGGCGGCAAAACTTGCAATGACATTGGCATAGGTGGCGCGGATCTCCGGCTCGCGCGAAGAGACTACCCGCGCATCGCATGCCGCCTCCTGATCGCGGCGCAGCGCCAGCCAGCCGAGATACCCCAGCGGGTTGAACCAGTGCATCGCGAACAGCGGCTGGACCAGGAAATTGGTGAGCAGGTCGTGGCCGCGGTGGTGCGACAATTCGTGTTCCAGCGCGAGATTGCGAATGGCCATGTCGGACTGCGCCATGAAACCCTGCGGCAGTGCGACAACCTTGTCCGTAACGCCGAAGGCAAGCGGCGCGCTGGTAGCGGGTGTTTCGATCAACCGGATCTTACCGACCCGCCCGACCGTACGGGCATTGGTCAACATTTCCTCGCGCATTTCTGCATAGCCGCGAAAGCGCCGGTACAGGAATGCGAGGGTGCCGGTCAGCCAGAGGACCAGGGCCAATTCGACCAGCGGCAGCTCCGCAAACCAGTTACCCTCGGCAACCGGGACAGGATCGACCGGAACAAGCAACACGACCTGCTCCGCACCTGCGACAGCAGTCTCTGCAGCAGGGACCGGGGCTGCTTCGGGAGCCATCCAGGCGGGGAGCTCGATCGGAGGAAGGAACAGGCGCAGGGTCGGCAGCGCCCAGAGAGCATAAGCAATCCGGGGACCGAACCAATGAGCGACCGGCCTGCGCAAGAGAAGCGCCAGCGCGATCAGCGCGCCAGTCCAAACGAGCGTGTCGAAAAGCCACTGGGTCATTGCTTCAGCTCCTTCAGCAATGCCTCGATTTCGGCGAGATCCTTGTCGGTCAGTGCTTCCTGCTGCGCCAGATGTGCAAACAGCGAGGCTGGCTTTCCGCCGAACAAGCGTTCGACAAGGCGGCGCGATTCACCGCCGACATAGTCGGATCGGGCAATCAGCGGAGAGTAGAGATAGCGCCTGCCATCGGGGTTCGCGGCAATCGCCTGTTTCGATACGAGCCTGCTGAGCAGGGTCTTGACGGTCGGCAGGCTCCAACCGCGCGCATCGCACACGGTTTCGCAAACTTCGGCAGCGGTAACGGGATCGGGTTTCGCCCAGAGCACTTCCATGACGGCGTGCTCGGCCTCGCTGATCCGATCGGGTCTGGTATCCTCACCCTTGGCCACACACACCTCCCTAGCGTTTGTGATTACGGCTGTAGTCATTGCGACTACGTTTGTAAACCTGAAGCGTGGATGAACAGCCGTTCAGATGGCTTGCTTCTCTGCCAACGACAGATCACGATGGACGAATGACATTCATTCGATCGATCCTTGCCGCGACCGTCCTCGTGTCTGCCCACCCCGCCAATGCGCAGGACGGGCCTGCGATCACAGATCCACCAGAGGCAGAGGCTCCGAAAACTTCGCTTGTCGTACTTGAAACGACCATCGGCGACATCACCATCGCGCTCGAAATGGAGCGCGCGCCCATCACCGCAGCCAACTTCCTGCGCTATGTAGAGGAAGGACGGTTCAACGGCACGGTCTGTTATCGCGCCATGCACCTCGAATGGGGCGAACCGCCCAACGGCCTGCTCCAGTGCGGGACCCAGAACGACCCCAAGCGCATCCTGCCGCCGATCGCGCACGAGCCGACCAACGAGACCGGCCTGAGCCATGTCAATGGAGCGCTATCGATGGCGCGCTTCGATCCCGGCACGGCGACGGGCGATTTCTCGATCATGATCAAGGACCAGGTCGGCCTCGACGCGCAGCCGAATGCAGAAGACCCGGGACAGCGCCCCGGCTTCGCGGTGTTCGGGCGTGTCGTTGGCGGAATGGACGTGGTGCAGGAAATTCATGCCGCACCGGTGGACCCTGACAAGGGCGAAGGCTGGCTCAAGGGACAGATGCTCGCAAAGCCGGTGAAGATCGTGAAAGCCTATCGCGCCCCGCCGCTGGACTAGCAGACCTCGGCGGTATTCTCCGGGATCGGGCCCGGCGGTGTGCGTGCTTCGCTCATCCAGAAAGGGTCGCTGTCGAGCCGATGCCTCTCGCCATATGCCTTGGCAAGCGCTGCATACAGTTGCGGATCATAAGCGGCGACATCCGCGGCATTCAGGATGCTGCGACCGTCGAATGCCTGCAACCGGTTCGAATTGAACCAGAATTGCGAACCTTCCGCCCAATATTCCTGCATCGTCGTCATGGTATATTCGTCGCGCCATAAACCCTTGCGCCGGGCGTTCTCGTAAGCCGCTTCGATTTCGGCATGGAGGCGCGGATCGACGGCCTCGATGGCGAACAGGACATTATGGGCGAACTCGTGGACGAGGATCGTTTCCCCCCAATATCGTGACGCGCGATAACCCAGCACATCCTCTTCGGCGGCAACCGCGCGGCGCCCCCCGATCCCGCGGGCGCGTCCGTCCCAATAGGCACGATCCGACAGGGCGCCGATCCGCTCGTCGTAATGCTTGATTTCGCAGCGCGTCAGGCGCGGATCATCAGGGGCAGGTTTCTTCCAGTCCCTGTTCTCGGGAAGGTCGAGCAAGGCCTCGTCATCGGCAATGATCGCCAGCCGGTAATCGTTCTGGGCAAGCCAGCGCGCAAGATCGGGCCGGTGCTCCAGCATGCCAACAACCATGCTTCGCGCCGCGAAGAGCGCTTCATCGGGGACACGGGCCGACGCAAGGATCGGAACCCCGCTTGCCGAAACCGACTTGGCATAGAACTCGTCCGCCCCCAACCTTGCCGGAGGCTGCGTGATCGCCGATGCGCAGGCACCGAGCATCAAGAGAGCCAGCGCCGCAAAGCGGGCTTGCACAGGGCGCGTCGGGAAGGTCAGTCGACCTTTGCCTTCACGAGCCTGCCCATCAGGATGGCCGCCCGCTGCGCCTGGCGGGTGAAGCTCTTCAGGTCCACGCTTTCACCTGCGGCATGGCTCCCGCGGCCATCAGGCCCCAGACCGGCAAGAGACGCCTTTACCAGCGGCGCGACGAAGCTGATGTCGGCCGCCCCGCGCCTGGAGGGCGGATATTCCTCCATCTGCGCCAGGCCCATGTCCGCATTGATCGCATTGAGCTTCGCCAGCAGCGCCCGGTTGCCATCGGTCGGTGCCATCGGCGGATATCGTATGTCGAAGCTGATCGTCGCATCCGTGCCCGGCAAGTTGTCGTCGACGATCGCCTGCATCGCCGCAATCGTCCGTTCGGTCTGCTCAGGCGTCAGCGTGCGCAGGTCACCGGCCGCAACGGCGGTGGACGGTATGATGTTCGTCTTGCCCACCGTGCTTGCAGACAGCTGGTCTTCGCCCATCACCGCAGGGGTGCCGCCAGCCATGAAACCGACGTTGAAAGTAAGGTTTTCCTCGGGCAATTCGCGGCGGAAGGTGTCGAGGATCCGAGCCATCTCGTAGATCGCGCCATAGCTCGTGCCATCGCGGAAAATAGCGGAGGAATGACCGCTTGTCCCCGTGGTTTCGAGCTTCCAGCCATTCGAACTGCGCCGCGCGACGACACCGAAATCCTTGCCGTCTTCGACCGAAAGCCCTTCGAAGCCGAGCGCTACGTCCGCCCATCTACCGGCAGCAATCAAGTCTGCCCGCGCCGCTTCGAGGGGATCGCCCGCGTCTTCCTCGTCGCCGGTCATAGCGACCACGATATTGGCATCCTTCAGTGTGCCTGCAGCCTTCATGGCCCGCAGTGCCGAGAGGATCACGATGATCCCGCCCTTGTCATCGCCAACGCCCGGCCCGATCGCCCGGTCGCCTTCGCGAGTGAACTGCTGGAAAGGAGAACTTGGCTCGAAAACCGTGTCGAGATGCGCGATCAGCAGCATCTTGGTAGTGCCGGGCTTACCCTTGTGCCGGGCGAAGAGATGCCCCGCCCTGCCTGCCGCCGACTGGTCGATCCACTCGACCTCGAAGCCAAGGGCCTCGAATTCCGGCGCGAGCATGTCGGCCACGGCTTTCACGCCGGGGTGATTGTGCGAACCGGAGTTTTGCGAAACGATTTTCTCGAGCAACGCAACGTCGCGCTCGAAGCCGGCTTCGACCGTTTTGACGATCTGCTTTTCAGGCTTGCTGAGTTGGGCCGAAGCGGGGGCCGAGATCGCAATCGCACCGAGTGCGGCGAAACCCCAGCCCCAGCGCATCAGTAAACCCGCTTCTTGGGCTTGATGTACTCGATATCGTCGGTGAGCGTGTACTCGTGGACCGGGCGATAATCGATCCGCACCGCGCCGCCATTGCCGCCCCAGCCTTCGAACCAGGCAACGGTGTGCTTCATCCAGTTCTTGTCGTCGCGGTCGGGGAAATCCTCGTGCGCGTGGGCGCCGCGGCTTTCCTTGCGGTTTTCTGCCGAAGCGATGGTCACATTCGCCTGCGCCATCAGATTGTCGAGTTCCAGCGTTTCGATCAGGTCGCTGTTCCAGATCAACGAGCGGTCGGAGACATGGATGTCTTCCATCTTCTTGTTGACGTTCTTGAGCAGTTCGACGCCTTCGGATAGCAACTTGCTGTCGCGGAAAACGGCTGCGTGCTTCTGCATGCCCTTCTGCATTTCCTCGCGCACCTTGGCGGTTGGTGTGCTGCCCTTGGCGTTGCGGAAATGGTCGAGACGGGTCAGCGACAGATCGGCGCTGTCAGCCGGGAGTTCCGGCTGGCTCGCACCTGCGGTCAGGATCTCGTTCAGGCGGTGGCCGGTTGCGCGACCGAAGACGACGAGGTCGATGAGCGAGTTGGACCCCAGACGGTTGGCACCGTGGACCGAAACGCAGGCAGCTTCACCAACGGCAAACAGGCCGGGCACGACATGGTCGGGATTGCCATCGGGGCCGACGGTCACGACTTCGCCGTGATAGTTACAGGGGATACCGCCCATGTTGTAGTGGACGGTCGGCGTAACCGGCAGCGGCTGGCGCGTCAGGTCGACGCCCGCAAAGATCTTCCCGCTTTCGGTAATGCCGGGCAGGCGTTCCGCCAGGATCGCCGGATCGATGTGGTCGAGATGCAAGTAGATGTGGTCGCCATCGGGACCGACACCGCGCCCTTCGCGCATTTCGAGCGCCATCGAGCGCGAGACGACGTCGCGCGATGCAAGGTCCTTTGCACTCGGGGCATAGCGTTCCATGAAACGCTCGCCTTCGGAGTTGGTGAGGTAACCGCCCTCGCCGCGTGCGCCCTCGGTGATAAGGACGCCGGCGCCATAGATGCCGGTCGGGTGGAACTGCACGAATTCCATGTCCTGAAGGGGCAGGCCGGCGCGCAGGACCATGCCGCCGCCGTCGCCGGTGCAGGTATGGGCCGAAGTGGCGGTGTAATAGCAGCGGCCATAGCCGCCAGTCGCCAGCACCACGGACTGCGCACGGAAACGGTGGATCGTGCCATCGTCGAGGCACATGGCGGTAACGCCGACGCATTTCTTGTCAGCGCCTTCGCCCGACATGATCAGGTCGAGCGCGAAATATTCGATGAAGAAGTCCGCATCGTACTTCAGGCTCTGCTGGTAGAGCGCGTGAAGCATCGCGTGGCCGGTACGGTCGGCTGCGGCGCAAGTGCGCTGCACCGGCGGGCCGTCACCCATGTTCTGCATGTGGCCACCGAAAGGGCGCTGGTAGATCGTGCCGTCGGCATTGCGGCTGAAGGGCACGCCTGCATGCTCGAGCTCGTAAACCGCAGCCGGAGCTTCGCGTGCGAGATATTCGATCGCGTCCTGGTCGCCCAGCCAGTCCGACCCCTTCACGGTGTCGTACATGTGCCAGGTCCAGTGGTCCGGCGTGTTGTTGCCGAGGCTGGCAGCGATGCCGCCCTGCGCCGCAACGGTATGCGAACGCGTCGGGAAAACCTTGGAGATGTTGGCCGTACGCAGGCCTGCTTCGGCTGCACCCATGGTTGCACGAAGGCCCGAACCGCCGGCACCGACGACCACGACGTCATAGGTGTGATCGATGATCTTGTAGGCAGAAGTATCGACCATTACGCGGCACCTCCGGTCACGCCGGCAGACAGGGCAAGGCGAACGATACTGAAGACGGCAAATGCGCCGCCGCCGATGGTTGCGAGATTAAGCAGGGTAATCACTCCGAACTTTGTTCCGCTGTTGTGGACATAGTCCTCGATGAGGACCTGGAGACCGAGGCGCGCATGCCAGAACGTGCTGAGCACAAGCAGCACCATAGCGGTCGCGGGGACGGGCTTGGCGAGCCAGGTCGCGACGGTCGAATAATCGAGGTTCGGCAGCAACACGATGCTGGTGACGAACCACAGCGTCAGTACGAGGTTGCCGACGGCGGTGAAGCGCTGCAGCAGCCAGTGATGCGCACCTTCGTGTGCGGAGCCGAGCCCGCGCACCTTTCCGATCGAGGTTCCGTTACCCATGGTCAGCGCCTTACTTGAAGAAGATCAGGGCCCAGAAGGCCGCGGTGAGAACGATGGCGATGATCGGCGACAGGGTCGACCACACCTTGTTGATGTCGAGCTCGTATCCGGCACCGATGTCGAGAACGAAGTGCCTGAGGCCGCTCATCAGGTGGGTAAAGAATGCCCAGCTCAGACCGACCAGCACGATGTAGCCGGGGATCGAGGTCGCAACCGCCTGGAACATTGCATAGGCATCGGGCCCGCTTGCGAGCGCGCCCAGCCACCAGACCATTACTGCCAAGCCGACCAGCGCCATCCCGTCGCCGGTGATGCGGTGGAGGATGGAAACCAGCATGTGCGGGCCCCATTTCCAGATTTGCAGGTGCGGTGAGAGCGGTCTGTTGGCCATTGAGTCTTACCCGGATAATCGCTGTGTGCCCTCCCCTTAGCGTTCTCACAGCACGGTGCAAGACGCACCGCCTCGACTCTTCATGCAAAGTTTCGGATAGGGTGATGCATGACGTGCATCTTATTGACCGGATCGAGCCGCGGCATAGGCGCAGCAAGTGCCAATGCACTGTCGGCGCGCGGCGCAAAAGTGATCGGCCATGCGACGACCGCCAGCGACCCGCGCACCATAGCGGCTGACTTTACGGAACCGGCGGCTCCGCAAATGTTGTGGGAGGAAGCGCTCGACCGTTCGGGCGGGCAAATCGACGTCCTGGTGAACAACGCCGGGCTGTTTTCTGCAAACCCTGTCGATGCATCGGACATCGAATGGCTGGACGCATGGGAAGAAACCATGCGGATCAATCTGACCGCCGCTGCCCAGCTCAGCCGTTTCGCTGTCAGGCACTGGCAGGAACGGAGGTGCGGCGGGCGCATCGTCCATGTCGCCAGCCGTGCCGGGCATCGCGGCGATTCGCCCCAGCACTGGCATTACGCGGCGGCCAAGGGCGGAATGCTGGCCATGCACAAGACGATTGCGCGCCAGTATGCCGCCGAAGGGATCCTCAGTTTCGCGATCACTCCGGGTTTTACCGACACGGCCATGGCGGGCGACTATCTCGAAAGCCGTGGCGGCGCAGGCCTGCTTGCCGACATTCCGCTGGGCCGGGTCGCGAAGCCCGAAGAAATCGCGCGCATTGTCGAATTCTGTGCGCTCGATGCTCCACCATCGCTGACAGGGGCGACGCTCGATGCCAATGGAGCGAGCTATGTTCGCTAGATCGTTATTTGCACTCGCGCTGGCAGCTCCACTGCTTGGCACGACCGAACCTCCCCAGGTTGGGATTGCGGTGCCTCCCAAGCACGTATGGGCACAGGCCTGCGACGACTGGGACGAGTGGGAGAAGCCCGGGCCGCCCTTCAGGATCTTTGGCAATACATACTACGTCGGGACGTGCGGGATTGCCTCGATCCTCATAACGACCGACGACGGCCATGCGCTGATTGACAGCGGAACAGAAGCCGGGGCCGACATTGTGTTGGCCAATATTCGCGCCCTTGGCTTCGACCCGAAAGATGTGAAGGTCTTGCTCGCTAGTCACGAACATTTCGACCATGTGGGCGGCATGGCAAAGCTACAGCGGGAAACTGGTGCGACGGTGATTGCATCCGAGGCTGCTGTCGGCGTCATGCTGTCGGGCCAGACGGATCCGGACGATCCGCAGTACGGTACGCTCGAACCGATGGAGCCGATCGCCGAGGGCATGCCCTATTTCTGGGGAGATGCGCCCTATCGTATCGACTATTTCGGCATCAGGCCGATCGACACACCCGGTCATACCTCGGGTGCCATGAGCTGGAGCTGGGAGGCCTGTGATGAGGACGACTGCCTTACGGTGGTCTATGCCGACAGCCTCTCCGCGGTGAGCAGCGACAGCTATCGCTTCTCAGACCACAAGGATTACCTTGGCAAATTCCTGAAGTCGTTTGACAGCATCGCGGAAGCTCGCTGCGACGTCTTGCTGACACCACATCCCACCGGCGGAAATCTGAACCTGACGATGTCCCTTCTGGAACGGCGCAAGCTAGACGGCATGCCCGACTTCGCCTGTCGGGGTTACGCGCAAAAACAGAAACAGGCCCTGTCTTTGCGTCTCGCCAAAGAAGCTGCAGCAAAATGACCAGCTGGAAGCTCACTGCCTTCGGTCCCAAGCTGCTGATCCGTGACGCCCTGGTGGCACAGGAAGACGTCATCGACTGGGATCCCGAAATCGTGCTGGCCGGTTTCGAAATCGCCGATGACAAGCCGGAGGACTGGCGCCTCGACGCCTATCTACCGCGGCGTCCCAATGCCGCGGACAAGGCTGCGATCCGCAGCCTCTTCGAAGGCGAAGTGCCCGAATTCACGGTCGAGAAATTGCCCGAGGCGGACTGGGTCACGCAAAGCCAGGAAGGCATCGAGCCTATCCGAGCCGGACGGTTCAACGTCCACACGCCCGAATTCGAACCCGACCCCTCGCCGGGTATCGTGAATTTCGCGATTCCCGCCAGCCAGGCCTTCGGGACAGGCCAGCACCAGACGACCGCCGGATGTCTCGCCATGCTCGATGCGATGAAGGCGAGCGGCTTCGTGGCGCGCAATATCGCCGATATCGGTACCGGAACGGGGCTGCTGGCCTTTGCTGCGCTCAATCTCTGGCCTTTTGCCACCGCCACAGCGTCGGACATCGACCCTGTTTGTACCGGGGTGATAGAGCACAATTGCGAACTGAACGGTGTGCGGATGGGCGCAAGTGCTGGCGAACTCACCATGGTAATCGCCGACGGGATGGCCGATCCGCTGCTGCAGGCGCGCGGGCCCTATGACCTGCTGATCGCCAATATCCTGGCGGGCCCGCTGGTCGAACTGGCGTCCAATTTCGCAGAAGCGACCGCACCTGGGGGGAGCGTGCTATTGTCGGGCCTGCTCGAAACGCAGGAACCGCGAGTCCGGCGCGCCTATCGGGTGCAAGGCTTCCGCCTCGCCGCAAGGCTCGTGAATGGCGACTGGTCGGTGCTCTGGCTGCGCAAGCGACGGATGCGCTGAGCCGGATTGAACCGCCGCCATATCCTGCGTAGGTCTCAAAAAACGGTCCTACGGAGAGGGAATACGGCATGGCGCGTCAATACGAGAGCATCCTCATCGAAAAGCGCGGCGAGGTCGACTGGCTGACGCTCAACCGTCCGGATGCCCTCAACGCCATCACCCTGCAGATGGTGGCCGAACTCAACGACTATTTCGGCGGTCTCTACAATGACGGGTCGGTCCGTCTGGTGGTGATGCGCGGCGCAGGAAAGGCATTTTGCGCAGGGCTCGACATCAAGGAACGTCAGGGCGAAGAGCAGGCAATACCGTTCGGCGGAGGGTTCGGTTTCCAGGGCTTCCTTGCCGACGTTTACGTCAAGATGCGCCGCTGCCCGCAGCCGATCCTGTCGCTGGTTCACGGCCCTGCATGCGGGGGCGGTTTCGCCTTCGCCCTCGCCTCCGACATCCGCATTGCAGGAGAAAGCGCGCGCATGAACGCGGCTTTCATCAAGCTCGGCCTGTCGTCATGCGACATGGGCGTGAGCTATTTCCTCCCCCGCCTCGTCGGGCAATCGCTCGCTTCGGAACTGATGCTGACCGGCCGATTCATCACGGCTGAGCGCGCCCTGGCGACTTCGCTGGTTTCCGAAGTGGTCCCGGACGACGAGCTGGAAACTGCGGCACAACCGTGGATCGACGATCTGCTGGCAGCATCGCCCATGGGCCTTCGCATGACCAAGGAAGGGCTGCAGATGGCCGTCGATGCGCCAAGCCTCGAAGCCGCCATGGCGATCGAGAACCGCAACCAGTTGATGACGAGCGCCAGCCCCAATTTCCGCGAGGGAATGAGCGCCTTTCTCGAAAAACGCAGGCCCGACTATTCGCCCGATTGAGCGGTCAGCACCTCGGCAAGGAAGTCGAGTGCGGCGCGGGTAAAGGCTTCCATGTTGGCGATACGGTCGTTGCTGCCCGTCTCGGTGATCCCATACGTCTCGAAGCCATCGGGTCCGACGACAGCGACGCAGCTCGTGCCCGGTGCCGCACCTGTCGGATGTGTTGAACCGCCGACCGAACCGCTCTCTGCAATGCCCCACTCTGCCCCGAAATTGTCGCGGATCGCCCGCGCCTGCGTCAACGCATATTCGGCAGTCGCCCCGCGCATGCCCTTGTAGGTCTCGCGCGGCAGGTCGAAAAGGACGTCGCGCGCCCTGAATGAATAAACCACGCCGCCGCCCACGAAGAAATCGAGCGCGCCGGGCATGGTCAGCAGCGAAGCCGCGATCAGGCCGCCGGTCGCCCCGTCTGCGACAGCGATCTTCTCTCCCCGCGCGCGCAGGAGTTCCGCGATACGATGTGCCTGCGGGTGGAGTTCGGCGAGCAGGCTCATCCCGCTGCCGCCACGATTTCGGCCCAGGCAGCCTCGTCGATCACATCAATGCCGAGTTCCGCAGCCTTCTTGAGCTTGCTTCCTGCGCCCGGCCCGGCGACCACGAGGTCGGTTTTCGCGCTCACCGACCCAGCAGCCTTGGCACCCAGGCGCTCCGCCTGAGCCTTGGCCTCGTCGCGGCTCATGGTCTCGAGCTTGCCTGTGAAGACCACCGTCTTGCCGGCTACCGCACTATCGCGTGTTTCGACCACATAGGGTGGCGGTGAGACCTCGGAGAGGAGATCTTCCCACACGGCCACGTTGTGATCTTCGTGGAAGAAGTCGCCCAAGGCCTCGACAACGGTTGGTCCTACGCCATCGATCGAAGTGATTTCCTGCGCTGCATCATCATCTCCGTCACGGGCCCGCTCGGCCGAAATGCGCAAAGCCGGCAACTCGTGGAAGTTCTTCATCAGGTCGCGCGCGGTCACTTCTCCGACGTGTCGGATTCCCAGTCCGAACAGGAGCCGCGCCGCATCCGGCTCACGCCGCGCCTCGATCGATGCCAACAGGTTATCCACAGACTTGTCCTGCCATCCCTCGAGCGCCAGGATGGCGTCACGGCGGTCCTTCAGGCGGAAGATATCGGCGGGGCTTTCGAGCCAGCCAAGCGCGAAGAACTGGTCGATCGTCTTCTCGCCCAGGCCGTCGATGTCGAGCGCCTTGCGGCTGACGAAATGTTTCAACCTTTCAGTGCGTTGCGCAGGACATATGAGACCGCCTGTGCAGCGAACATCGACCTCGTCTTCCTCTGAAACCGCCTCGCTGTCGCATTCGGGACAGTGATCGGGGAAGATGTAGGGTTCCCGAGCGACATCGCGGGTCAGGTTATCCACAAGCTGCGGAATGACGTCGCCGGCGCGCTGCACGACCACCTTGTCACCCGGCCTGACACCCAGACGAGCGATCTCGTCGCGGTTGTGGAGCGTCACGTTGGTGACGGTCACCCCGCCCACCAGCACCGGCGCGAGCCGCCCGACCGGGGTCAACTTGCCGGTCCTGCCGACCTGGATGTCGATCGCTTCGAGTACCGTTTCCGCGCGCTCTGCGGGAAACTTGTGCGCCAGCGCCCAGCGCGGTGCCTTGGCAACAAATCCCAGCCGTTGCTGCCAGTCCAGCCGGTCCACCTTGTAAACGACGCCGTCGATTTCATACGGCAGTTCAGCCCGTGCATTCCCGATCGCGTTGTAATGCCCGATCAGTTCATCAAGCGTTTCGCAGCGCTTCATCAGTGGAGAGATGGGAAAGCCCCATTCGCCGAGCTTGCGGACGACGTCCATCTGCGTCTCGCCGGGCATTTCGGAGACTGCCCCCCAGGCATAGCCCCAGAAACGCAAAGGGCGCTGGGCAGTTACGCTTGCATCCTTCTGGCGCAGCGAGCCGGCAGCCGCATTGCGCGGGTTGGCGAACAGCTTGCCCCCTGCCGCCTCCTGCGCTTCGTTGAGCGCAGCAAAGGCCGACTTTTCCATGTAAACCTCGCCGCGCACCTCGAAAACTTCAGGCGGCGCATCGGTGGCGAGCCTTTCCGGAATATCGGCTATATGCCGGACATTGGCCGTCACGTCCTCGCCCACTTGTCCATCGCCTCGAGTGGCTGCGCGCACCAGCACACCGTTTTCATAGCGCAATGAGCAGGAGAGACCGTCGATCTTCGGTTCGGCGGTGATCCCCAATTGCTCTTCCGGCCCGAGCGAGAGGAAACGTCGCACGCGGGCCAGCCAGTCGCCGACCTCTTCCTCGCTGAAGGCGTTGTCGAGGCTCATCATGCGAACCTCGTGACTGACCTTGGACAGCGGCGAAGCTGCTATTTCGTGGCCGACCGCCTTCGATGGCGAATCCTCGCGCACCAGGTGCGGGAATGCTTCTTCTATCTCGGCATTTCGCCGAACCAGTGCATCGAACGCCTGATCCGAAATCTCGGGGTCGTCCTTGGCATGATAGAGCCTGTTGTGCCGTGCAATCTCGCGGGCGAGCCGCATCAGCTCGTTCGCGGCTTCGGCTTCGGTCATGTCCACAGGTGCAGTTTGATCGATTCCCATGAAGCAAGCTATGCATGAGCTATCGCGTGGGGAAAAGCGCGATGGTTCGGGTCGCATCACCAGTTTGGGGGAAAGTGATGATCGACCGGAATCTGAAGGCGCTTTTAAGCGCCAGTGCAGGGCTGATGGCCCTTCTCTACGTGCTCCACAACCTTGCCAACCTGCAGCAGGCGCACGACTTCTTCATCTACACGACCAGCCATGCCGACCAGAAAGCCTATCCGGTCACCTTGCTGCCCGTGCCTTCCGAAATACTGATCGTCATCGCCATGATCATGGTCTTTGCACTGGAACTAGCCGCGGGCGTGCTCGGCATCTTCGGCGGCTGGAAACTTTGGTCCGCGCGCAAGGATGACGCAGCAGGTTTCGAAGCAGCCAAGAAGTGGTCGAAAATCGCCATGGGCTGCGCAGTGCTCAACTGGTGGGGCTTGTTCCAGGGTGTCGCGGTCGCCGGTTACCAGCTGTGGCAGATGCCGCTCGGCGTCGGTCCCAATCAGGGTAGCTGGGTGTTCGGCGGGATCGCGATGATGACGCTGATCTACATCACCATGCGCGACGACTAGGTCGGAGCACGCCTGAAGGAGGTTATCACACGCCTTCCAGCAGCCGGTCCGCCTGTGCCCTCGCCTCGGGCGTAACTTCTGCGCCGGACAGCATTCGTGCGATCTCTTCCTGACGGCCTGCCTGGTCGAGCAGGACCACGCTGGTGCGGGTTACCGTGCCTTCGGACGACTTGGCGATCATGTAGTGCGTCGATCCGCGGGCCGCCACCTGCGGGCTGTGCGTCACTGCCAGCAATTGGCCGTCGGAAGCGAGCCGCGCGAGCCGTTCGCCGATAGCGCTCGCCACTGCACCGCCTACGCCGCGGTCGATTTCGTCGAAGATCACCGTTGCCGCCCCGCCCTGTTCGGCCAGTGCAACCTTCAATGCGAGGATGAAGCGCGACAATTCGCCGCCGCTGGCGATCTTGTTGAGCGGGGCGAAATCGGCCCCGGGATTGGTCGCAATCAGAAATTCGACGCTGTCGATGCCCTGCGGCCCCCAACGCTCTTCGGGCAGTTTGCCGACCGCCGTGAGGAAGCTCGCTGCATCGAGCTTCAGCGGGGCGAGCTCTGCCGCCACCGCCTTGTCGAGAGCCTTGGCTGCCTTCAGCCGCGCAGCATGGATTCCCTCCGCCTTTTCCATGTAGCGCCTGCCCGCTTCCTTCGCTGCAGCCTCGAGCGAATCGAGTTCGGCCTCGCCGCCTTCGATCGCGTCGAGCGCGCTGCGCATTTCGCGCATCTTGTCCGGCAGTTCGTCCACTTCGCAGCGGTGCTTGCGGGCAATCGCGCGCAGTTCGAACAGGCGGGTTTCGGCCGCTTCCAGCGCCATCGGATCATGCTCCAACGCGTCGGCAGCAGCCTGCAGCTTGTCCTCCGCCTCGCCAGCCTCGATAACCGCACGGTCGAGCGCAGCCAGCGCCTCTGCCAACAAGGGATGTTCGGGCGCGATGCGGTCGAGCTTGCGCGCTGCGACCCTGAGCGACGCCAGCGGCGAATCCGATCCTTCCCAGACGTGGCGCAGATCCTCGAGATCGCCCGAAAGCTTCTCTCCCTTCTGCATGGATGCGCGTGTTTCCGCGAGCCGCGCCTCCTCTCCTGCCTGCGGTTCCAGTGCCGTCAGTTCTGCCAGATGGGCGAGCAACAGGTCCTGGTCCGCCTTGGCCTGGTCGACCGTCTCGCGTGCCTTTTCCAATTTCCCCACGGCGTCGCGCCATTGTGCCCATGCACGCGCAAGGCCGTCGGTATCGGCGCCCGAATATCGGTCGAGCAAAACGCGATGCCCGCGCGGATTTACGAGACCGCGATCATCGTGCTGTCCGTGCAGTTCCACCAGCGCCGACGCGATCTCGCGCAGCAGCGCCACCCCGACCGGCTGGTCGTTGATGAATGCCTTCGACCCGCCGTCCGCCTTTACCTGTCGGCGGATGATAAGTCCTTCGCCCGGCTCGATCTCTATGTCGGCATCGGCGAGAGATGCTGCGATTGCATCGGGCAGAGCGGCAAAGTCGAAACTCGCCGTTACGCTCGCCTTGTCCTCTCCGCTTCGGACGAGACCGCTGTCGGCCCGGTTACCGAGGACCAACCCCAGCGCGTCGAGGAGGATCGACTTGCCCGCACCCGTTTCACCCGTCAGCACGCCCAGCCCGCGACCGAAATCGAGGTCGAGCGATTCGATGAGAACGATATTGCGGATGGACAGGCGGGTCAGCATGGCAGGTGTGCCATTATCTAGCCCAGACGATGCGGCTCGTCACCGCCTGATAAGCGCCCTTGAACAGTTTGTGAGGGCAGGCCCGCTCAGCTGGCCTGCACGCCCGGGGCGTGCTTGTTCACCAGCTGATATGCCTTGTCGTACCACTCGCTGCCCGGATAGTTCGCGCCGAGGACGGCCGCGAATTTCACTGCCTCTTCCTTGAGCCCGAGCGCAAGGCTGCACTCGGTCAGGCGGTAGAGCGCCTCGGGAGCGTGGCTGGTGGTCTGGTAGGTTTCGACAACGTTCTGGAAGCGAAGTTGCGCTGCCAGCCACATGCCCGAGTTCTGGTAGAAGCGGCCGATTTCCATTTCCTTGCCCGCGAGGTGATCCTCGACGAGGTCCAGCTTGAGCCGGGCGTCCGCAGAATACTCGGTGTTCGGGAAACGGCGGGTCACTTCGGTCAGGGCCGTGCGGGCCTGCTCGGTGATCTTCTGGTCGCGCTGCACGTCGCTGATCTGCTCGTAATAGCTGAGCGCGATCAGGTAATAGGCGTAGGGCGCGTCCTTGTTGCCCGGGTGGATCGACAGGAAGCGCTGGGCGCTCGAAATTGCCTGATTGTAATCCTGCGCAACGTAATAGCTGAACGCGCTCATCAGCTGCGCACGGCGGGCCCACGGCGAATAGGGGTGCTGGCGCTCGACTTCGTCGAACAAGGCAGCCGCCATCTTCGTATCGCCGCGATCGAGCCGCGACTTGGCTGCCGAGTACAGCGTTTCGACGTCGCGCGCGACGTAGGCAACGTCTTCATTGCCCCCACCACGGCTGGCGCAGCCTGCAAGAACGATGGTCGAGGCGGCCATAACGGCGGCCAGGGCGGGCTTGAAGCGGATGCGCGAAATCGTCGTCATGGACCGAGCCTATAGCCAGCGTCTCAATGAACGCCAAGTGAAGTTCGCTCCGCAATCCGCAGTCACGTTGCTGAAGGACGATTAACCACCTCCGGCGAAGCGGAATTAACGCTTCAAGGAGCAATCCCGTTTCGCAGGCCGTGAGATCGGCCCGCCAACGGGGTCAGGCAAAGGATCGGCTATGCTACGAAATCTGTGGCTGGATGAAAGCGGCGCAACCGCCATCGAATACGGGCTTCTCGTCGCCCTGCTGTCGATCGCGTGCATCACCGCATTGCAGGCAGTCGGCAACGAGCTGTCGACCACGATGAGCACGGTTTCGACCACGCTCGACGGCAACAACACCATCTCGTGATGAAGAGGCGGATCTTCCGCCTGCTGGCCGATGAGCGCGGCGCGACGGCGATCGAATATGCCCTGATCGCCAGCCTGATCGCGGTCGCCGCAATCACCGCCATGCGCAGTCTTGGCAACGAACTGGAGACGACTTTCAGTACGGTCGAGGCAAAGGTCAACGGATCGAACGAGAAGCTCGTCAACGGCGGCTGACGCCAGCCCGATCACAGCCAGATGCCTCCGCTCCATCTGCGACAAGGTCACCGGCCGCTTGCCTCAAAACTTGACTAAGTCGCAGTAGGGGTATTTCCTGTCCGCCAGTGTCTGGTCGCTGGGGGAAAACGACCATGCTGGAGAGTAGGACAGGAAAGGCGAGGCTGGGCTATTTCGTAGCCGTCAGCGCCTCAGCCTGCGCGGGACTCGTTTGTGCCGCTACCAGCGCTTCGGCACAGGAATCAGCGCCAGCCTCCGCCCCTGTTCCGGAACGGATCGGAGGTAATCAAGACATCCCATCGTCGCTTGGTGCGCGCAGATTCTCGGGCGAAGGTGCAACATCACGGGTCGAAGGAACCGGTATCTGCCGAAATGCCTTCGATCTCGCGCAGTATGCCAACACCCAGATTGACGGCGCAGGCTGTCCTTTCGGAACCTTCAGCCTCGCAAGCGACTACCGCAGCAAATTCGAGACGGACCTAGGTGAGATAACTGTTTCATTCGGGATGTCTCGCGAAGCCGACTCTGGATTTTCCCTGACACAGCAATTGTCCCGCCCTCATTCCGGAGTTGTCCGGGAATCGGCCCTCACGACTGCAGGTATTCAAGCCCAGTTGGCAGGCGGTGACGTCTCCGTTTCGAGCACCCTCGGGCTCAGCAGGAACTGGGAGCGGCCACTGAGCCCGGATGAGCTGTTCCCGTACCGCTTCAACGAACGGTCGGGGCTCTCCCAGTCTCATTCGATCAAGGCGAAACTGTTAGATGATGGCGCCAACAGCCTTACACTCGATGCAAAGCTCGATCGCGCAGACCAAAATTTTCGATATCTTCGTGGGTCAAGCCTCGACAGGCTGCTTCTCGCTAGCGACAATTCAACCAGCCTTCGCGCGGTACTGAAATTGCAGGGAACAAAGCTCGATGCTTCCCTGAGGTCGAACGCCACGTTCCTCAGCGACAGCCATACACGAAAGCTGAAGCTCTCGCGCGGTGGGATCGGTGTCGAATATTCTCGCCGTGACGCAGTAACGGTCGCCGACCAAGCGATTGGCAACCGTGCATCATCGTCGACCAGGGATCGTTATGGGATCACGCTGGATCTTTACGGCATTGCGCCGACGCTGGCGTTTTCAGATAGTGGAGCTGCGCAATTCCTCCCCAAGCAAGTGGGTATCGCTTTGGAAAAGCGCGGAACCTTGCGCGAGCTTGCAACCGAGCTGCAACGCGATCGCAAGACAGCAATTGAACTGACAGGCCTGTGGCAGACCGGGCTCGGCACAACGATCCTCAATCAGCGTTCTGAAAAGGGCACCAGCACCACTGCACGTGCAGAAATGTCGAGCAACCAGCTGTTCGCAAGCCATATTGTCACGATCGGAAATTGGGATATCGGTGCGGACATCCTGAGGTTCTCTAATAGCACCGCCCAAGGACAACGCGACAGTACCTCACTTTACAGTGCCAGTCTGGGATACCGAGCCAAGAGCGGCCCCCGCGTCCAGATCGACATCGGGCAAGAGGCGATGAATTTCGGCGGAAGCGACAGCGAATTCACTTTTGCCGACAAGACGTTCCAAATCGGCTTGGAACTGGACATGACCCCGGTCCTGCGTCGCAAGTTGGAACGCGACGACATCTATCTGTCGGCCGCGTTCCGCATCAACCTCAACCGTTCCGATTACGAGTTGCGCCTGTTCGACGAGGTTCTGGATCGCGAGACCGACGCCTACAATCGCCAGGGTCTGATGCTTACCTTCGGGATGAACCTCTAGACTCGAGAAAGCCGGCCCACTTTCGCAGGCCGGCCTCCATCTTTTCAGATTTTCGAACTTCGGTCAGTCGGCGCGGCGACAGATCCGGTTCGAACGATACTGGCCACCCGGCGTTGCCGTTTCGGTGATTGTACAATCGAAAGCGCCGATCGTCAGGTCTTCGCGATAGGTGAACGCGCTTTCCGGAATCTGGTCCTCGGGAAGAGTACCCTTGTCGGTGTACACCTGGAACTGGAGTACGCCCTCGGCATCGCTCTTATTGATGAACTGGGCGGAACATTCCGGATCGTAGACATAGAGCATTTCTTCACCGCCGCGAACGAAGCAGCCTTCGACATCGGTCTTTTCAGCAGCATTGACCGGCGTGTTGTCCGACTTGGCGATCGCGGGCCCGGCAACAGCAACACTGGCGGCAGCGAGTACGAGTGCAAGTTTCTTCATGGGACCTCCCCCTAAATAATTGAAAAGAAATTATTTTTTTGGCGGCCGTATTGGGTATAGTGAACCTATTGGTGAATTAGTCAACGCCCAGCTGGATTCATTTTTTCCGCGCGGAGAAGGTCGCTGGCATCCACCTGAATAAACGGGGAAATTTCCAGCAGCCCCACAGTTCTTTCCTACTTGCTCTTTTTGTGATCCATCCTCGCCGGTTCGCGCCTGCGAGGATTTCGCGCGCCGGACGGCAAGCGAAAGGACACCAGCGTTGACCAGGAAATCCGACCCCCGCGAGACCCGCCTTCCGATTGGTCCGGGCGAGCTGCCCGACTTCACCCCCGTCCCCCGCCTGTGCCAGCGACACGACGGCTGGACGGCAGAACGCCAGTTCGCCTTCATCGAGGCGCTGGCCGACACCGGCAGCGTCAAGGCCGCCGCAGCCGCCGTCAACATGAGCGCGGAGGGCGCCTATTACCTGCGCCGCCAGAAGGGCGCCGAAAGCTTCCGCAAGGCATGGGAGGTCGCCCTCTCCCTCGGCGTGCAGCGGATCGAGGATGTTGCCATGGACCGCGCGCTCAACGGCGTGGACGTGCCCGTCTATTCCTATGGCAAGCTGGTGGGGATGCGGAAGAATTATAACGACCGGCTGTTGATGTTCATGCTGAGGAACCGCGCGTCGGACCGTTTTGCTGAAGGCAAGCCCAGGGCGATGAGCGCGATGGACCTGACCCGGCTCGACCAGGAAAAGAAGAAATGGCGGCGCGAGTGGGAACTGGAACAGCAGGCCGCCCGGCCGCAGGTGAGCACTCAGGAGGTGCGCGACAGCATCGAGCGGAAGATCGCGGCGGTGCGCCAGCGGGTGGAGGCCGACCGCAAGCGGGAATGGGAAGCGCTGAGCGATGAAACCCGCGAGGCGTGGCAGCGGTTCGAAGCCCTCAAAGCGCGGGATTTGGATGCGCTCAAGCAGCGAGGCGATAGCGCGGATGAAACCATGCCCTCACTCCCCGCACCAATTCAGTCAGATCTGGAGGAGCCGGAAACGGGGCCGAAGATAAGGCGGCTTAAGGATGAAGGGTGGGAGTGAGGCTATTCCTCTCCTCTCTCGCGGCAGGGCGGTAACGCCGAACGCGCGGAATGAGCACCGACTGATTAAGTACACTATCGGCAGAATTACCAACAAATTGGGGATACAGCGCAATATGAGAATGTTCGAAGTTGCGGGGCTTAGTCCGACAAGATATCCAACCCACCTATGAGCGCAATAAATTCGCGATTAAAAGGGATTTTCATGGCATCGCATCCGTACATTTCGGGACCCGGTAATATCCTACAGATGATTTCCTATTTGCGGAAGAACTTCCCCGCGACGGTTACGTCTGAGACCGTTAAGAAGTTTGGACTGGCATCGAACAACGAAAGCTACGTCATTAATGCGCTGCAGTTTCTCGGATTGATCGACGAGGAAGGCAAACGCACGACAGAGGGCCATGATGTCCTCGTGCTTCCAGATGCTAAGTTCCCTGCGGCCTTCGAAACACTAGTCAAAAAGGCGTACAGTGACTTGTTCGAAATTAGGGGCGACGACGCTTGGACGATGACCAAGAGTGAGCTCATCGGTTATTTTCGGACGACCGACAAGACCAGCGAGGTTATTGGAGGACGCCAAGCAGGCGTCTTTCAAGTGTTCCGGTCACTCGCTGGCCACGAGAGTGCGGAAGATAGGACTGCGCCGAAATCACCAGCTAGGGCTCGAGGAAGCAGGGCGAAGGCGGCTCCTGATCAGTCGAAGGAGAAGGCCGCAGGATCGGTCGATACTAAGATAAAAGCCGAAATCGGGCCCTCTGGGGGTCGCAAGGACATGGCATTGACGGTGCGGATTGAAATAAACCTGCCGGCCAATGGATCCAAAGAAACTTACGATAACATCTTCAAGAGCATCCGAGCGAATCTGTATGTCTAGTGCCTTCACGGCATTTGAGCGAATTGCGAGGGCCGCAAGCGGACTTGCTTATGGGTCGGAGGATGAGACTACGCAGACCCACCCGTTTGACGAGCGCAACATCCACCCCGAGCTTAGCAAGGTGTCGCTCAAACTCTTCAACAACGGGCATTACTCCCAAGCGACTTTTGAGGCCTTTAAATTCCTCGACATTCAGGTGAAGAAACTGTCTGGTATTAACGAAAGCGGCCAAAAGCTGATGATGGCTGCCTTCACAGATTCAAATCCAAAAATCCGCCTTACGCCGCTCTCCACGCAGAGCGAAATTGACGAGCAGCTTGGATACAGGTTCATCTTCGCAGGGTCCATGTCCGCGATCCGCAACCCGCGCGGCCACGACATCACTATGGACCCGATTGATCGATGCCTCGACCACCTGTCGTTCGCATCGGTTCTACTTCGTCGTTTAGAAGATAGGCAGCCGTAAATGAGCACTTCGACACCCGATAGCACGACACCTGCTGCCGGTCAGAATCATGCGGATTCGGTCACCACCTCGCCGGTGGCCGCCCCAACAAGCGAACTGGCTCAAACCGTTGTGGAGGTGCCTGACTGTCCTACCCCGCCAACATCCTCGAACGATAATCCGCTTTACCTACAACCCGTATTGCTCGCCGCGTTCCTCGCTTTGCTCGGCACACTCGCAGCGCTGTGGATGAATAACCGCTTTCATAGGGAGCGCCTGAAGTTCGAGGAAAAGCTAGCCGATAAAAAGTATGCTCATGATATCAGCTTGGAAGAACGCAAGTTCAGCCACACCGTGGGAAGGGCAAAATGGCAGCGACAATCCGAGTTTGCGGAAGAACAGCTGGCGGCCTTTTATGAGGCACGCGCGCGTCTAGCTAGCATTAGAAGCCCTGCATCGTATTCCTCGGAAAATAATGATCGAGCCGGAAGGGACCAAGAAACCGAAGCTGTTCGAAACGCAAGAGACCGCTACTATCCTGTGCTTCGCAGATTCAGCCAAGCTTCGGAGTTCTTCAATGCCTTCTACGCCGCGCGACACCGAGCTGTTGCACTATTTGGCGAAGGTGCAGATAGGCCTTTCATCGCGATTTGGCAGGCACTCAACAGAGTTCAGGTCTCTGCATCAATGTTGATGCGTGAAGACATGCACGGAGAGCATCCAAATGTTGCCCAAAATCGCCAGAGGATGGAAGAACGAATTTGGGAAGGTGCAGCGGATCCTGACCCAATCGCCGCTGAAATAGAGGGAGCAATTGAGGGGGCAGAAGCACTGTTTAGGCCTGTAATTATTAGCCCGCCTGAGCCAACTGGTAACGACTGAAGATCATAAGTCCGCCGAGTCCATCTGATGCGTTTGCGAAATCAGCTTGTTAGGTAAGGTTTCTGCACAATATTCGCTTGGGCGATTAGCTCCCTACTCCTCCCCCATCCGCAGCGCAGCAATGAACGCCTCCTGCGGGATGCTCACATTGCCGTACTCGCGCATCCTCGCCTTGCCCTTCTTCTGCTTCTCCAGCAGCTTTTTCTTGCGCGTGATGTCGCCGCCATAGCATTTGGCGGTCACGTCCTTGCGCAGGGCGGCGATGGTTTCGCGGGCGATGATCTTGCCGCCGATCGCGGCCTGGATCGGGATCTTGAACAGGTGGCGCGGGATGAGGTCTTTCAGGCGCTCGCACATGCCGCGGCCGCGCTCTTCCGCCACGCTGCGGTGCACGATTAGCGATAGCGCGTCGACCGGCTCGTTATTGACGAGGATGTTCATCTTCACGAGGTCGCCCTCGCGCATGCCGATCTGCTCGTAATCGAAGCTGGCATAGCCGCGGCTGATCGATTTCAGCCGGTCGTAGAAGTCGAACACCACTTCGTTCAGCGGCAGCTCGTATGTCACCTGCGCGCGCCCGCCAACGTAAGTGAGGTCGGTCTGCACACCGCGCCGGTCCTGGCACAGTTTCAGGATCGCGCCGAGATATTCGTCGGGGGTGTAGATCACCGCCTTGATCCACGGTTCCTCGATCATGTCGATGCGGTTCACATCCGGCCAGTCGGCGGGATTGTGGATCTCGATAGTCTTGGCGTCCTCGTTCTTCGTATGGCCGAGGTGCACGCGGTAAACCACGCTGGGGGCCGTGGTGATGAGGTCGAGGTCGTATTCGCGGCTCAGGCGTTCCTGGATGATTTCCAGGTGCAGCAGGCCGAGGAAGCCGCAGCGGAAGCCGAAGCCCAGTGCGGCGCTGCTTTCCATCTCGTAGCTGAAGCTCGCATCGTTCAGCCGCAGCTTGCCGATGCTCTCGCGCAGTTTCTCGAAATCGGCGGCGTCGACGGGGAACAGCCCGCAGAAGACCACCGGCTGCACTTCCTTGTAGCCGGCGAGCGGCTTGTCCGCCCCGCCCTTCACCGTGGTGATGGTGTCGCCGACGCGGGCCTGTTCGACTTCCTTGATCTGCGCGGTGATGAAGCCGATTTCGCCCGGGCCGATTTCCGGCAGGTCGACCCGCTTGGGGGTGAAGGCGCCGACGCGGTCGACGAGGTGCTGGGTGCCGCCCTGCATGAAGCGGACATTGAGCCCCTTCTTGATGACGCCGTCGATTACGCGGACGAGAATGACCACGCCGAGGTAGGGGTCGTACCAGCTGTCGACCAGGCTGGCCTTGAGCGGCGCGTCGCGGTCGCCCTGTGGCGGCGGGATCTTGGCGACGACGGCTTCGAGCACGTCCTCGATCCCGATACCGGATTTGGCGCTGGTGAGGACGGCTTCGGTTGCGTCGAGGCCGATGACTTCCTCGATCTCTTCCTTCACGCGTTCCGGCTCGGCCGCGGGCAGGTCGATCTTGTTGATGACGGGCACGATCTCGTGGTCGTGCTCGATCGACTGGTACACGTTGGCGAGCGTCTGTGCCTCGACCCCTTGCGCGGCGTCGACCACCAGAAGCGCGCCTTCGCACGCGGCAAGGCTGCGCGAAACTTCATAGGCGAAGTCGACGTGGCCGGGCGTGTCCATCAGGTTGAGCTCGTAGGTCTCGCCGTCCTTGGCGGTGTAGTTCAGCCGGACGGTCTGGGCCTTGATGGTGATGCCGCGCTCTTTCTCGATGTCCATGTTATCAAGGACTTGCTCGGACATCTCGCGTTCGGTCAGGCCGCCCGTCGCCTGGATCAGGCGGTCGGCGAGCGTGCTCTTCCCGTGGTCGATATGGGCGATGATCGAGAAATTGCGGATCTTGGAAAGGTCGGTCATTTGGCCGCGCAATTAGCGGCACTGTGTGCCCGTGTCAGCATCAATATGCATCGGTGCTAGAGCAGGACAGCGCTTTTGCAGCGCGATTAGCGGATTCAGGCCGCGTCCACTGCGGCAGGGTTTGCGTACATGAACTTCGGCACGCTCTTGGTCGGATCGAGCATGCCGCCCTGCATTCCCTTGTAATCGCCCGTCGAAAGAGCTGCCAGGGGAGCCCCTGCTGCCGCGAGTTCATAGGGCGACACACGGTGACGGGTGCAGAGCCCCCCTGCCCCATCGTCCACCAGAGCGGTTTCGAATTCGAGGCCCTGCGTATCGCCATTCGACCTTGTGACCGTGGCAACAGCGAGCTGGCCACCGCCAAGATCGACCACGAACTGCGTCTTGACCGGAACATCCACAAGGCCTTCGATATAGGCGCCGGTTTTCGACAGGTTGCGCAGGGTCACTTCATAAGAGTGATCGTCGTTGATCACCTGGATCTTGCGATAGACGGTGCGGCGGCGCGCACGCTTGACGCGGTGTCCCGGTTCGATCCGCCAGGTACCGACCGCAAGTTCTTCCATCACATCCGAAGCCGAAACGGGATCGGAATAGATGCTGCCCTGCAGGCTATCGACCCCTGCGTCCTTGAGCCGATCCACGAGTTGGACTGTTTCGAGGCCCGTCGCGGTCGTTTGCATGCCTAGCGCCTTGGCAAGAGCCACAATCGCTTTGATCAGGCCGATCTCGCGTCCATCGCGCTCCATAGCGCCGGCGAAGAATTTCTGCCCGATCTTGATCGTGTCGAACGGTGCGCGGCGCAAATAGCTAAGCGACGAATAGCCCGTGCCGAACTCGTCGAGCGAGAGGCGTGCACCGAGCTTGAAAAGCGCGGCCAAAGTCTTGTCGACGACATTGGTATCACCAAGGAAGACCGTCTCCTTGACTTCTAGCTCGAGCCGCTGGGGTGCCAGTTCGCTTTCCTCGAGTGCGTTGCTGACAGAAGTCACGAAACCTTCGGCGGTGAAATGGCTGGCAGGCACGTTGACCGAGACCCGCAAAGCCTCAGGCCAAAGCGCCGCTTCCTTGCAGGCCTGGCGGATCGTCCATTCGCCCACATCGACGATGAGGCTGCTGCCATCGACGATTGACTGGAATTCCTCTTCGTCGATTTCGCCGCGCTGCGGATGGTTCCAGCAGACCAGGGCCTCGAGCGATACCACGCGCATCGATTCTGCCGAGACGACAGGCTGGAATTTGAGGAAGAGCTGTTCTTCCCGGATAGCTTCGAGGAGATCGCCCTCGAGCCGCTTACGGAAAATCGTCTCGTTTTCGAGATCACCGGTGTAGAAGCGGAACTGGCCGCGCCCGCCATTCTTCGCAGCATACAGCGCAAGGTCGGCCGAACGGACGACCTCTTCGCGGGTCACGCCGTCGTGCGGTGCAATCGCGATGCCGACCGAAGCGCCGATTACGCAGCGTCCCTCTTCCAGCGAATAGGGCTGCGTCAGCATGGCAATGATCTTCGCCGCGACTTCGCCCAGGGCGCCGCGGTCATCCATGTCGGGCAGCATGATCTGAAACTCGTCACCGCCGAGACGGCCGATCTCGCAATCCTTGTCCACCGAACGCTTCAGGCGAGCGGCAACCTGCTTCAGCAATTCGTCGCCCGCAGCGTGGCCAAGGGTATCATTGACCTGCTTGAAACGGTCGAGATCGAGCATCATCAGCGCGCAATTGCGTTTCGCCGCCTTGAAAGCAGTCAACGTGCCATCGATCATCTGCGCCATGCGATGGCGGTTCGACAGGCCCGTCAGTGAATCGAATTTCGCGAGCCGCTCGGTTTCTTCTTCGCGGTGATATTGTTCGGTGATGTCCGAGCCAGTGCCACGGAAGCCTTCGAAGCGACCTTCGTCATCGAAAACCGGGCGACCCGACAGGTTGATAACGACGTCGCTCTCGCCCTGGGCGAGGCCGACGGCAATGCCGGTGAAAGACTTGCGGGCGCCCAGTTTCAGGGCAAGCGACTTGGTCCGGCCATCACCGCCCAAAGCGCCGAATACGGCCGGGAGAGCATGGCCGACGAGGCGGTCCATCGGCACGGAAAGACGGTCGGCGATCGCTTCACTGAGATAGGTCAACTTGCCTTCGACATCGGTGGCCCAAAACCAGCCAAGGCCCGAACGTTCGAGTTCGTCAAGCATCGCCAACTTGTCGTCGTTGGACAGGACGGATCCGGCGTAGTCGCGCTGTGTCGCCGACTGCACCTTTGAAGTGGCTGATTTAGCAGAAGAAAATAGGCCCTTCAGCGCCACCCGCAAAAACTCCCTCGCGTGTTGAGATCGCGATCCGATCCGTGTTTTTCAGGAGTAAATCCCGTTGGTTACTTTTGACCTAACGCGCCCGGTTTTTTGCGTAAATTTAGGCTCTTTTTGCGACGGCCTGAACCTTCTCGACCTCGCGGAAAGCCTTGGGACGAAGCTCGTCCTCGCTGGATACCAACATTGCATAGGGGTCCGCGCCAAGTGCGCGTAGCGGCCTGCCGGCTGCCTCGATCTGATAGGGGGAAACACGATGCCTTGTGCAAAGGCCGTCGGCGCCGTCGCTGATGAGCGGCGTTTCGAATTCCAGGCCCTGACTGAAACCGTGCGATCGTCGCACGCGCGCAACTGCAAGCTGCCCACCGCCTAGATCAAGGACAACGTCTGTTCCGACCGGCACATCAAGCAAACCTTCGACCAGCGCGCCCGTTTTCGACAGGTTGCGGAGGACGACGTTGTAACGATGGTCGTCGTGGACGAGGCCAATACGCCGGTATTCGGTGCGTCGATCGGCGCGGTACCGTTCCGGCCCCTTCGGATCGTATGTGATCTCCCCGGCTTCGAGCCGGGCGATCAGTTCCTCGTGCCTGATGGCAAACGAGAAAATCCTGCCCTGCAGGTGGCTTGCGCCAAGTTCAGTAACAAGCTTCAACTCGTCCTGCGTCTCGACACCCTCGGCCACTGTTTCCATCTTCAACACACGCGCCAGGCTGACGATCGAGGCAATGATAGCTGAGTTGTTGTTGTCTTCTTCGGTAGCGCCGCGAACGAAGCTCTGGTCAATCTTGATCTTGTCGAACGGAGCGTTGCGGAGATAGCTCAGCGAGCTGTAGCCGGTACCGAAGTCGTCAAGCGCCAGGCGAACACCCAACTCCTTGAGCGCCTTGAACTTGCGCTGCGTGGTTTCGGAATCGCCCATGAAAACGCTCTCGGTGATCTCGAGTTCGAGCCGCTCAGGCTTGATCCCTGTCACCTTGATCGCATTCGCGACGGTGTCCGTGAAATCCTCGTCCATGAACTGGATGGCAGAAACGTTGACGGCGACCCGCATTTCGCCGGGCCATTCTTGCGCCTGGCGGCAGGCGTGTTCCAGTGCCCAGTCGCCCATCTGCTTGATGAGGCCGATTTCTTCGGCGATCGGGATGAAGAGGCCCGGACTGATCATACCACGTTCGGGATGATCCCAGCGCATCAGCGCCTCGAGACACTTCAGCTTGTGCGTTGATGCATCGAGGATCGGCTGGTAATGCAGTTCGAGTTCGCCTTGCACGATCGCATCACGCAGATCTTCTTCGATCTGGCGCTTGCGTTTCGCGCCGTCGGCCAGTTCGGTCGAATAGAAGCGGTAGCGGCCCCGGCCATGAGCCTTGGCATCGTTCAGCGCCAGGTCTGCGGCTTTCACGAGCTCGTCGACTTCGAGGCCATCGTAGGGCGAAGTCGCAAAGCCTACCGATGTCCCGATGATCGCACGCGCGCCATTCACCGAATAGGGTTGGGAAAGCAGCTGGATGACCTGATTGCCGTATTCGCCCAGCTCTCCGCGATCGTCGATCTCTGGCAGTACAACGACAAATTCATCGCTGCCCAGACGGCCTACTTCGCCGCGATGCGCGAAAACACGCTTCAGCCGGCCGGCTGCCTGGACCAGCAGTTCGTCACCCGCCTTATGACCGAGCGTGTCATTGATGTGCTTGAACCGGTCGAGCCCGACGATAACGAGCGAACAGGAAAGCTTGGCGTTGCGGAAATTGCTCAGGATGGTCACGAGACGTGATCTGATGCGCCTGCGGTTCGGCAGGCCGGTCAGCTGGTCGAATTGCGAAAGGCGCGCTGCTTCGCGCTCACTTCGTACGCGGACGGTCGCATCGCGCGCACTTCCTCGATAGCCGACGAAATTGCCGCGCCGATCGAAGGAAGGATTTCCTGCAAGTTCCCACCACGTATCTTCGCCTGCAACCTCGACCTTCACGATCAGTTGCGAGATCGCGTTGCGCGTTCCGAGCAGGAAAGAAATGGGGCGGGTTTCACGCTCGCCTTCAACCTCGGCATCGCCGGTATCGGGCGTCACGAGGTCGGCCAGAGGCGCGCCAATTACTTCGCCGCGCTTCCAGTCGAGGTCGACGAGGGCATTTTCCGAAAGATAGGAAACGCGTCCTTTCGCGTCTGTCGCCCAGAACCAGCCGAGGCCTGCGGCCTCGTAGCTTTCGAGCATTTCTGCCTTGCGCGCGACATTGCTGCGGGAAAGCCCCGGGAAGGAAAAGGTAGTCATTCCACTGCTGGGAACGTTACCTTTTTTTGTGTTCGCGCCTGTTGGCATCTACGGTCTGTGCCGTCCTTGTAATTACGAGGTCTCCATTCGACCCGAATGCGACGCATGCGCTTTAACCACCGTTCCTTGCCAAATGGCTAATAGGTTCGGGGATGGCGGCGGCTGGGCCCAAGTTGCGGATTAACCTCTGCAATCGCGGAAACCGTGTGCGATTTTTGAATGGGGAGTATGTAATTTCGCAAGGATTGTCCGTGGCGGTCTTAACCCTTTGTCTTCCGTCCAGCTTGCCAAGCAGCCGCGTGGCATGCATGACCTATTTGATGGGATAGAATGCTCAAAAAAGAGGCATAAATGGCTCAGGAAACAAAACTCGAAAACGAAGCCGCTCAATCGACAAATGCGCTTGGCCCCCTGATAGGGATCGCTCGAGAAGACTTCGTTGGCGCCGTCGCCCTCCTATTGCGAGAATCTGCATCGGACCCGAAACGCGCAATGAAGCACGCGCAGAGCTTCGGCGAAGACATGGTCAAGATCATGACCGGCAAGTCCGAACTGGCCCCCGATCCCAAGGACAAGCGCTTCATGGATCCGGCGTGGCAGTACAACCCCTTCTACAGGGCCGGCGCGCAGTATTACCTTGCCGTGCAGAAGGGCATGCGGAACTGGCTCGAGGAGCTGGAACTGGACGAATTGGAACGCAATCGCGCCAATTTCATCGCCAATATCATTCTCGACGGTCTGGCCCCGACCAACACGCTGGCAGGCAACCCCACGGCCCAGAAACGACTGATCGACAGCGGCGGCCTGTCGCTGATCAAGGGCCTGCAGAACGCCTATCGCGACATGGTCCATAACAAGGGGATGGTCAGCCAGGTCGACAAGCGCCCGTTCAAGATCGGCGAGAACGTCGCGACTTCGAAGGGTTCGGTCGTCCACCGGACCGAAATGTACGAGCTCGTCCAGTACGCGCCGACGACCGATGAAGTGCATGAGATTCCGCAGCTTACGATCCCGCCGCAGATCAACAAGATGTACATCAACGACCTGTCGCCCGACAAATCGGTCGTGAAATACCAGCTCGACCACGGCATCCAGACCTTCATCATCTCCTGGCGCAATCCCTCCAAGGAACAGGGCGTCTGGGGCATGGACGATTACGTGAACTCATGCGTCGAGGCGATGGAGATCGTCAGCGAGATTACGGGTTCGAAAAAGGTCAATGTTTCGGCTGGATGCTCGGGCGGGCAGACGGCCAGCGTCGTCGCCTCTCGCCTCGCTGCCGACAAGAACGACATCCTCGGAGCGCTGACGCTGATGGTCTGCGTCCTTCATCCCAAGCCGACCGATATAGAGGCTGCCTCGCTCGTGTCGGACAACGGGATGAAACTCGCTCGTAAACGCGCCGAAAAGGCAGGCGTGATCAAGGCTGACGATCTTGCGCGCGGCTTTGCATGGCTCAGGCCGAACGACCTGATCTGGAATTACGTCATCAACAACTACCTGCTCGGCGCCGATCCGCCGGCGTTCGACGTATTGTTCTGGAACGCCGATGCTACGAACCTGTCGGCCTCGCTCATGGGCGATTTCCTGACGCTGATGGAAACCCTCGCCTTCACGAAGAAGGGCGAGGTCGAGATGGCCGGTCACAAGATCGATCTTAGCAAGGTAACCTCGGACATGTTCATCCTTGGCGGCGTTACCGACCACATTACGCCGTGGAAGGCGACCTATCGTTCGACCCAGCTGTTCGGGGCAAAGGATGTGACCTACGTCCTCAGCCAGTCCGGGCACATGCAGGCGATCCTCAACCCCCCCGGCAACCCCAAGGCGAAATATTACGTCCAGAAGAAGAAGGGCAAGCTCCCGAAAACCGCAGACGAATGGCTGCAGGGCACCGAGGAAACCAAAGGCAGCTGGTGGCCGTTCTGGATGGAATGGATGCAGAAACGGTCGGGCAAGAAGGTTCCGTCTCCCAAGGAACTGGGGAATGCGACCTACAAGCCTATGGACCCGGCACCGGGTCTGTACGTAATCGAGGAAAGATAAGAAGGTCCCGGCAAGAGGGCTTCAGCACAGGAACGCGAATTTGGCCGATATTCTCGACGCAGCGCTCGATACGGCGATGCACGATGCCACTATCACCATGGAAACCGTCGGGGGTCGCACCCTGCGCGTCGCCACATGGCGGCTGGGTGAACCAAGCGATCACCTACCGATCCTGTTCTTCAACGGTATCGGCGCCAATATCGAGGCGGTTGCGCCCTTGGCAGAGGCCCTGCCCGACCGCGCTTTCATCATGTTCGACATGCCGGGCATCGGCGGATCGCCGGAACCTGTCGTACCCTACAATGCCGTGACCATGGCGTGGACCTCCACCCAGCTGCTCGACAAGCTGGGCGTGGACATGGTCGATGTCATGGGCGTCAGCTGGGGCGGCGCCATGGCACAGCATTTCGCAATCCAGCACCCCGGGCGTACCCGACGGCTGATCCTGTGTGCGACGAGCGCCGGGATGATCATGGTGCCGGGCAAGCCAGCCGCTCTCAGCAAGATGGCCGATCCGCGCCGCTATATCGACGCGGCTTTCATGGAAGAGCATTTCCAGACGCTCTATGGCGGCGCGCTTGGCAAGGCGGCGGGCAAGGCCGACCATATCCACCGGCTCAAGCCGCCCACACGGCGTGGATACTTCTACCAGCTGCTCGCGATGCTGGGATGGACGAGCGTGCCCGCCCTACCCTTCATGAGAAAACAGACGCTGATCCTGATGGGTGACGATGACCAGATCGTACCACTCGCAAACGGGACGATCCTGAAGACGCTGATACCGAACAGCGAGATGGTGGTCCTGCAGGGTGGCGGTCACCTGTTCCTGCTCAGCCATAGCGAGGAATGCGTTGCTGCAATGCGCCGCTTCCTCGACGCGAGCGACACACCCGAGAGCGCAAAAGCGGCCTGAGCGTGGGCCGCATGAGGAGTTCCTTTTGAATGCGGCACATAGCAATCATCGGTTCGGGACCAGCAGGTTACTACACCGCGGAAGCGGCCCAGAAGCACTGGGGCGACGATGCGCGGATCGACGTCTTCGACATGCTGCCGGTCCCTTACGGCCTCATCCGCACGGGCGTCGCGCCCGATCACCAGTCGATCAAGGGTGTCTCGCGCCGATATGAAAAAACCGCGCTCAGCGAAAACGTTCGCTTCGTCGGCAACGTCAAGGTCGGAGAGCATATCTCCGTGCCACAACTGCAGGAATTCTACGACGCGATCGTGATCGCAACCGGCGCGCCGCACGACCGGAAACTGGGGCTGGAGGGCGAAGACTTCGCCAACATCTTCGGCAGCGCCGCTTTCGTCGGCTGGTACAATGGCCATCCGCAATTCGCAGATCTCGATCCCGACCTCTCTGGCAGGCACGCTGTGGTTATCGGCATGGGCAATGTCGCGCTCGACGTCGCACGCATCCTGTCCAAGACGGAGCAGGAGTTCGAAGGGGCCGACATCGTCGCCCATGCGCTCGATATCCTGCGCGACAGCAAGATTGCGAAGATCACCATCCTCGGGCGCCGCGGACCCCACCAGATTATGATGACGCCCAAGGAACTGGGCGAGCTTGGCAATCTCGATCGGGCAAGCCCGCGCGTAGAGAAGCAGGATCTCCCGGATGAGGGCGACGATGCCATGCTCGAACCGGGCTTGCGCAAATCGGTCACCCATCTGCGCAGCTTTGCCGCCATTCCCGAAAGCATCCACGCGGAGAAACCGATCGAGATCGAATTCGATTTCTTTGCCAGTCCCGCAAGCTTTTCGGCAAGCGGCGGCAAGGTTTCGGGCGTGCGCGTGGAACGCACCGAGGTCCAGGCCGGCAGGGCCAAGGGCAGCGGAGACTTCTACAATCTTCCCGCAGATCTCGTCGTCAGTTGCATCGGCTACCATACGGCGCACATTCCCGATGTCCCGTTCGACGAGCGTGCCGGCCGCTTCGCCAATGACGAAGGCCGGATCCTGCCCGGCCTATACTGCGTCGGCTGGGCGCGGCGCGGCCCGAGTGGCACGATCGGCACGAACCGTCCCGACGGTTTCTCCATCGTCGAGAAAATTGCCGAGGACATGGAATCGGGTGCGCTTGGCCGGAAAGGCAAGCGGGGGCGCGAAGGCTTCGACGAGTTCGCAAAGGAAAGGGGCCTCGACATCGTTACTTTCCGCGACTGGAAAAAGATCGAAGAGGCCGAAGAACAGGCTGCCCGCGATGGCGCCCCGCGCGAAAAATTCGTCGATGTGGAAGCAATGATCCGCGCCCGCGGGTAAGTCTTTACAATCGTCATTACGGCGTCAATGTCCCCTCGCAGGAGGGTCGCACATGTTCAAAATCAAATACGCCGCGCTTGGCGCGCCTGTTCTTTTTCTCACACCGCTCAACGCCCAGGAAGCTGCGCCCGTCCAGGACAGCCCCGAGACCCAGCTGCCGAAGCTGATGGCTCAGGTGCCACCGCCAGCACCGCCCGTTTTCGACGCCCGCAAATTCCTGCCCGAATTGCCGGAGGGCGCGAATGTGGTTTTCCTACGTGAGAACGCGCAGCCCACAGCCTGGGGCGCCACGATCAAAATCGACGGGAAGAAGCTGGTCTCTATCGGGAATAAGCGCTGGACCGCGACTACGCTTGCCCCCGGCACCTACGAAATTGCCACTAGCTGGTCGCTGGTGTCTGGCCAGAAGGGTGGCAAATACAAGCTGACCGTGAAGGAAGGGCGGACGCACTTCCTCGAGATCGTCGGAACCAGCCAGGTCGCAGGTTACGGGGCCGGCCTGATGTTCCAGATGGGATCCGGTATTGGCGAGATTTACGCAAACGACCGGACCGCAGCGCGCATAAGCAATTGCTGCAGCTACAAGCCCGCCGGAGACTAGACCTTCGGCAGCCACTCGCGCAGCGCGGCGTTGACCTTGTCCGGCACGTCCTGCTGCACCCAGTGCGATGCATCGGGGAAACGTCGCACGGTCAAGTCGGAGACATAGGCATCCGTCCCGTCGAGCAAATGGATGTCGAGCGCGACATCCTGCTCTCCCCACAGGACCAGCGTCGGTACGTCGACGATGCCGTCTCCTGTGTCGCGTGCGTCAGGGGTCTGGAGTAGTGCGCGATAGTAATTGAACATGGCCGTCAGCGCCCCGGGCTGCGCAGCCGCCCTTCGATAGGGCTCGAGCTCATCTGAAGTGAACAGCCCCTTGTTGACCGCCGAATCCCGGAAAACGCGACTGATCGCCGCGGCATTGTCACGCCCCAGGAATTTCTCGGGCAGCCATGGCAGCTGGAAGAAGAAGATGTACCAGCTCTTTTTGAGCTGGCGCATGTGTTTCAACTCGCGCCGTGCGCAATTGGGATGCGGCACGTTGAGAATGACAAGCCGCTCGAGCGGCCTCACTTTCAGGATCGCAAAGTACCAGGCGACCACGGCGCCCCAATCATGCGCGATCAAGGTCACCTGCGTAGCACCGCTGGCATCGATCAGCGCACCGACATCGGCGGCCAGATTGCGGAGGCGATAGTCCTTCTTGGCTGCGGGCCGGTCGGTCGCGCCATAGCCCCGCATGTTCGGTGCCCAGACACGATAGCCCATTTCGGCGAGCGCCGGCATCTGGTGCCGCCAGCTGTAGTGGAGTTCGGGAAAGCCATGCAGGCAGATCGCGAGGTGGTCACCCTCGCCCGCGGTAGCGACCTCGAAAGTGAGGCCGTTCGCCTCGATCCATTCGATTGCGATTCCGCTTTCGGGTGCGGGATTCCAGCTTGGCTCTCTGTTCATCGCACAATGCTTAGCATCGCCGGAGAGCATGTGCTATGTCAGTTGCAAATCAAAATGGGAGAGAGAATGATGGCTGACTTCGACCTGATTATTCGCGGCGGCACAATCGTCGACGGAACGGGGGCAAAAGGCTTCCCGGGCGATGTCGCGGTGAAGAACGGTCTCATCGCCAAGGTCGGCAAGGTCGAAGGCAGCGCGGAGGAAGTGATCGATGCCACGGGCAAGATCGTTACCCCCGGTTTCGTCGACGTTCACACCCATTACGATGGCCAAGCGACTTGGGACCAGGAAATGGCTCCCTCCTCGTGGCATGGCGTCACCACGGTGATCATGGGCAATTGCGGCGTCGGTTTCGCCCCTGCCCGCCGCGACAAGCACGAATGGCTGATACAGCTGATGGAAGGGGTGGAGGATATTCCCGGCACCGCCCTCGCTGAAGGGATCAACTGGGAGTGGGAAACCTTTCCCGAATATCTCGATGCACTCGAAAGACTGCCGCGCACTGTCGACGTCGGCACCCATGTGCCCCACGGAGCGGTCCGCGCCTATGTCATGGGTGATCGCGAACGTCCGGGCGCAATCCCGACAGATGCTGACATTGCCGAGATGAGCACTATCGTCGAGGACGGCGTGCGCGCAGGCGCGCTGGGTTTCTCGACCTCGCGCACGGTCATTCACAAGGATGTGAACGGTGAAGTCGTACCGGGCACCACTGCCACGGCGGAAGAACTGATCGAAATTGGCCGCGCCATGGGCCGCGTCGGATACGGCGTGTTCGAAATGGCCAGCGACCTCAACCGCGAATGGGATGAATTCGGCTGGATGGGCAAGCTCAGCCGTGAAACCGGCCTGCCGGTCACCTTTGCCGCGCTCCAGTCGATTGCCAAGGACCTGTCGCTGGAAGAACAGATTTCGACGATGCGCGCGGAAAACGACAACGGGGCGAACATCGTTGCCCAGATCGCCCTTCGCGGAAACGGCATCATCATGGCATGGCAAGGGACGGTGCACCCCTTCCGCTTCCGACCGAGCTATGCAGCGATCGCCGACCTGCCTTGGGAAGAGCAGAAGGCCAAGCTGGCCGATCCCGACTTCAAGGCGCACCTGCTGGCGGAAGAGAACGACCTGTCGGGCCAGCCGCAAGACATCCTCGGCCTGCTGATGGTCGTTGCGTCGGGCTGGTCGATGCAGTTCGAAATGGACGACGATTTCGACTACGAACCGGGACCCGGGGCGAGCCTTGCCGCGCGTGCTGCTGCTGCCGGAGTAGACCCGCAGGAATACGCATATGACATGCTGTGCCAGGACGACTTCACCGGCTTCATCTACCTCCCGATCCTCAACTACGCCGATGGCAATCTGAACTTCCTCGAAGACCTCCAGGAATCGGACGACACGGTGAACTCGCTCTCGGATGGCGGCGCGCACTGCGGCACGATCTGCGATGCCGCATCGCCCACCTTCATGCTGCAGCATTGGGTCCGGGATCGCAGCGAAGCCGGTCACCGCTCGGGCAAGCGCATCACGCTGGAGAACGCGATCAAGCGCCAGTGCAATGACACCGCACGCCTTTACGGACTCGAAGATCGCGGCGTGATTGCGCCGGGGTATCTTGCCGACCTCAACGTGATCGACATGGATGCGCTCAAGCTCGGCAAGCCGTGGCTGGCGTTCGACCTTCCCGCCGGCGGCAAGCGCCTGCTGCAGAAGGCCGATGGCTATGTCGCCACGATCAAGGGCGGTACTGTCACCTTCCGTGACGGCGAATGGACCGGTGCGACCCCCGGTGGCCTGATCCGCGGTCCGCAGGGCATCGAAATGGCGGAAGCCGCAGAATGAAGGCGATCAGGACTGGCGCAGCGCCCTCTACGCTCGACGCCCTCAAGCTTGTCGATATCGACGATGCAGCCGCGCCCGCGGCGGGCGAAATTACCGTTTCGCTGAAGGCGAGTTCGCTCAACTTCCACGATTTCGCCGTCGTTGCAGGCATCATTCCAGCTGCGGAAGGGCGCATCCCGATGTCGGACGGTGCCGGTGAAGTGGTCGCTGTCGGCGAAGGAGTGACCGATTACGCTGTCGGCGATGCAGTCGTTTCGACCTTCTTCCCCGACTGGGCCGACGGCGCGCCCCCGGCAACGGCGTTCACCCGCGTGCCGGGCGACGGCATCGACGGCTACGCGCGCGAAACCATCACGGCGCCTGCAAGCTGGTTCACCCGCGTGCCCAAGGGATATGGGCACGCCGAGGCCGCAACGCTGACTTGCGCAGGCCTGACGGCATGGCGCGCGCTGTTCGTGGACAATTCTATCAAGCCCGGGGACACGGTGCTGGTCCAGGGTTCGGGCGGTGTTTCGATCTTTGCCCTGCAATTTGCAAAGGCTGCCGGTGCGACCGTGATTGCAACGAGTTCGTCGGGCGAAAAGCTGGAACGTTTGCGCGATCTCGGGGCGGATCACCTGATCAACTACAAGGAAACCGAAGCCTGGGGTGCGAAGGCGCTGGAGATCACCGCAGGCAGGGGTGTCGACTGCGTAGTCGAGATTGGCGGTGCGGGCACGCTTGACCAGTCCATGATCGCGACACGCGTCGGCGGCCATGTCGCGCTAATCGGCGTACTCGCCGGATTTGCCGGCCCTGTGCAGACAGGACTGTTGATGGCGAAAAACCTGCGCGTTCAGGGTCTTACTGTCGGTAGCCGGGCGCAACAGCTCGACATGATCGCAGGCATCGAGGCGAACGGGATCAGACCGGTCATTTCGGATCACTTCCCTCTCGCAGACCTTGCCGACGCCTTCAGGCACCAGGCGGCCAACAGGCATTTCGGCAAGATCGCCGTCGATATCGGCTGAATAATCCGTCCCTAGGGTTCGATCACGATCCCGCGGGACGGATTGACCTTGCCAGCCAGCGTGTCGAGATAGGCGGTCAGTGCTGCCGCCAGTCCCTTGTTGCGCTCGATCGCAATAGATCCTTCGACGTCGGACAGGAATCCGTGCCAGGCACTGGCCATCAGGCGACCGGCTTCTTCCGGCCCCAAGGTCTGGAACATGTGCACGGCGTGGTCGGGCGCAAAAAACAGAGTCGGCGTCGGCCCTTCCATTTCCTCGTCCCCGTTCAGGCTTGCGGCCCGTTGCTCGACATGGGTGGCACCGACAAGGCACGAATATTTGAGCGCCGCGCCCAGAGTGGTGTGGATCGATTTCAGTACGGCTGGATTGCCGGCAAAATCGACCGATACCGACGGGGTCCCAGCAAGGTCCGCGATATCGTCATAGGCGACGACCTGGTCGTAAAGCCCGGTCTTCCCGACGAAGGCCACATTGCCATTCGATGTGAGGCCAATGCGCTTCACGGCGGGCGAATTCTGCCGCGCAACGCTGGCGAGACCCATCGCGGTCTTCGATGATGCGCTGGTCAGGATAAGCTGCCCGGCCCCGAACCAGTCGTTCGCCCGCATGAAATATTCGATCAGGAACCCGGTCTTGAACAAAGGACCGAAAATCATGCGCTCGCCCTCGCGCGCAGGGTCGTGTTCGGGATCGGCTGCGAGCCGCGAGTACTGGTTGTAGATCGCACTCATCGGCTGGCGATAGTCGGTTATGTCGGTAAAGCCGCCGCGCGAGATCTTGCCCGGCATGACGTCGAGATGCGTTGCCATCGGCAGGTAGCCGTAAACCCGCTCTCCCACCGCGATTTCGGGATTATTGCTCTCTGCTACTCGGGCATGCCCCCACATCGGCACGATGCCCCAGCCATCGGGCGCCGGAAAGAAATTCCAGTATCCGAAGCCGTCGCCGACCACGGCATAGGTGATGTTATTGGCGGTGACCGAAAAGCTCTCGATCTCGAGGCGGATCGCGCCATCGGCGAGCGGCGCCTGTTCGAATTCGACCAGTTCGGCCGTTTCGAGTTCGCTTTTCCTTACACGGACCTGTGACGCCATCGATCGCTCTCCCTTTTACGAAGAGCAACGCTAACGGCGAATTACGACAAATGCGAGTGTGTCAGACCCGCATCGGCATCAGAACATAGAGCGCGGCGCTCTTGTCGCTCTGGCGGATCAGGGTCGGCGCACCGGCGTCGGCAAGGTGAAGCTCGACCGTATCGCTGTCGATCTGGCTGAGGATGTCCTTCAAATAATTGGCATTGAAGCCGATTTCGAAGGAGTCCGCGCTGTAATCGGCGGCTAGTTCTTCCGCCGCAGTTCCGTTGTCGGGCGAAGTGACCGAGAGCGTGACCTTATCCGCATCGAGGCCCATCTTGACCGCGCGGGTCTTCTCCGTGGCGATCGTCGCAACGCGGTCGACACCTTCGTAGAAGCTCTTCGGATCGAGCTTCAGCAGCTTGTCGTTGCCGGTCGGGATCACGCGGCTGTAATCGGGGAACGTGCCGTCGATCAGCTTGCTGGTCAGAACGACGCCGCCTTCGCCACCCAGGGTGAAGCGGATCTTGCTGGCCGAGAGGTCGATCTGAACATTCCCGTCGAGCGATTCCTCGAGCAGCTTGCGCAGTTCGGCCACGGCTTTGCGCGGCACGATGACATCGGGCATGCCCTCTGCCCCTTCGGGACGGGCAATGGTGAAGCGCGCCAGGCGGTGACCGTCGGTCGCGGCAGCTTTCAGCACCGGCTCGTCGTCGTCGGTGACGTGCAGGAAAATGCCGTTGAGATAGTAACGGGTTTCCTCGGTCGAGATGGCGAAACGCGTGCGGTCGATCATTTCAGCAAGCGTTTTTGCCGGAACCTCGAAACTGGTCGGCAGGTCGCCTTCGACAATCACCGGGAAATCGTCACGCGGTAGGGTCGGCAGCGAGAAGCGGCTGCGCCCGGCCTTCACCGCCATGCGATTGTCTGCGGTTTCGAGGCTGACCTGGCTACCTTCCGGCAGCTTGCGCGCGATGTCGAAGAGGAGATGGGCCGAAACCGTGATCGCGCCCGGGCTTTCGACCGAAGCGGCAGAGATGTTTTCGACGACCTGCAGATCGAGGTCGGTCGCCATGACCTTCAACGTGCCACCATCGCTTGCATCGATCAGCACGTTCGACAGGATCGGAATGGTGTTGCGGCGTTCCACCACCGACTGAACGTGTGAGAGGCAACGTAGCAGCGTCGCGCGTTCGATTGTGGCCTTCATCTCTACCTTCTCATGTCCCTGATGACGCAGGAGGGCCGGAATCGCCCTGAAACGCCGGAAATATGTGGGATAACCTTAGCGCGGTGAACACTACGGGCAAGATTGCATCACCGCAGGGCGGGGATTGGCTTGGGGATAAGCGGTTTTATTAGCCGCCGGCCTCCAGTTTCCGTCCGCCTTCCAGCACTCCCATCCACTTTTCGACCAGGCCGAAGTCGGATGTCGTCTTGAACTGTTCGAAGGAACCGTATCCCTCTGCCCGCAAAGCTGCATGCGCGACTTCGAAATTGCGGTAATGGATATTGCTGGCAACGCTCTTCAGCGCGCCAACACGAGCCGGAGACACGCCTCTGGCCAGGGCGGCCCTTTCCTCATTGCGATAACGCAAGACGAAGCCGGCATATGCGCCTGCCGCAAAGGTCTCCTGCCTCGTCCAGCCGTGCTTCTTCTCGCATTGCATCATCGAGAGATTGAAGGCCCTGAGAACTTCCGGCGCCGGTTTGAAATCCGACTGGGTAAACTTCTCGAGCACCGTGCGTACCTGTGGCGGAGTGCCGTCGATTAAGCATGCCTCTGCATCGGAGCGCGTTGCTGCAATCGATGGCGCGGCCATAGCCAGCACACCAAGGGCAATCGCCCCGTTCGCGAATTTCAACATTTTGGAGCCCCTCGTTGCCTGATCAGCCAAGCATCGCCATGCCGCCGTTCACGTGCAGCGTTTCGCCGGTTACGTATCCGGCTTCCCTGCTCGCGAGGAAGGCGACTGCAGCGCCGATATCCTCGCCCTCGCCCATTCGGCCCATCGGGATACGCGAATTGAGAGCATCCTTCTGTGCATCGGGCAACTGGTCGGTCATTGCGGTGCGGATGAAGCCCGGGGCAACGCAGTTCGCGGTGATGCCGCGGCTCGCGACTTCCTGCGCGAAGCTCTTCGTCATGCCGACGAGGCCCGCCTTGGCAGCGGCATAGTTCATCTGGCCCGGATTGCCGGTCGCACCGACGACGCTGGTGATGGTGATGATACGTCCGAAACGCCCTTTCATCATCGGACGGGCCGAAGCGCGCATAAGGCGGAAAGCTGCTTCGAGGTTGATGCGGATCACATCATCCCACTCCTCGTCCTTCATTCGCATGGCGAGATTGTCGCGCGTGATGCCGGCATTGTTCACGAGGATGTCGATGCTGCCGAGCGTATCGACGGTTGCCGGGATCAGTTCCTCGACCTGTGTCGTGTTCGACAGATCGCAGGTGATTTCGACATGCGGACCGGCATCGTGCGAATACCTGTCGTTCAGTTCTTCACGGAACGCGCGCAGCTTTGCCGCATTCGAGCCGGAGATGGCAAGGCGGGCGCCCTGCGATGCCAGCGCGTGGCAGATCGCCGAACCGATACCGCCGCTGGCGCCGGTGACGAGCGCATTCATTCCCTTGAGCGAAAACATCAGCCGATCTCCTTCGCGAAATTCTCGATATCTTCCATTGTGACGAGGCTGGCGGTCGCCGCCTCCTTGTCGATGCGGCCGATCATCGGGCCGAGGACCTTGCCGCCCAGTTCCACGAACTGTTCGACACCGTCGGCGCGCATCGCCAGAACGCTTTCGCGCCAGCGAACGCGGCCGGTTACCTGCTCTACCAGCAGGCGCTGTTCCTCTGCGGGATCGGTGACCCTTGCAGCCGTCACATTGGCATAGACCGGGAGGCTGAAAGCCGAAGGCGGCGTGTCGGCAAGAGCCTGAGCCATGCGATCGGCGGCAGGCTGCATCAGCGAACAGTGGAACGGCGCGGAAACAGGCAGCAGGATACCGCGCTTGATCCCGTGGTCCTTCACCAGTTCGATGGCGCGTTCGATGGCCGAACGATGTCCGGAGATGACGACCTGCGTCGGATCGTTGTCGTTTGCGACTTCGCAAACTTCACCCTGCGCAGCGGCATCTGCAAGCGCCTGTGCTTTCTCGATATCCGCACCGAGCAGAGCAGCCATGGCCCCTTCACCCACCGGAACGGCAGCCTGCATCGACTGTCCGCGCAGTTTCAGAAGCCGCGCCGTATCGGCCAGCGAAAACGCGCCGACCGCGCACAGAGCCGAATATTCGCCGAGCGAATGGCCGGCTACGCAGCCGCCCTTGTCTGCGAGAGCGACGCCGAATTCCCTTTCGAGCACGCGCAAGGTCGCGATGGCATTTGCCATGATCGCGGGCTGCGCATTTTCCGTCAGGGTCAGCTGGTCTTCCGGTCCGTCGCGCATGATGGCGGACAGCTTCTGCCCCAGCGCATCGTCGACTTCCTCGAAAACTTCGCGTGCGGCAGCGCTCGCCCCAGCCAGTTCGGCACCCATGCCGACCTTCTGGCTACCCTGCCCCGGAAAAACAAAAGCTCGCATTGCAATCTCCTCAATCGGGAGGCGCGGTTAACCAGCGGTCGACGGGCTGGCAAGGCCGAAGGGCACGATCCTGTTGGAAGCCGTGTGCCCGATTTCCGCACGTCCGAGGTAGAGAATACCCGCCCTATCGCACCAGAATTTCGCGATTTCCTCTGCCTCCTGCCCGAATTCGACGTAGTTCTCCGGGACATCGCTGACCGCGCCGAGCCTCAATCCAGCGACACGCGGCAGCGTATTGGCGAGATGGAAAAACAGGCGGTCGACAGAATAGAGGTGCTCGCTGACCTCTTCCACCATCACGACGTGGCCGGTCAGGTCGGGCATCATCGGCGTGTTGGTCAGCATGGCGAGTGTGATGAGGTTGAACGCGACTGCGGGTTTCGACCCGTCGAGACTGGGTTCGAGCCCGCTCCCATCGCCCGAAAACCAGCGAAGGACGCGGCGCACAGCCTCCCGCCCACGTTCGCTTCTTGCGCTCACCGGCATCGATCCGTGCACCGGCTGGCCAATCCCGTTGCGGTAAAGCGCAGCGAGCAGATATCCCATGTCGGAAAAGCCGACATAGGTCTTGGCACGCGCCGCCGCATTCATTCGCGCGATCGCCGCTTCCGCTATGCGGTTCGAACCATATCCGCCCTTCGCAAACCAGACCGCATCGTATTGCGGATCGTTTGCCAGTTCGACGAGAGCTTCCAGCCGTTCGAGATCGGTCCCGGCGAAATGACCCGAGCTCTTGAAGCACTGTTCGTGGAAATGGATCGAGTGTTCGGGAAACTCGCTCTCCACCAGTCGTTCGGCCGCGTCGGCGTGGTCGCGGGTGATGGGCGTTGCAGGCGCACAAACGGCAATCCGTGTCATGTCGCATCACTAGCCGCCTTGCGCCGCTTCGCACAACTCAATACCGAGCGCGCATGAGCGAATTCCCCACCTATGACGAATTGCTGGCGCGGCCCTTTTTCTTCTGCGGCATCGGCGGTTCGGGCATGTTGCCCCTTGCGCAGATCCTGAAAGGCCAGGGGGCCGAGGTTGCCGGTTCCGACCGCAGCAACGACCAGGGCCGCACGCCGGAGAAATTCGCAGCGCTCGAACGGCAGGGCTACGCCCTTCACCCGCAGGACGGCAGCGGCATCACGTCGAAAGACCAGATCCTTGTCGCTTCGGCCGCGGTCGAAGATACCGTGCCCGAAATGGTCCGGGCCAAGGAACTGGGCAATCTGAAGCTGACCCGGGCAGAGCTGAACTCGATCCTGTTCAACACCAGCGGGGCGGGAATCGCGATTGCCGGCACCAGCGGCAAATCGACTGTGACCGCCATGCTAGGCTGGATCATGCATTACGCCGGGCGAGAGCCCACGATCATGAACGGTGCCGTGATGAAGAACTTCGTCACGCCCGAACGACCCTTTGCCAGCGCGGTCGTCGGCGGGCGCAGCATCTACGTCAGCGAAGTCGATGAAAGCGATGGTTCGATCGCGCTATATCGGCCCTCGGTGGGCGTGCTGCTCAACGTAAGTCTCGACCACAAGAGCATGGAAGAACTGCGGCAGCTGTTCGGCGACTATCTCGAGCGCAGCAGGATCGCCGCGATCAACGCCGATGATGCGGAAGCGCTTGCGCTTCTTCCCCGCGCCAAGGATGTCGTGACCTTCGGCGTCGAACAGGAAAAGGCGCAGATCGGCATCGTGCCCGGCAGCATTGCCGACGGGCCGGTGCGACAGGCCGCAACGGTGATCGACCGTCACGACGGCAGCGAGCATGCGCTGGTGCTGGGCATGCCGGGCCGGCACAACCTCTCGAATGCGCTGGCTGCCATTGCCGGCGCTGCCTGTGCCGGTGTCCCGGTCGCCCTTTCAATCGAGGCATTGGCGAGTTTCGCGGGCCTTGCCCGGCGTTTCGATATCATTGGAACTTCGAACGGCGGGGTGACGGTGATCGACGATTTCGGGCACAATCCGGAAAAATGCGCCGCGACCCTGAAAACGCTCAAGTCGACGCCAGGGCGCGTCATCGCCTTCTTCCAGCCGCACGGATACGGCCCCTTGCGCCAGATGGGTCATGAACTGGCCGAAACCTTTGCCCGCGAACTCGACGCGAGCGACATCACAATCATGTGCGATCCGGTCTATTTCGGCGGGACGGTGGATCGCAGCGAGGGAACCGAGCGGATCATCGCGATGATCGAGAAAGCCGGCGGAACGGCGGAACATGTCGCCTCGAGAGAAGACTGCGGGGCGCGAATGGTCGAACTGGCACAGCCCGGCGACCGCATCGTCATCATGGGCGCGCGTGACGACACGCTGACCACTTTCGCCGGCGATGTGCTGAAAAAGCTGGGCTAGACCGCAGCCGGTCCCGCGCTTTCACGTTCAACAGCGCGCTTGAACCCTTCACGCGCCGTCAGTCGTGCTCTGTATGCTTTAAGTGCCCCTGGAACGCCTTCGTCGAGGCCGACGCGTTCGGCCAGGATAAGCGCATAACCGCAGCAAATGTCGGCCACTGTGAAGCGGTCACCGCACAGGAATTCGCGGGTTTCCAGACGCTCTTCCAGCTTCACCAGGCGTTTCCAGAACCACTTGGCATAAGCGTGGCCTGCGTCTTCCCAGCCCTTGTCCTTCTCGAACAGGGCAAAGCGCATGAACACCGTTTGCGGGAATGTGATGGTCGCATCGGCGTGATAGGTGAAATCGCAATAGGCGGCGTAGTCGGGCTCTCCAGGCGCGATTGCGAGATCGGTGTAGCCATCCTTGGTCGCCAGATAGTGCGCGATGGCGCAGCTTTCCGTCATGCGCGCCTCTCCGTCGATCAAAAGCGGCACAGTGCCCAAGGGATTGATCTCGAGATATTCGGGAGCAGCGAAGCGCGGCGGGAACGGAAGCAGTTTCAGTTCGACTTCGACGCCAGCTTCCTCAGCCGCCCATGTGGCTCGAAGTCCGCGTGAACCGGCACAGGTGTAGAGGGTCGGGCGAACCGTCATGTCAGTGCGCATCCGCATGCTCGTCCTGCCCATGTCCCATCTTGAAGACATGATGCAGAACGAAAACCAGGATCGCGCCGAGGATGAGCCCGAACAGAGCGGAAATCGTGGCGTAGGTCAGCCATCCCAGCAGGCCGGAAAGGGCACCGGTTGCCTGTTCGACGACATGCTGCGCCGCGTGGGCGATATCTGCCAGCGCGTGGATGCCGAGTTCCTCCAGGCTGTGGAGGATGATCCCGCCGCCGACCCAGAGCATTGCGATCGTACCGATGAAAGACAGGGCAACCAGCAGGCGAGGCATCAGGTGCAGCAGGAAACGTCCGAATTTCTTCGCAAAGCCGTTGTCGCGCTCAGCCAGGTGCAGGCCGACATCATCCATTTTCACGATCATGGCGACGGCACCATACACGACCAGGGTGATCGCGATGCCGACCGCTGCCAGAGCTGCAGCACGAACCCAGAAACTGTCGCTCATTGTGGCAATTTCATTGAGCGAGATGGCCATGATCTCTGCCGACAGGATCAGGTCTGTGCGGATTGCGCCATTGACCCTTTGCTGTTCGAACTTGACCGGATCCTCGATCACGTCCTCCAGGGTCTTGCCGTGTCTTGGCTCCCCCAGCTTCTCCATGACCTTTTCCGCGCCTTCATAGGACAGGTAGGCACCGCCCAGCATCAGGATGAAGGTAATCGCTTGGGGTAGCAGCCAGCTCAGAAGCAGCGCGCCCGGCAGCAGGAGAAGAAGCTTGTTCTTCAGGCTTCCCTTGGTGATTTTCCAGATGATCGGGAGTTCGCGCGACGGATCGAGCCCCGTGACGTAGCGCGGGGTGACTGCCGCATCGTCGATCACCACCCCGGCGGCCTTCGTACCCGCCTTGCTGGCAGCCACGCTGACATCGTCGATCGATGCCGCAGCGACGCGTGCAATCACGGAAATATCGTCTAGCAGCGCTACCAAACCACCGGGCAAATCAAATCTCCTGTAAGAACATGCCTTGCAAACGGTCCCCTGCCCCCCTCGTTCCGGCGCTGCAAGTCCATTATATCTCGCCAAGAGCCTTGCTTTCCTGCCCGAAACCGTTATGTGCGCGCATCCCTCGCCTCCGGGCAGGGATATGAAGAAAGCCGGAGGGGCCCCGCAATCCCGCGGATCAGCCAGCGATCGGCCAGAAGTGAAAAGGACCAAGCGCATGCCGCTTTACGAGCATGTTTTCTTGGCGCGTCAGGACCTGAGCCAGGCTCAGGTCGATGCGCTCGCGACTACAGCAACCGAAATTATCGAAGCGAACGACGGTAAGGTCACCAAGACCGAGACCTGGGGCCTCAAGTCCCTGGCTTACAAGATCGACCGTAATCGCAAGGCGCACTTCGTGATGCTCAACATAGACGCCCCCGGCTCGGTGGTTGAGGAACTCGAACGCCAGACCCGTATCAACGAAGACGTCATCCGTTACCTGACCATCCGTGTCGACGAACACGAAGATGGCCCGTCGGTCATGATGCGCAAGAACGAGCGCGATCGTAAGCGCCGTTCGGATCGAGGAGACGACTGATGGCTCGTCCGTTTTTCCGCCGCCGCAAGTCCTGCCCGTTCTCGGGCAAGAACGCACCGAAGATCGACTACAAGGACGTACGCCTGCTTCAGGGCTTCATGTCCGAACGTGGCAAGATCGTTCCGTCGCGCATCACCGCCGTTTCGGCAAAGAAGCAGCGTGAACTGGCCAAGGCCATCAAGCGCGCTCGCCAGATCGGCCTCCTGCCGTACATCGTGAAGTAAGAGGAGCATACATCATGGACATTATCCTCCTCGAACGCATCGAGAAGCTCGGCACCATCGGTGACGTCGTCACCGTCAAGGATGGCTATGCCCGCAACTTCCTTCTTCCGCAGAAGAAGGCGCTGCGCGCAAACGAAGCCAACAAGAAGGTTTTCGAAGCCAACCGCGAACGCCTTGAAAAGGAAAACGCAGAGCGTCGTGGCGATGCCGAAAAGCAGGGCGAAAAGGTCGCCGGTGCAGAGATCGTCCTGATCCGTGCAGCGTCGAACGCCGGCCAGCTTTACGGTTCGGTCAGCGTCCGCGACATCGTCTCGGGCCTGAACGACCAGGGTCACTCGATCGACAAGAAGCAGGTGATCATGGGTCACCCGATCAAGACGATCGGCATGCACGATGTCACCGTTGCCCTGCACCCCGAAGTTCACGTCACCGTGAAGGCCAACGTTGCCCGTTCGGACGACGAGGCAGAACTCCAGACGCAGGGCGTCGACGTTCTTGCGCAGATGTTCGAAGACGAACAGCGCGAGATCGAAGAACAGGCAGAAGCGAACCGCATCGAGCCGAACCTCGAGCCCGGTGAAATCCCGGCCGAGCTGCTCGAAGAGCGTGCTGAAGCTGCCGAAGGCGACGAAGAGGCCTGAGGCCACTTCCAGCCGACAGAAAAAGGGCCCGCTGCCTTCATTGGTAGCGGGCCTTTTTCTTTGCGTGGTCGGAGCGCGGCTGGGTCAGGCCGGCTCGAAACTCTTTGCTAGGATTACGAGGTGCGGATCGCCCTCGAATGCCCGTGGTTCGAACCCCTTTTCGCGTTCCAGCTCGATCGCAGCGTGATTGTCGCGGTCCTCGATGGCGATGACCTCGCGCACCCCGCGACGCTGCGCTTCACCGGCCAGCAGGTCGAGCATCGCCCAACCGACGCCGCGATTGCGATAATCCGAACGCACCGAAACGGCGATTTCGGCAATTTCCAGCGGCTTGTCGCAGGCCAGCAGGCCCGAGGCGACCATCTCGCCCGATTCAGCCTCGAAAGCGAGGAAGCTTTCGCTGCGGAAGTGATCGGCCTCGACGATAGGCCGCAATTGCTCATGCCCGACGTGCGGCTGCGCATTGAGGAAGCGGAAGCGGCGGTCTTCTTCGCTGACCTGCTCGAAGAACTCCTCTAGCCGGCGCTCGTCCTCTGGCACGGCGCTGCGGACCGAAAGGGTCAGGCCCGACCGCGTGATGAGGACGTGTTCGATATCCTGTGCCGGGGCAGTCATGACCATTCTCCTTTTCTGGCGAGTCGATGCTGGCAAATTACCCGCATTGCTGCAGTGCAACATTGATCCATCGCAAACGCGCCGTGGCGGAACCGATGTGCGGCGTGTCGGAAGGAGACTTTTCTCAGCGACCTTGATTTGTCACGACGAGACGTTAGAGGCCCGCCATGCAAACCTTTTCCAAAATCATTGAAGAATTGAACCGCGTTTACGACGACGCGGTATCGACCCTGCGCGAGGACATTCTCGCATTCGCCCGTGACGGAAGTGTCCCTCCTGCGCGCAAGCGCGAGGACGGCAGCTACGCCTATCCCGAACTTCGCCTGCATTTCAAAGGCGAAGGCAATCCCTCCGATCGCTCGCGCGCATTCGGCCGCCTCGAACAGGAAGGCACCTACTGCACGACCGTCACGCGGCCGCAGCTGTTCGCGGATTACCTGAAGGAACAGCTCGAACTGATCACGTCAGATTACGACGTGCGAATCGAAGTTGCGCCTTCGCGGCAGGAAATCCCGTTCCCCTATGTGCTCGACGGCGAAGCGGGTGCCGCCATGGTCGGCATCGCGCCGCAGGAACTGGCGAAGCACTTCCCTTCGACCGACCTCGCCCTCATCGGTGACGAGCTGGCGGACGGGAACGAGGTTGCCGACCCCGATCACGAGCTGCCCCTGTCACTGTTCGACGGATTGCGGACTGACTATTCGCTGGCTCGCCTTGCCCACTACACCGGCACGCAGACCGAGGATTTCCAGCACTTCATCCTGTTCACGAACTACCATCGTTATGTCGATGAATTCGTGGATTGGGCAGCGAAGCAGATTGGTAGCGACGGCTACACCGGCCTCACCGGCGCTGGCGGCCTCAATATCTCGGATAAAACCGACAACGCTCGCATCCAGCTCTCGGACACCGCGTGGCGCAGGCACCAGATGCCTGCCTATCACCTGATGCGCGACGACAAGAGCGGCATCACACTGGTCAACATCGGTGTCGGCCCCTCCAACGCGAAAACGATTTGCGATCACCTCGCGGTGCTGCGCCCCCACAGCTGGCTGATGATCGGTCACTGCGGCGGTCTCCGCTCGAGCCAGAAGATCGGCGACTTCGTCCTCGCCCACGCTTACTTGCGCGACGATCACGTGCTCGACGGCGTCCTTCCGCCAGAAATCCCGATCCCCCCGATTGCCGAAGTGCAGCAGGCACTTGCCGGCGCGGCAGAGGCCGTTTCAGGTACGCAGGGCGCAAACCTGAAGCAGCGCATGCGCACGGGCACGGTCGTGACTACCGACGACCGCAACTGGGAATTGCTCTATTCCAAGTCGGCCCAGCGCTTCTCGCAAAGCCGCGCCATCGCGATCGAGATGGAAAGCGCAACCATTGCGGCGCAGGGCTATCGCTTCCGCGTGCCTTATGGCACCTTGCTGTGCGTAAGCGACAAGCCGCTGCACGGAGAGATCAAGCTGCCCGGCCAGGCCAACCAGTTCTACGAAGAAGCGATCGCTGCCCATTTGCAGATGGGCATCGTTGCTTGCGAGAAACTGCGCGATGAAGGCGACAGGCTGCACAGCCGCAAGCTGCGCGCTTTCAACGAGCCGCCGTTCCGTTGACATTGACGCCAAACCGTTCGCGCTCGATCGCAGGTCGCGTCGCCATCGTCACCGGCGCGGCGAGCGGAATGGGCCGAGCGACGGCAAGGCTATTCGCAGCAGAGGGAGCGAAGGTCGCCGTAACCGATCTCGACCTCGCCGCCTGCCGCTCGGTCGCGGAGGAATGCGGCGGTGATGCCCGGGCTTATGCGCTCGACGTTTCCGATGCTGATGCGATCAGGCTCGTGGTCCGACAGATTGCGGAAGATTTTGGCGGGATCGATATCCTCGTCAACAATGCAGGCGTTTCCAGCTTTTGCGCGCTCGATGACGATGCTTACGAGGATATCTGGTCGCGCGCCCTTGCCGTCATGCTGACCGGGCAGCAGCGCATGGTGCGCGCCGCCCTGCCCTGGCTCCGCAAGAGCGATGCCGCCCGGATCGTGAACATCGCCAGCACCGAAGGGCTCGGCGCGACGCCGGGAGACACGCCCTATGTCGCTGCCAAGACTGGCGTGACAGGTTTGACGCGCGGGCTGGCCGTCGATCTGGGGCCGGAAGGGATCACGTGCAACTGCATCTGTCCCGGTCCGATCAATACGGCGATGACCGACAAGGTGCCGGACGAGCACAAGGTGATTTTTGCGAAACGGCGCACTGCCCTCAAACGCTATGGCGAACCGGAAGAAGTGGCGCACGTCACATTGTCGCTCGTATTGCCTGCCGCCAGCTACATCACCGGCGCGGTCATACCCGTCGATGGCGGTCTGATGGCGCGCAACGCCTGAGGCAGGCTAGTTCGGGATATCGAACGAGCAGGTCAGCCCTTCCCTGCGGAAATCGAGGTCGACATGACCCGGATCGCCCAGGACCATGCGGATCATCCTTGTGCCGAAGCCGGCAGTCACATCGGGCTCAACCGGCGGTCCGCCGCTCTCCGTCCAGGACATGTGCACACCCATATCGGTCTCGGCGATTTCAACATCCACGTGGCCAGAGCGCACCGATAGCGCGCCATATTTGATCGCATTGGTGATCAATTCGTGGACGACGAGCGAGAACCCTTCCGCCTTCACGCCTTTCAGCATTGGCCTGCCGGCCGTGCGGATCTGCATCTGGTCCTTGAACTCGGCGAACGCGCCCATCTCGCGTTCCAGAATGGAAGCGGGATTGAAGGACTGCTCTCCCGATACAACCAGCAGGTCGTGCGTCCGGGCAAGTGCAGCTACCCTCCCCTCAAGGGATTGAGCGAATTCATCGACGTTTGATGCCCTGCGCGCCGAGAGCGAGACCATGCTCTTGATCATCGCAAGGAGGTTGCGCACGCGGTGATTGAGTTCTGCGGTGAGGACCTGCAACCGCATTTCATTGCGCTTGGTGTCGGTAATGTCGATGACATGGCCGATCAGCCTCGTCACTTCGCCTTGTTCGTCGGTCAGCGGGCGACCCGACGCACTGATCCACCGCTCGGCACCGTCCGCCCGGATGATCCGGCATTCGAAGATCCAGTCTTCGCCCTTCTCTATAGCGCTCGTCTGCGCTTCATCGACCCGGTCGCGGTCTTCCGCGATGACGTGGTCGAGAAACTGCTCGTAGGTCCACTCGGGCAGCTGATCTTCATAGCCGAAAATCTGGTCATGCTGCGAGTTGCGCCACGCCTGCCCCGTGGCGAGGTCGAGCTGCCAGATACCGATGTGACCGACGCTGAGCGCCAATCTCAAGTGTTCGATACTCGAGTCGGCGATTTGTTTCAGCTCAGGCATTACCGTGGCATAGGCGCATCAGGCCCGTTCCCCTAACGGCAAAATCGCTTGCCACTCGTATGGGTGACACTGCGGACAAACGAGGTGTTGCCTGCCGGGTTTTACCCGACGCACCACGTCTTCCATTTGGAGCGCAAGCACTCCAAACCGTTGCCCTGCTTCGACCTGAAAGGCGAATTTCAGTTTCTGAAATCGCCATTCGATTCAGCCTTTTCCCTTGGTCTTGGTCTTGCCGTCCTTGGCATTGGCTACGATGAAATCGATGATCTGCCCGGCGATATCCTTGCCGGTGGCGGTCTCGATGCCTTCAAGGCCGGGCGAAGAGTTCACTTCCATGATCACCGGGCCGTGATTGCTGCGAAGCATGTCCACGCCGCACACGTTCAGACCCATGCGCTTGGCAGCCGAGACCGCGGTTGCGCGTTCGGCCGGAGTGATCTTGGCAAGTTCGGCACTGCCCCCACGGTGCAAGTTGCTGCGGAAATCGTCCGCTGCCCCGGTGCGCTTCATCGCCGCGACGACCTTGCCGCCGACGACCAGTGCGCGAATGTCGGTGCCGCCAGCTTCCTTGATGAATTCTTGGACGAGGATGTTGACGTTGGCGCCGCGAAACGCCTCGATCACCGATTTGGCGCTGCTCATCGTCTCGGCAAGCACGACACCGATGCCCTGCGTGCCTTCGAGCAGCTTGATCACGACAGGCGGACCATTGACCGCCCTGATGATTTCCTCGGCCTGCTTCGGATCGTTGGCATAGGCTGTCAGCGGCAATCCAAGGCCATGCTTGGCGAGGATCTGCATACTGCGCAGCTTGTCACGGCTGCGACCGATGGCGACGCTTTCGTTGAGCGGCCAGACGCCCTTCATCTCGAACTGGCGAAGTACCGCAAGACCGTAGTTGGTGATCGAAGCACCGATACGCGGGATGACGGCATCGTATTTACCGACTGTCTGTCCGTTATAGGTCAGGGTCGGCCGGTGGCTGGCGATATTCACCGTGCACCGCAGCGTGTTCAGGATATCGAGCGTGTGCCCGCGTTGCTCCGCCGCCTCGACCAGGCGCTTGTGCGAATACAGATTGGGGTTGCGCGCCAGCATGGCGATTTTCATTGGGGAATCCTCAGGTCTTGTGGCCTTCGACGGGGGTCATGCCCTCCGTCTGCAGCCAGCTATGCCCGCTATCGACTACGAACCGGCGACGCAGCGACGACCGGCCAATCAACATCGGAAATTTCATGTCCGAACGGTCAGCAAGGCTGATCTCCGCCCGGAAGGTAACATCGCCGATCTGCAGCGGCGTCTTGATGATCATGCGCCGCTGCGTCTCGCCATTGGAGCTTGTAATGCCGCGCCAGTCGATATGCACGGCCTCGCACACCTGCCGCACGTTGTGTTGAGGGAAATCGACGGCGAAACGGACATAATTCTGCCCGTCGCGCTTGAAGGTGTCGATCACTGTCCCGTGCAGCGAGGATGTTCGTGCGCCTGTGTCGATCTTTGCCGGCACGCCGTGCAGGCCAAGCTCGGGCAGATGCACGAGCTCGCGCCAGCCGACGACCGGGAGGACCTTGCTATCCCTTTTCAAGCTGCTCTTTCCCGGCGGCGTGCCGTCAGGAGTGGTATTACCACCCCTGCGGCTTGCCCTTGTTCTGCTCTTCCAGCCAGGCCATCAGCGGGGCGAAGTATTCGACCATCGCCTTGCCGCTCATCTGGCGTTCGCCGGTGAAGGCTTCGAGCGCGTCGGGCCACGGCTTGGAAGCGCCCATTTCGAGCATTGCATTGAGGTTCTTGCCCACTTCCTCGTTGCCGTAGAACGAGCAACGGTGCAGCGGCCCCTCCCAGCCGGCCTGGTCGCAGGCAGCCTTGTAGAACTGGAACTGCAGGATCCGGGCGAGGAAGTAACGGGTGTAAGGGACGTTGCCGGGAACGTGGTACTTCGCACCTGGATCGAAGGCATCGGGGCCGCGCGGAACCGGCGGGACGATGCCCTGGTACTGGTAGCGCAGCGTGTTCCACTGTTCGTTGTAATCGGCCGGCGCAACCGAACCGTCGAACAGGCTCCAGCGATAGCGGTCGACCATCAGGCCGAACGGCAGGAACGCGACCTTGTCCATCGCCTGCCGCAGCAGCAGACCGATATCCTTGTCGGCGCTGGGCACCTCGCTCTTGTCCAGCATGTCGATCTGGACGAGGTATTCGGGCGTGATCGACAGCGCGACCATGTCGCCGATGGCTTCGTGGAAGCCGTCGTTCGCACCGTTGAGGTGCAGGTAGTCCTGCTGGTTGTATGCACGCTGGTAGTAGTTGTGGCCCAGCTCGTGGTGGATGGTGATGAAGTCGTCCGCGTTCTTCTTGATGCACATCTTGATGCGCAGGTCATCGACGTTGTCGACGTCCCAGGCGCTGGCATGGCACACGACTTCGCGGTCCTGCGGCTTCACGAACTGGCTGCGTTCCCAGAAGGTTTCGGGCAGCGGTTCGAAGCCGAGCGAGCTGAAGAACTGTTCGCCGACGCGGACCATGTCTTTTTCGTCATAGCCTTTCTCTACGATCAGGTCGGTCAGGTCGTAGCCGATGTCGCCCGAACCGGCTGGCGCGACGAGCGGGTAGATATTGCCCCATTCCTGCGCCCACATATTGCCCAGCAGGTCGGCCCGGATCGGACCGGTCGCGGCCTGGACATCGTCGCCGTATTTCTCGTTCAGCTTGCTGCGGACATAGGTGTGGAGCGCGACATAGAGCGGCTTCACTTCCTGCCACATGCGCTCGGTTTCGGCGGCAAACTGGTCAGGATCCATGTCGTAGTTCGAGCGCCACATCGCGCCGAGATCCGCAAAGCCGAGTTCCTTCGCACCTTCATTGGCGATCGACACCATGCGGGCGTAATCGTCCTTCATCGGGGCGCCGACATTGTCGTGCCAGCTCGCCCACATTTCCTTCAGCTCTTCAGGAGTGCGCTCGAGATTGCCCATCTCGGCCTCGATATCCGAACCGTTGATTTCCTTGCCGTTCAGCGTGCCCTTGCCCTTGCCGTATGCAGAACCGAGCTTGGTCGAGAGTTCGGCCAGTTCGGTTGCCGCGCCGTCGCGGACGGGTGCCGGCATGACGATGCCGTTGCGAAGGATGTCGAGCTTGCGGGCGACTTCCGGATCGAGGCCTTCGACTGCGGCATACTTGGCCGCGTCATTGGCATAGGCAACGCTCTTTTCCGTGGCGACCGCGCCGTATTTCGCAGCGAGGCTGTCGCTGTCGTGATTGATGTAAGTCGCGTTGAGCCAGGAAACCTGCGCATATTCGACCGAGAAGCCGAACATGTCCTTTTCCACCATGGCGACCCAGTCGGCCGCGCCCTGCGGGGTCAGGGGATAGGGATCGGCAGCTTCGGGTGCGGCGGCGACGGTTTCGACTTCGCCTGCAGGCATGGTGGTGCAAGCGCCAAGCGAAGTTGCCAGCGCTGCGAGCGCCACGGTTGCGTATTTCATGCGATCAGTCCTCTCGCAAAACAAAAAAGTTTCGTTGGATACCGGTTTGAACGTGCCGGAGCGCGGAATCAAGCGGCGCGTCGGGAGAATCTGCGCAGAAGCAGGCCCACGATTATGCCCAGGAAAGAGGCGATCCAGGTCACCATCTTGATCGGCCGCACGCCGGCTGCCAGCGCTGCCATTCCGTCGTCACCCTGAAAGCGCCAGAGCTGGACGATCTCGGCGGTGGTTTCGGTCAGGTCGGTGATCAGGAAGACCGCCCCGGCAATCGCCACAAGCAGGCCGACGATGCGGACGGCGCCGCTATGCCGGCCAAGCCACATGCCGCCAAGGACGGCGCCGATGCCGTAAATGACGATGAATACAAGGTCGCTCAACATTGCGACGGCCGCACGGTTCCACAAGCCAGCCGAACGCCATGCATGCTGGATCCGATCCACCTCCGCAGCCGTCCCGGCCGCCTGGTGATCGCCGATGCCGGCAGGAACTTCCGGAATGGCGAGCGGCAAATGCAGGAACAGGGTGATTGCGAAGGCCAGCAGTCCGCCGAGCCAGAATAGCCAGAAGCCACGTTCCAGCGTCATACGGTCTCAGCCAGCCATTTTGCGATCGCGTCGCCCATTTCGGGCTTGGTCGCGCTCATCAGGTGATTGCCGGGCGTTTCCACGTAGATGGCATTGGGCAGGAGGTCGGTCAGTTCCTGCGCCGATCCGTTGTCGCGATCCTCGTCCCCGCAAACGACCAGTGTCGGCATGGTGACGTTGGACAGTAGTGCCAGGTCGAGGTCGGGCATGGTGTCGAGCAGCAGCCGGGCCGCCACGCGGTTCACACCCTGCGATTTCAGGAACTGGCGCGAGTAATAGGCGGGATCGTCCTTCGTGATGGTATCGAACTCATCGATCACGCGTTTGAAATGGGCCGACCGCTTTTGCCACTCGCCCAGCCCCGACGTGCCCATGCCACCGATGATGATGCGCTCGGGTTCGAGCAAATTGTTTGCGACAGCATGGAGCGTCGTGCGCGCGCCAAGGGAGAATCCGCCAAGCACGTAACTGTCGAAGGCAAGGTGCTCGATCATCGCGATCACATCTCGCACCAGTACATTGGCGGGGTATTTGTCAGGATCGGTCGGGCTGTCGCTTTGCCCGTGCACCCGGAAATCGAGCATGATCGCCTCGAACCCGGCGTCAGCGACCTTCTGCGCGTGCCCCCACTTGATCCAGTTCATTTCTGCGCTCGAGAAAAGGCCATGCAGCATGACGACAGGGCTGCCCTCGCCGATGCGATGGATGGCAAGCCGCGTGCCATCGAAACTTTCGAAATATTCGGTCCTCAACTCACTCATGCCATCCCCACGTATTCGAGCCATTTCTCGTTCGAGCGCGGTTGCTCGTCCATCGTCTTCGCGCCTTCGGGAAGTTGTATCCAAGGCTGCTTGCTCTTCACCCAGAAGTGCGCGACCGGGACGAACGAAGAACTGTCGTCGAGCGTTCCGCATCGCAGGCTCGCCAGACCTTCACGGGTGTCGTTCATGGCGTAGATCCGGGTTTTGCACCGGGCACAGCCAACAATGCGTGAGTTGGCACCGCTTGGCTGGCGGTATTCGCCGATGTCGAGGTCACCCGAAATATCGAGGTCGGACATTGCGAACAGCATGTGCTCGCTGAAGGCAGAACCGGTGCGGGTCTGGCAGTCGGTGCAATGGCAGGCATAGGCATTGAGGCGCATGCCTTCGCGAAGCGTATAGCGGACTTCGCCGCACAGGCATCCGCCAGTAAGTTTGCCTTTCATCGTTTCGTGAGCCCCTTCTGCTCCATCCGCCACCGCACCATTTCGATGCGGTCCTGGCCAAAAAATGGTTCGCCTTCGAATACCAGCGTCGGAACACCCCAATGGCCTGCTGCCTCAAGCGATGCCTGGTTGTCCCCGATCTCAATGTCGAGAACGTCCGGATGCTCCGCAACTTCTGCCTCGATTTCGTCCGGGTCCAGACCGGCTGTACGCAAGGCATTGGCGAGGTGATCGCCCTCGTGCCAGTTTTCCTGTCCGCCCCAGATCATCCGCCCCGCTTCCGCAGCAAAGGCAAGTCCCTTGCCCCGCCTCGCGGCGGCCTGCCCCATGCGGGTCACGCGCCGGATATAAGGCTGACCGGAAGCGATCTCTCGCGTCATGACATTCTGGATGATCGGATCGGGCCGGGGGGCACCGAACGGTATGCGGTGGAACTGCGCCACGCGCAGCATGTCGCGCAACGTATAACCAAGCCAGTTGGGATGGTTCCGCTCGAAGAAATCGGGCTGACGGATGGCCAGCGGGTACACCGGCCTGAGGTCGATATCGACGTCGTATTCTTCGGCCATGGCGCGATATCGCCCTACGCTGAGATAGCTGTAGGGCGAACGGAAGCTGAAATAGAGATCGGCCTTGAGTGTCACGCCCCGCACGCTAGCCGCGATCAATCCATCCCGCCAGAGCGCACTTGTGATTAATAAGCTAGCTTATTATATGGCCACGTATGATTCTGGATATCGGCTATCGCATGTCTGACAACTCGCGGCTCTTGCGCCGCCTGTTCGACGAACGGGTGCGCGACCTCGGCCTTACCGCCGCACAGGCGCGCCTGCTCCTCTCGCTCAACCGCCACCCGGGCGAGAACCAGGCTTTCCATGCGGAGCGGCTCGAAGTCGAACCTATCACCCTCACCCGCATCATCGACCGGATGGAAGAGGCCGGCTGGGTGGAGCGCAAGGCCGACCCCGCCGACCGGCGCGCCCGCATCCTCCACCTCACCGACAAGAGCCGCGGCACGGTGGAAGGATTGCGGCAGATCGTCGAAGCGATGTTCGAAGAAGTCCTGACGGGTCTCGACGATGGCGAGCGCCGCCATCTCGCCGGCATGCTCGAACGGATCGGCGCCAATCTTGCCGCCGCGCGCGAAGTGGAACTGGTCAATGGCTGAAGCAGATCCCGTCATCGAGACCGCAACGGCCGAAGAGGTGCAGGTCGAACAGCAGGAAGCTGCAAAGCCCCGGCGCAACTGGCTGCGCCTGATCGCGATGCTTTCCGTCCCGCTCGTCCTCATGGTCGCCGCGGGTGTTTATTGGCTCGGCCTGCAAGGCAAGGTTTCGACCGACAATGCCTATGTCCAGCAGGACAAGGTTTCGGTCAGTTCCGAAGTCGGCGGCAAAATCGTGGAAGTGCTGGTCGAGGAAGGCGACATGGTCGAAGCCGGACAACTGCTGTTCCGTATCGATCCTGAGCCGTACCAGTTGCAGATCGCGCAGGCGAATGCCGCGATTGCCGGCGCGCAGGCAAATGTCATTGCGCTCAGCAACAGCAGCGACCTGACCGGCGTGGACATTTCCGCCGCCCGTGAAGACATCGCTTTCGCGCAGGCCCGCTTCAACCGTGTGAAGGCGCTGTGGGATCGCGGCTTCAGCACGAAGGCCGATTACGATGCTGCCGAACACGCGGTCGCTCAGGCACGCGAGAGCCTTCGCCAGGCCGAGGCGCGCCAGACAGAAGCCCGCGCACGGCTCGCCACCGGGTCGGCCGTCCCGGGCGTCAATCCGCAGGTCGCTGCCGCCCAGGCAGACAAGGCGACGGCGGAACTTGCCCTGAGGCGGACGGAAGTGCGCGCTCCCGTCGCAGGCCGCGTGGCGCAGGCCGATCGCCTGCAGCCGGGTCAGCAAGTTGTCCCGAACCTTCCCGTGCTCACTCTTGTCGCCGAACAGGACGCTTATGTGGAAGCGAATTTCAAGGAAACCGATCTTGCAGAGATGAGGCCGGGCCAACGCGCGCGGATCGAATTCGACGCTTACCCCGGCCTCGAGATAATGGGCCATGTCCAGACCATTGGCGCAGGTACCGGCTCCGAGTTCTCTGTCCTGCCGGCACAGAACGCGACCGGCAACTGGGTCAAGGTGACGCAGCGCGTGCCGGTGAAGATCGCCATAGACGAAAAGAGTCCGCGGCGTATGATCGCAGGACTTTCGACCGAGGTCACCGTCTATACGGATGACGCCAAAGGCAAGCACTAGCCGTGGCCAGTCGCGCCGCATCCGGAAGCGCGCCTGCGCCTGCGCCAAGCGGTGTGCCAGCCTCTGCAGGCGCCGATGTACCGGAACTTCATACCGATAATTACTGGCTGTTGATGGCCGGGATCATGGCAGCCTCCATGATCCAGATCCTCGATACGACCATCGCCAACGTCGCAATCCCGCACATGCAAAGCTCGCTCGGCGCGACGGTCGACACCGTTACATGGGTGCTGACGAGCTATATCATCGCCTCTGCCGTGGCGCTGCCGCTGACCGGCTGGCTGGCGGATCGCATCGGGGCACGGCGGCTGTTCATTTCATCGGTCGGCGGGTTCATCGTCGCATCGATGCTGTGCGGCATGGCGCAGAACCTCGAAGAGATGGTCATTTTCCGCGCCCTGCAGGGCGTCGCCGGCGCATTCATCGCCCCACTCAGCCAGTCCTTCATGCTCGATTCGACCCGCCCGTCGAAACATCCCCAAATCATGTCTGTCTGGGGCATGGGCATCATGATCGGTCCCATCCTCGGCCCTATCCTCGGCGGCTGGCTGACCGAGAGCGTGAACTGGCGGTGGGTGTTCTATGTGAACCTTCCGATCGGCGTATTCTCGATGTCCGCACTGATCGCCTACCTGCCGCACCGCGAGCAAAAGCGCCGGAAATTCGACATCTTCGGCTTTGCCCTGCTCGCAGTCTGCCTGACCTCGCTGCAACTGATGCTCGATCGCGGAACTCAGCTCGACTGGTTCGATTCAGGAGAAATCTGGCTCTATGCGCTCGTCTGCGCATCGACCGGCTGGATGGTGGTGGTGCATTTTGCGACCGCTGCCAATCCGATGTTCGAGACGACCCTGTTCAAGGATCGCAACTTCGCGATCGCGCTATCCTTCATGATCGTGATCGGCATCGTCATGTTCGCCGTCATGGCGCTGATGCCGCCGATGCTGCAAAACCTGTTCGGATATGGCGTGATCGACACCGGTATCGTGCTGATGCCGCGGGGCGTCGGCATCCTGTTCAGCATGCAGATTTCAGGCTGGCTGATGCGCCGCGGGTTCGACGCAAGGCCGGTCGTCGCCACGGGCTTCCTGATCTGCGCACTCTCGCTATGGCAAATGTCGCACTGGTCGCTGGCCGTCGACCAGTTCCACATCATCATGTCGGGATTGCTCCAGGGCCTCGGCATGGGACTGGTTTTCATCCCGCTGCAGGTGAGCGCCTTTGCCACGTTAAAGCCGCACCTGCGCACCGATGGTTCAAGCCTGCTCAACCTGATGCGCTCCATCGGGGCCTCGATCGGCATTTCGATCATGACCGCGCTGCTCGGCCAGAACATCCAGACTTCGCACGAGGAACTTGCAGGCCATGTCACCGCGGCCACCGGCGGCTTCATCGATTTTTCGACCATCGATCGTTTCCAGGCGCTGGGCGATGCCGCGCTTCGCATCGTCGATGCCGAGGTGAACCGGCAGGCGGCAATGGTCGCCTATATCGACGATTTCTACCTGATGATGTGGATCACGCTGGCCGCAGCGCCGCTGACGCTGATCATGCGCAAGAACGTGTCGCCTCACGCTGCACGCAAGGTCGAGATCAGCGAGTAAGGCTTAGCCGGCTGCCTGCCAACGCAGCGACATGCACGACAGGCCCGCATCGATCTTGGCGATCTCCGAAACCGGCAGGGCGCGTGTCTCGATGCCCATGTCCTCGATCAGTTTGCGGGTCTTGGGGAAACCTTCCCCGATCAGGATTGTATCGCGGATCCGCAACAGGTTCGCCGCAGGCTTCTCGTCTTCGGGCAGGACCAGCCTGCGCAAGCGGCCGAACAGGTTGTCGTCATCGAGTTCAGGGATGACCGCGACGGTTTCCTCGTCGATCATACCGCAACCCGTCTTGAAATGAAGGACCCCGGGCGGCGTCGCGACCATTCGGCCCTTGCGCCCGAGTCCAGCGAGAGCGGCGATGAGGGCATTGGCACCCTTCCTGTCGGTACGCGCAGAAAGGCCAATCAGCACCTCTGACGGTGTCACGAGCACGTCACCCCCGTCGACGTGCCCTTCCCCAATGGAAAGAACGTGATCGAACCGCTGAGCCAGTTCGGGCGCAATTTCACCCACTTCGCCAGCGCGCGTCGGTGCCCCGGGATTGAGCAGGATTGCGCCCTCACCGAAAACCAGCGCCGGATCTTCGACGAAAACGGAATCGGGATAGGCTTCGAGCGGCGGCAGTACCTCGACCACCAGGCCAAGGTCCTTCAGCGCTGCAGCATAGGCCGCATGCTCGCGTGCGACGTCGGCATAGGCCGGACCTGCGTGATCACCATCGCGCAAGCCGTCCGTAACCGTGCGCGCAGGCGACCTCAGCAAGGCATGCGTGAAGTCGAATGCGCCCATGGTCCTTATCCCTTCTGGAGGTGACGCCGTCCCAGCAGTTCGGCGATCTGCACAGCGTTCAGGGCCGCACCCTTGCGCAGATTGTCGGACACGCACCACAGCGTCAGGCCGTTTTCGACCGTCGGATCTTCGCGGACACGACTGACATAGGTTGCACCGTCGCCCGCGCATTCGATCGGGGTGACGTATCCGCCATCTTCGCGCTTATCGACCAGCATGACGCCCGGCGCTTCGCGCAGGATGTCCATTGCCTGTTCGGCGCTCAGTTCGTTCTCGAACTCGATGTTCACGGCTTCGGAATGGCCGACGAACACCGGCACGCGTACGCAGGTCGCGTTGAGCTTGATCTTGGGATCGAGGATCTTCTTCGTCTCGACCACCATCTTCCACTCTTCCTTGGTCGAACCATCGTCGAGGAAGACATCGATGTGCGGAATGACGTTGAAGGCGATCTGCTTGGTGAATTTCTTCACATCAGGCTGGTCGCCAACGAAGATAGCGCGGCTCTGTTCGAACAGTTCATCCATGCCCGCCTTGCCGGCGCCGGAAACCGACTGATAGGTCGATACGACGACGCGCTTGATCGTGGCAGCATCGTGCAGCGGCTTTAGAGCGACGACCAGCTGCGCTGTCGAGCAGTTGGGGTTCGCGATGATGTTGCGCTTGGTATAGCCGTCAATGTCATCCGGGTTCACTTCCGGGACGATCAGCGGAACATCGGGCTCCATGCGATAAAGCGAGCTGTTGTCGATCACGACGCAGCCGGCGGCCGCAGCCTTGGGCGCATATTCCTTGGCCGGACCACTGCCTGCCGCAAACAGGGCGATGTCCCAGCCGTTGAAGTCGAAATGCTCGATGTTCTTGCATTTGAGCATCTTGCCGGTTTCGCCGAACTCGACCTCGCTTCCGGTCGAACGCGGGGACGCAACCGCCGCGACTTCGTCGCACGGAAACTCACGCTCGGCGAGGATCGCCATCATTTCACGACCGACGTTACCGGTCGCACCCACCACGGCTACGCGATAGCCCAATTCAACTTCTCCGTTTATCGAAACAACGAGTGCGCGGCGCTGCCCTTCCGCATGCCAAATGGCAATAAGGAATAGATATGCGCAGCTAAAGTCATATCAACCCGAACGGGTCCGGGTCGAGCGGCATGTGGCATGCCCCGCCTTATTCGGGCGGGGTCACACCGTGGCGTTCGAGGAATGCGAAGATCGTGTTCCAGACGTGCGGCGAAATGTACTTCCCGCCCACGCGGTGCGTGTAACCGGGATAGAGCATCATCTCGAACGGGGTGTTCGTCCCCTGCAGCTTTGCGATCAGTTCCGACGAATTTTCGAACACGACGTTGTCGTCGGCCATCCCGTGGATCAGCAGCAGCGGATCGGAAATCTTCGTGGCGTCCTCGATCGCGCCCGATGCGGCATAGGCCTCAGGCACTTCTCGAGGATCGCCCATATACCTTTCGGTGTAGTGGGTATCGTACAATTCCCACTTGGTTACAGGCGCGCCCGAAATGCCCGCAGCGTAGAGGCCCGGATCGGCTTCAAGCTGCTTCAGCGTCATGTAGCCGCCATAGGACCAGCCGTAGATCGCGATCTTGTCCGGATCGACGAAATTGAGCGATTTCAAGTACTGCGCTCCCGACTTCTGATCCGCGACTTCGACGGTGCCCATGGCGCGATAGATCGGCTGTTCAAAGTCGACGCCGCGATTTGCCGAACCGCGATTGTCGATCTCGAACCAGATATAGCCCTTGTCGACGACTGCCTGGGCCATTGCGCCCTTCCAGCCCTTGGTCACGTTCTGCGCGTGCGGGCCGCCGTAATGCGAGAAGAACACCGGGTAACGCTTGCCCGGCTTCATTTCCGGCTTGATCATTTCCCAATAGAGCGTCGTACCGTCCTCGGCAGCGATCGTGCCATATTCGACCGGGCGATGGCTGGGAAGATAGGGCGCATAGGGATGGTTCGCGTCGAGAGCGTTTTCCTCGACCCAGGCGAGCCGTTTGCCGTCACCATCAGCGAGGAAGGTCTGCGTGGGCTGGGTGTCCGAAGAACGCGAAACCAGCAAGGTCTTACCCTTCCCGTCCATCGATGCCGAATAGGTATAGCCGGGCTCCGAGATCTGCGATGCCGGTCCGCGCAGATCGTTGCCGTAATCGAGGCTGTAGATGTGCTGTGCGAGCGGATCGTCCTGCGTATTGGCAAGGAAGAAGATGCGCTCGCTTTCTTCGTCCACGCCGATCAGGCGCGTTACATTCAACGGTTCACGCGACTTTTGGTCGTAGCTGGCGAAGCCATCGTCACCGTTGAACAAGTACAGCTGGCCAAATCCGCTCCGTTCCGACCACCAGAGCAGGTCGCCGTTCTTCAGGAATTTGTAGTTGTCGGACAGGTTCACCCAGTAGTTTTCGCGGGCCGCCTTCTCGGTCAGCACGACCGAGCTCTTGCCCGTCGCAGGATCGACCCTGAGCAATTCGAGCACGGTCTGCGCACGGTTCTGGCGCTGGACGTAGAGATTGCCGTCGGGTGCCCAGTTGGCGCGGGCGAGATAGATGTCGGTATCCTTCCCCAGGTCGACCTTCACGCGGTCGCTGCCATCGGGGTCCATGATGTAAAGCTCGACCACGGCGTTGTCGGTACCCGCGGCGGGATAACGCTGGTCGTAGACGCGCGTGCCGGTCGCGCCGATCGCCGCCCGGGTGACGATGCCGACCGGACCTTCATCGGTGCGCTGCACGGCGATGCGCGTGTCGTCGCCATTCCACCAGAAACCGGTGCTGCGGCTCATTTCTTCCTGTGCAACGAACTCGGCCTCGCCCCAGCGGATGTCATCGCCTTCCTTCGGGGTAACGGGAACTGCATCCTTGCCGACTTCGCCGACCCAGAGCTGGCGGTCGCGAACGAAGGACACATACTTGCCGGTCTTGCTGAGCGCGGGATTGAGTTCGCTTTCCTCCGTGTCGGTAAGCTGGGTCACCGTGCCATCGAGACGGGCGAGGAACAGGTCGCCGTCGAGCGGTACCAGCACGCCCTCCCCATCGGGCGCCCACTGATAGGTGATAATGCCCTTCAGGCCAGCGACACGAGCGCGTTCGCGCTGCATCTTTTCGTCTTCGGACAGTTCGCGGCCGGTGCTCAGCTTCTTGGAATCGACCAGCATGGTCCATTCACCGCTGTCGCGATCATATCCCCACAGGTCGTAACGCTCGCGTTCGTCGGCGCGGTTGCGCAGGACGGTCAGGTAGCGGCCATCGGGCGAAAGCTTTGCCCCGCGCGGGCTCGATCCGTCGAGCGAAGGGGAATCGAAAACGCGTTCGAAGGTCAATTGCGGTGGCGAGGTCATGTCTGCCTCCTTGGCCTGGAGTGGGGCGGAAACTGCGATCATGGCGAGCGCAAGCGCAACTGACGGAAGACGCATTTTTGTGGCAACCCTTCGTAATTATCGTTCGCCCCCTCCTCGCATGCCGAGCGCCGGTTGCAAACGAAAAAGGGCGGCTCCCGCAGGAACCGCCCTCTCTTTTCTGGTCGTATGGACCGCCGCTCTTATGCGTCGGTCTTAACGTTGACCTTGCGTTCCGCGATACGCGCACGCTTACCGGTGCGGCCACGCAGGTAGTAGAGCTTCGCACGACGCACGACACCGCGGCGGACCACGGTAATGCTGTCGACGATCGGCGAGTAAAGCGGGAACACGCGTTCCACGCCTTCACCGAAGCTCATCTTGCGCACGGTGAAGTTGCTGCCCATGCCGCGGTTGGAGCGGGCAATGACAACGCCTTCGAAATTCTGGACGCGCTCACGGGTGCCTTCGACAACCTTCACGCCGACGCGCACGGTATCACCGGCGCGGAATTCGGGAATGTCCTTCCCGAGGTTCTCGATAGCTTCTGCTTCGAGCTGCTGAATGAGGTTCATCGAACCTATCCTTCTTCTTCTCGCTGCGCGCCAGAGGCAGGCTGGACCGGAGCGTCACTGTAACGCTCCCACAAATCCGGCCTGCGTAACCGAGTGTCTTCTTCGCTCCTTGCCTTGCGCCAAGCAGCGATCTTCGCATGATCCCCCGATCGCAGCACTTCAGGGATCGTGCGCCCTTCCCATTCCTGAGGTCGGGTATATTGCGGATATTCGAGCAGTCCTTCCTCGAAGGATTCCTCATGTCCGCTTGAAGGCGCGCCCATTACGCCGGGAAGCAGGCGAATGCAAGCGTCAAGTATGGCCAGGGCGGCAGGCTCTCCGCCCGACAGGACGACGTCGGCGAGGCTCACCTGTTCGATCTCTGGCCGCGCTTCGAACAGCCGCTCGTCGAACCCCTCGAACCGGCCACAAAGGATGGTGACACCGGGCCCCGTGGCAAGCTCGCGTATGCGGTCCTGCGATATCGGCTTTCCGCGCGGAGTCATCGCCAGGATCGGCGCATCGGGGTGCAGCGACTTCGCATGATCGACCGCTGCGCCCAGCACGTCCGCCTTCAGCACCATGCCAGCACCGCCGCCCGCAGGCGTGTCGTCTACCGTGCGATGCCTGTCGGTGGTGAAGTCGCGGATCTGCACAGTCTCGCATGTCCAATCGCCCCGCTCCAGTGCCTTCCCGGCGAGCGAAATGCCCAAGGGCCCGGGAAACATCTCCGGATAGAGCGTTAGGATAGTGGCGGCGAATGTCATGCTCCCGCCCATGCGCAAGAGAGGACCGGATGGCAAGCACAGTGGACGACTGCATTATCGTTGGCGCGGGGCCTGCGGGCCTGACCGCAGCGATATACCTTGCACGCTATCGCCTCGATATCCGGCTTTTCGACTGCGGCACCAGCCGCGCGAGTTGGATCCCGACGAGCCACAATCATGCTGGCTTTCCCGACGGGATCAATGGCGAGGAACTGCTGGAAAGAATGCGCGAACAGGCCGCGAAATATGGCGCATTGCGCGAACCGAAGCGTGTCACCGATCTCAGGAAAGACGGCGACTGCTTCATCGTATCCTGCGATGACGAAGTGTTCGAGGCAAGCACTGTCCTGCTCGCAACCGGGGTGGTGAACAATAGGCCCGACGGGATCGACGACCAGCTGCATGATGAAGCCATGTCGCGCGGCCTGATCCGCTATTGCCCGGTGTGCGACGGTTACGAGGTTACGGACAAGCGTGTCGCGGTCATCGGCACCGGAGATCACGGCACGGCAGAGGCGCAATTCATCCGCGGCTTCACCGCAGACCTCACCCTCGTCTCCCCGAATGGAGACCACGATCTGAGTGAAACTTGTTCAAGGGCGCTGGACGATGCCGGAATTGCCCGGGTCGCGGGGCCATGCGGCGGCTTCGCGATCGAGGGCGAACGGATCGCATTCGATACCGCCGACGGCCGCATGTCTTTCGACTCGCTCTACCCCGCGCTCGGATCGTTGGTCCGCTCCGGCCTCGCCCGGTCTTGCGGGGCCGAGGTCGGAGAAAACGACTGCATCAGGGTGGACGATCACCTGGAGACCAGCGTCCCCGGGCTATTCGCAGCGGGTGACGTCGTGATCGGGCTGGACCAGATCAGCCATGCGATGGGACAGGCAGGCGTCGCCGCCACCACGATCCGCAACCACCTGGCCGAAACGCGCCCGCTCAGGCGCTAGGAAGGCCGCCCCGTCGCCGCGGGGTGATGAGCCGCGTCACACCATAGGACGTACCGAAAGCAAGCGCGCTGACCGCGCCGCCGAACAGCAGGTCGCCGCCGTGCAGGACTGCACTGTCCTGTCCATCGAGCAAGACCAGGAACGTCGCGGCGATAGGGGCCGCAGTCGACAGCAGCTGGCGGAAGAACGGCTTCACCGCAGGCGAATATTTGGCGATTGCGAAACTCAGCCCGGCCGAACCGGCGAGGCTGGCAGAAGCGAAGGTGAGAGCGTGGTCGAGCAGCACTGGCATTCTCCATGAGACACGTTAATGCCCATGTGTATTGCAATGCTAATACAGTAAGTCAATCGTCGGCAAAATCCGCGCCGATGACCAGCCTTTCGGCATCCCAGCCAATCACCGCGTCCTTCGTCATCGGGACCATGAAGGTCTTCATGCCCTTTGCCGGGACAGGATCCTTGGCGATCTCGACGATGTCGGTGGCGCCGAAGTTCTCGACTGCGACGACCGTGCCGACCCTTGCACCGGCATCGGTTTCGACCGCCAGCCCGATCAGGTCTGCGTGATAATACTCGCCCTCGCCCAGTTCGGGCAGCGCGTCGCGCAAAACAGTAAGGGCAGTGCCTCGCAGCTGCTCGGCAGAGGTGCGATCCTTCACCTCGGCAAAGCGCGCGATGGCACCGCCCTTGTTGTCGCTGCGTATTTTTACGAGGGTCAGCGCTCCCTCGTTGAAGCTGTCATGGGCTTTCAGCGCGTCCACGCCATCACCCAGCAGCTTGAGACGGACTTCGCCCGCCACGCCATGCGCACCGGTAACGGCAGCCAGCGTGAGGGGCGTGTCCGACATGGACGAGATTACTCGCCCTTTTCTTCGGCTGCGTCTTCGGCAGCAGCTTCTTCAGCCGGTGCTTCTTCTGCAGCAGCTTCCTCGGCGGGAGCTTCTTCAGCAGCAACTTCTTCAGCGGCAGCTTCTTCAGCCGGAGCTTCGGCAGCAGCCTTGGCTTCTTCTTCGGCTGCCTTTGCAGCTTCTTCAGCTTCAGCGGCCTTTGCAGCCTTTTCTTCAGCGCGTTCCTTGGCAGCTTCGCCAGGCTCGGCCTTCTTCGGGTTGTTGCGCGGTGCACGCTCGAGGATGCCGGCGGCATCGAGGAAGCGGTGGACGCGGTCCGAAGGCTTCGCGCCAACCGACAGCCAGTGACGCGCACGGTCTTCGTTGAGCTTCACGCGCTCGCCCGAATCCTTGGGCAGCATCGGGTTGTAGGTGCCGATCTGCTCCAGGTACTTGCCGTCACGCGGGCTGCGCGAATCCGACACGACGATACGGTAGTAAGGACGCTTTTTCGCGCCACCGCGCGACAAACGAATTGCAACTGACATGTTATTACCTTTCCAGTCTAAACTTTTGAAATCACTTCTTATTCAATAAATCGCGAAGGTCCGGGGGGAGCGTGTTCGGATCGACCGAAGGACCGCCGGCACTACCACCGAAACCGCCCATGCCGCCCATTCCACCGGGTCCGCCAAGGCCCGGCATCGCGGCACCCATGCCGCCCTTGCCGAACAGGGCGCCAAGGCCCTTGAGCCCGCCCATCTTCTTGATCTGTTTCATCGCACGGGACATTTCCTGGTGCATCTTGAGCACCTTGTTCACGTCCTGCACCTGCGTGCCCGAACCGGCCGCAACGCGCTTCTTGCGCTTCGCATTCATCAGTTCGGGGCGTGCGCGTTCCTTGGCAGTCATCGAACCGATGATCGCGTCCATGTGCAGCAGGACCTTGTCGTCCATGTCCGACGCCGCGAGAGCCGCCTTGGCCTTCTTCATGCCCGGGAGCATTCCGGCCAGCATGCCGAGGCCGCCCATCTGCTGCATCTGGCGCAGCTGGGTGCGCAGGTCGTTGAGGTCGAACTGGCCCTTCGCCATGCGCTTGGCCAGCGCTTCGGCGTCTTCTTCCTTGATCGTCTGCGCGGCCTTTTCGACCAGGCTGACGACGTCGCCCATGCCGAGGATACGGCCGGCAACGCGCTTGGGATCGAACGCCTCGATCGCGTCGAGTTTCTCGCCCGTCCCTGCAAACTTGATCGGCTTGCCTGTGACATGCCGCATCGACAGCGCCGCACCGCCGCGCGCATCGCCGTCCATACGGGTCAGCACCACGCCGGTCAGCGGGACTTCGCCACTGAAGCTCTGGGCAACGTTGACCGCGTCCTGGCCGGTCAGGCTATCGACGACGAGCAGGACTTCGGTGGGTGCCGAAACACCGGCAACGGCCTTCATCTCTGCCATCAGCGCTTCATCGACGTGGAGGCGGCCCGCCGTGTCGAGCAGCAGCACGTCGAACGCCTGAAGCCGTGCCGATTCCATCGCGCGGCGCGCAATATCGACCGGCTGCTGGCCGGCAACGATCGGCAGGGTGGCGACATCGACCTGCTCGCCCAGCACCTTCAGCTGTTCCTGTGCGGCCGGACGATTGACGTCGAGCGATGCCATCATCGCCTTCTTGCCGTGCTTCTCGCGGATCAGCTTGGCAAGCTTGGCGGTCGTGGTCGTCTTACCCGAACCCTGCAGGCCGACCATCATGATCACGACCGGAGGACGGGCGTCGAGCTTCAGCCCTTCGACCTCGGTGCCGCCCAGCATGTCGACCAGTTCGTCATTGACGATCTTGACGACCTGCTGGCCCGGCGTGACCGAACGTAGGACGTCCTGGCCGATCGCGCGTTCGGTGACGGCATCGATGAAGCGGCGGGCGACCGGCAGCGCAACGTCTGCTTCGAGCAGCGCCACGCGCACTTCGCGCATCGCATCGCGCACGTCCTGTTCGGACAGCGCACCGCGACCACGCAGGCGATCAAAGACGCCGCCAAGGCGGTCTGACAGATTGTCGAACATCGTCTTTGTCTCCTCTTCCTGCCTTGCGACAGGGATTAAACGCGAAAAACGCCGGCGGACGAAAACTCGTCGGCCAGCGTGCGAACTCCCAAGGGGAAATCCGACTTTTCTGTTTCGAGTGGTGGAGCCTAGCGGGATCGAACCGCTGACCTCTACAATGCCATTGTAGCGCTCTCCCAGCTGAGCTAAGGCCCCGAGCACTCGATTTTTGCAGCGCAGCAAGCGCCGCACCCTTGCGGGAAGCGCCCTTTAGAAAGCGCGCCTCCCCAATGCAATGTTTTTTTCCGACTTAGTTGTCGTCGTCGTTGTCGTCGCCCTTGCCGGTGCTGACGCCAAGATCGTCGTCGCCTGTATCGAGGTCGACATCGTTGTCGGGCGAATCATCATCGTCGTCGATGTCGATATCCAGATCGTCATCGTCGCCGCCGAGATCGGAATCGGCTTCTTTGTCCTTCTTCTTCTCGTCGTCTTCGAACGGGATCGGCTGCTTGGTCTTGAGCACGGGCTCAGGATGCCATTCTTCGCCGCACTCGATGCAGGTGACGGGGTCTTCCTTGCCAAGGTCGTAAAAACGCTCGCCGCATTTCGGGCAGCTACGCTTGGTTCCCCATTCTGGCTTGGCCATGTTTCTCATATTCCTTTGATCGGACCCGGGATCGGTGCGCCGGGTCACGCGAAAAATTCTTCTATCTTGATGGGTAGCAAAAGGCCCCGAATCAAGAGCGCGGCGCGCCTTGCCATAGGGGCATGGCGCTGTCAAAAGCCGCGCTCGCCTCGCCACCCCTTCCAGATAACGGATTTCGACGTGCCTGCCCATCGCTTTTTACCGCGCGGACCGCTCACCGGCAGGCTTCGCGTCCCCGGCGACAAGTCGATCAGCCACCGTTCGATCATGTTCGGCGCGCTGGCCGTGGGCGAGACGCGCGTGACCGGCTTGCTCGAGGGCGAAGACGTGATGGCGACCGCCGCAGCGATGCGGGCAATGGGCGCTCAGATCGAAAAATCGGGCGATGAGTGGATCATTCACGGCGTCGGCGTCGGTGGATTGCTGCAACCGGAGCAGGCACTCGACATGGGCAATAGCGGCACCTCGACGCGGCTCCTGATGGGCCTGGTCGCCAGCCATGACATAACCACCAGCTTCACTGGTGATGCCAGCCTGTCGAAGCGCCCCATGGGGCGCGTGATCGACCCGCTTTCGCTGATGGGCGCACATTTCGAGGCATCGCCCGACGGGACGCTGCCGCTGATGATGCGCGGCGCCCAGCCTGCCGTACCGATCACCTACCGCCTGCCGGTTGCGAGCGCGCAGGTGAAGAGCGCGGTGCTGCTCGCGGGCCTCAACACGCCCGGCATCACGACCGTGATCGAGCCTGTGCCGACCCGCGACCATTCGGAACGCATGTTGCGCGGCTTCGGCGCCGAACTGGAGGTCGAGGAAGTGGATGGCGAACGGATCATCCGCATCCACGGCGAAGCCGAGCTGAAGCCGCAACAGGTGGAGGTGCCGGGCGATCCTTCCTCTGCCGCCTTCTTCATCGTCGCCGCGCTGATCACCGAGGGAAGCGACCTGGTGATCGAGAACGTGGGCCTCAACCCGACCCGTGCCGGGATCGTCGAGGTGCTGCGCCAGATGGGCGGCAGCATCGAGGAACTGGACCGGCGGGAAGTCGGCGGCGAGCCAGTGGCGGACCTTCGCGTTAGGCATTCCGCCCTCACCGGGATCGAGGTCGATCCTTCGATCGCGCCTTCGATGATCGACGAATTTCCCGTGTTCTTCGTGGCGGCGGCGCTTGCGAACGGCACTACGACCACCAGCGGGCTCGACGAATTGCGGGTCAAGGAAAGCGATCGCCTGTCCGCAATGGCTGCCGCACTTACCGGTGCCGGAGTACAGGTGGAGGAAAGCGAGGACGGGCTGACCATTCAGGGATCCGGCGGAGAACCGCTGCGCGGCACCTCCAATAGCCGGACAAAGACCCATCTCGATCACCGTATCGCGATGAGCATGGCTGTGGCCGGCCTCGCATCGAGAGACGGTGTCGAGGTCGACGACATTGCGCCTATCCAGACAAGCTTCCCCAACTTCATGGAGCTGCTGGATCGGGCCGCTTCGTGATGCAGCTCGACTGGGCAGCCCTGGTGGGCTTCGTCGGCACCGCATGCATCATCGGAGCCTATTTCTACCTGACCGCCAGCGAGAAACCGAACCCGCTGATCCTGCACGGGACGAACCTCGCGGGCGCAGCCTTGCTGACCGTTTCCCTCCTCGTCCACACCAACTGGCCCAGCCTCGTGCTCGAAGGGTTCTGGGCAGCGATTGCCATCTGGGGCTTGTGGAAGGCGCTGCGTGCGCGCAAAAACGCGCCATGATCATCGCTGTCGACGGACCAACCGCCTCGGGCAAGGGCACGATCGCCAAGGCTATTGCCGCGCATTTCGGCCTGCCGCATCTCGATACCGGCCTGCTCTACCGCGCAGTCGGGAGGCAGGTGCACATCAACGGCGGCGACCCCGACAATGCCGATGATGCGCTGGCCGCGACCCGCTTTCCGGACGAATTGCTGACAGACGACATCCTGCGCAGCGAAGAAACCGGCGGCCTCGCAAGCCGCGTTTCCATCCATCCATCCGTCCGCCAGGCATTGTTCGAGCGCCAGCGCGCCTTTGCCGAACAGGCAGGCGGTGCCGTGCTCGACGGCCGCGACATCGGCACGGTCATCGCGCCGGAAGCGGACGTGAAGCTGTTCATCACGGCGAGCGTGGAAGCGCGCGCCATGCGCCGCTGGCTCGAGATGACGGGCCGCGAAATCGATATTCCGCTGATGGAGATCGAACAGGATATCGTCGCCCGCGACCAGCGCGACATCACGCGCAAGGATGCGCCGCTGAAAGCCGCGCCCGATGCTGTGGTCATCGACACGACCAAGCTGGACAAGGAACAGGCGATCGCCGCCGCCATTGCCGCGGTCGAAGAAAGGCGCGCCGACAGATGAGCGGCCCTGCAGGCTATCGCGGCAAGCTGTGGTTGCTCACCGCGATCTGGATTGCCGCGCTGTTATTGTCAGGCTGGGCGCCATACGACCGTGCGACATGGTGGATGGAGGTCGCGCCGGTGCTCATCGCGCTGCCGATCCTGTGGTGGAGCGCGCCACGCTTCCCGCTCACCACCCTCGCCCTCACCCTCATCGGCTTCCACGGCCTCGTCCTGATGCTTGGTGGGGCCTATACCTACGCCCGCGTGCCGCTCGGTTTCACCGTGCAAGAATGGTTCGACCTCGCCCGCAATCCCTACGACCGTTTCGGCCATTTCATCCAGGGCTTCGTCCCCGCCATCGTGCTGCGCGAATTGCTCGTGCGTCTGGGCGGGTTGAAACCCGGTTGGCTGCTGGCAACACTGGTGCTCGCCTGCTGCCTCGCCGTCAGCGCGTCCTATGAACTGATCGAGTTCGGCGCGGCGATGGCGCTGGGCCAGGGCGCGGACGAATTTCTCGGCACACAGGGCGATCCGTGGGACACCCAGTGGGACATGCTCATGTGCCTGATCGGTGCAGCCGTTTCGCTGGCTTTGCTGACGCGGCTGCACGACAGGCAATTGAGCGCACCGCGCGACTAATACGGCTGTCCTACAGCGGTCCGATCGCGCACCTTGGGGCCGATGATCGCCCCGCCCTTTTCCTCCGCCGAAGATTCGAGTCCCAGGACTGTGTTCCATGTGTTCCATCCAGTAGGATTTCAGCGAGGAGCCGCAGGCGCATTTTCCTTGCTTTTGCCGCCTCCATCGCCTAGGCGCGCGCCCGTTCACTTGCATCCCTGGATGAAAGGAACCTCTGCGTTGGCAACCGGCCTCGTGGAGATGTCGGCCTCTTGCCCCGTTAGCCCGAGCAATCCCGCCCGGAGACGGTAAAAGACCCCGGTAAAACCGGTGGCCGGTAGCAAAACGATTAGGACACTCAAATCATGGCGACTTCTGCCAATCCTACGCGCGACGATTTCGAAGCGCTGCTTAACGAACAACTCGGTGGTGCAGGTGACGAAGGCTTCGAAGGCCGCGTCGTAAAGGGCACCGTAACCGCGATCGAAAACGGCATGGCCGTTATCGACGTAGGCCTGAAGAGCGAAGGCCGCGTCAACCTCAAGGAATTCATGCGCGTCGACGACGAGCACGGCCTCGAAGTCGGTAGCGAAGTCGAAGTCTATGTCGACCGCGTCGAAAACGCCGACGGCGAAGCGATGCTGTCGCGCGACCGCGCACGCCGCGAAGCTGCATGGGACAAGCTGGAAAGCGAATTCGGCGAAGGCAAGCGCGTCGAAGGCCGCATCTTCGGCCGCGTCAAGGGTGGCTTCACCGTCGACCTCGACGGCGCCGTTGCCTTCCTTCCGGGCAGCCAGGTCGATATCCGCCCCGTGCGCGACGTCGCCCCGCTGATGGATGTTCCCCAGCCCTTCCAGATCCTCAAGATGGACCGTCGCCGTGGCAACATCGTCGTTTCGCGTCGTGCCGTTCTTGAAGAAACCCGCGCAGAACAGCGCAGCGAACTGATCGACAAGCTGAGCGAAGGCCAGGTTACCGACGGCGTCGTGAAGAACATCACCGACTACGGTGCGTTCGTCGACCTCGGCGGCATCGACGGCCTGCTGCATGTTACCGACATGAGCTACAAGCGCGTCAACCACCCGAGCGAAGTGATCGAAATCGGCCAGACCGTGACCGTCCAGATCATCCGCATCAACGAAGATACTCAGCGCATCAGCCTCGGCATGAAGCAGCTGGAATCGGATCCGTGGGATGGCGTTGCAGCGAAGTACCCGGTCGGCATGAAGCTGTCGGGCACCGTCACCAACATCACCGAATACGGCGCATTCGTCGAACTGGAACCGGGCATCGAAGGCCTCGTCCACGTTTCGGAAATGAGCTGGACCAAGAAGAACGTCCACCCGGGCAAGATCGTTTCGACCTCGCAGGAAGTCGAAGTCATGGTCCTCGAAGTCGACAGCGAAAAGCGCCGGATTTCGCTTGGCCTCAAGCAGGCCCAGCGCAATCCGTGGGAAGAATTCGCAGAGAAGCACCCGGTCGGCAGCGAAGTCGAAGGCGAAGTCAAGAACGCCACCGAATTCGGCCTGTTCATCGGCCTCGATGGCGACGTCGACGGCATGGTTCACATGTCGGACATCGCATGGGGCATCTCGGGTGAAGACGCACTGGCGCTCCACCGCAAGGGCGAGCAGGTCAAGGCAGTCGTTCTCGACGTCGACACCGACAAGGAACGCATCAGCCTCGGCATGAAGCAGCTCGAAAAGGGTGCACCTTCGGCTGAAGGCGCTGATTCGAGCGCGCTGCGCAAGAACCAGACCGTCACCGTCACCGTTCTCGAAGTCCGCGATGGTGGCCTCGAAGTGCAGGTTGGCGACGATGGCGCAACCGGCTTCATCAAGCGTTCGGACCTCGGCCGCGACCGCGACGAACAGCGTCCGGATCGCTTCCAGACCGGTCAGAAGATCGACGCGATGGTCACCGGTTTCGACCGTTCGAAGAAGCCGACCTTCTCGATCAAGGCACGCCAGATCGCAGAAGAGAAGGAAGCAGTTGCACAGTTCGGTTCGTCCGACTCGGGTGCATCGCTCGGCGACATCCTCGGCGAAGCGCTGAAGAAGAAGGAAGACTAAGTCTTCCATCGAGTTACCCGTGCAAACGGGACTGGGGGGCCCGCCATTCGCAAGAGTGGCGGGCCTTTCCTATTGCGGAAACGGCGCGTAGGCTGGCCCTCGACCACAAGTCATAGGCAATTCAATCCATGCTCGAGATCCACCAGTTTCCCTGCCTCTCCGACAATTACGGATATTTGCTCCACGATCCTGCCAGCGGCGAAACCGCCGCCATCGATACGCCGGACGGCGCCGAATATCTCAGGCAGGCAGAGGCCAAGGGCTGGACCATCACGCAGATCTGGAACACCCATTGGCATCCCGACCACGCCGGCGGGAACAAGGATATCGTGGCGGCGACAGGAGCGACTGTCGTTGCCCCGCAAGAGGTAGAGCGGCTGACTTCGATCGATCGGGTCGTAGCCCACGGTGATACGGTCTCTCTCGGCGAATTTACCGCAAAGGTGATCGATGTGGGCGGCCACACGCACGGCCACGTCGCGTTCCACATTCCCGAAGCGGGAATAGCATTCGTCGGCGACAGCGTGTTCGCGCTTGGTTGCGGGCGTATGTTCGAAGGCGATCCAGAGCAGTTCTGGGCCAGCCTCAAGCGAGTGCGGGAACTCCCACCGGAAACGACGCTCTACTGCGCGCATGAATACACCCAGGCAAACGCTGCTTTCGCGCTCCATGCCGATCCCGATAACGCAGCGCTGCAACACTACGCCGAAGAGATTGCCGACAAGCGTTCACGCGGCGAACCGACCGTCCCGATGGGCTTGGCGCGGGAGCTGGAGACGAACCCCTTCCTGCGTGCAGATACCGCCGAAATGCAGCAACGATGGGGCGGTAATACCCCGGCAGAAACCTTTGCCGCGATCCGCGCCGGCAAGGACGGTTTCTAAGCTACATGAAAGCGCTTCGCGTCACATCGCTGAGCGACGACCTGTCCGGCGTCGCGCTGACCGAAACCCCTGTGCCCGCTCGTTCTTCGGGCGAAGTGCTGGTGAAGATCGAGGCAGCCTCACTCAACTTTCCCGACTTGCTGATGACGCAAGGTAAGTACCAGTTCAAACCGGAGCTGCCCTTCACCCTCGGCATGGAACTGGCCGGAGAGGTCGTCGAGGCGGCCCCCGATAGCGGACTTGCAGTGGGCGACCGAGTGATGGGGGGCGCGAAGACGGGCGGCTTTGCAGAATATGCAGCGGTCCCAGCCCGTTCGCTTCGCACGATACCGGAAGGGTTATCCTTCGCAACGGCAGCCGCGATGGGCGCGGCCTACTCCACTGCCTATACCGCGCTCGTCGAGATCGGCGGCCTCGCAGCGGGTCAGACCGTGCTCGTGCACGGAGCGAGCGGAGGGGTCGGCCTTGCCGCCTGCGACCTCGCCAGGGCCTATGGCGCGACCGTCATTGCGACAACGCACAATGAAGCCAAGATCGACGCTCTCAAGGCAGCCTCGCAGGCCGACCACGTGATCCTCAATACAGGCAGTTTTCGCGAACAGGTCTTCGACCTGACCGAGGGCCAGCTTTGCGATCTCGTTTACGATCCGATTGGCGGTGATGTATTCGACGAAAGCACCCGCTGCGTGACATTCGGCGGCAAGCTGCTGGTGATCGGGTTCGTCGCCGGGCGCATTCCCGAAATCGCGGTCAACATTCCCCTGATCAAAGGCTTCTCGGTCGTCGGCGTTCGCGCCGGAGAATACGCGCGCCGCTTCCCTGATCGTGGGAAGCGGATTGCCGCAACCATTGCCGAACTTGCGACCACTGGCCGTATTCACCCACATGTCGACCGGACCTTCGCCCTAGACGAGTGGCGAGAAGCCTTCGCAACGATGCAGTCCGGCGGACTGATGGGGAAACTGATCCTCGAGCCGTGATACGAAAAGGGCGACCCGCGGGCCGCCCTTTGCATATTCCTCGATAGTCGAGGGATGTCAGATCGACGAGATAACCTGGTCGGCCAGCTTGCGATCGTCGTCCACGCCGTGCCGTTCCTTGATCAGGTTACGTGCGGCAGCGGTCGCGGCCTGTGCAGCCTTGCTGCGAACTTCTTCGACGGCATCGCGCTCGGCGGCAGAGATCTTGTCTTCGGCCATCTTCTTGCGGCGTTCGACCATCGCCTTGCTGTCGGCTTCGGCCTTGTCGAGGATGGCGTCGGCTTCGCGCTTGGCGCCTTCGACCATCGCTTCCGCATCCTTCTCGGCGTTCGAGATTTTCGCGGCATATTCGTCACGAAGCTTTTCGGCTTCGCTGCGGAGTTCTTTCGCTTCATCGAGCTGCTGCTTGATGGCGGCGATCTTGTTGTCGAGCCCGCCTGCGATCGTCTTGTGCACCTTCACATAGAAGAATGCGATCAGCAGCAGGACCGCCATGGCGATCGAAACCCACTGGAACGGCGCAAAGCCGAGCAGTTCGGGTTCGGCATGCGTCGGAGCGCCGCCGTGGCCTTCTTCGACGAGGACCTGAGCAGCTTCGGTTGCGAAAACTTCGGGAGCCTCAGACATTGGCCATCGCCTCCTTCACAGCAGCCTTGGCCGCGGCTTCGTCCACCGATGCGCCAGCGACCCGTGCAACGATTTCCTGCGTCACGTCGGCCGCGACGTTTTCGATTTCCGACATGGCAGCACCGCGAGCTTCGGCGATACGCGCCTCTGCTTCGGTCAGCTTCTTGTCGAGCCGCTTCTGTGCGGCGGCAATCTTCTTTTCGGACTTGGACGCGGCCTCGCTCTTCGCAGCTGCGATCAGAGCCTGCGCCTCTGCGCGGTTTTCGTTCTCGCGCTGACGCCAGGCTTCTTCCTGCTCGTCAGCACGATCGCGAGCAGCCTGAGCCGCAGCCAGATCGTCGGCGATCTGCTTGTCGCGCATGGCGACCGTATCCATCACCTTGGGGACCATGCCCCGGCCGATGAGGAAGAAGGTGATGCCGAAGAAAACCAGCAGCCAGAAGACCTGGCTGGAGTAGGTTTCGGCAAGCTGCGCTATCTGAGGCATGCGTCGGGTCCGAAATCAGGTATTCGAAAGACAATACCGCCGGTCGGCCTGAGGCCAACCGGCAGCATCGAAGTCGTTAGGCGACGAAGATGAGGATCATCGCAACGACGAATGCCAGCAGGCCGAGAAGTTCGGCTGCGGCGAAGCCGATGAAGAGGCGGCCCTGCTGGCCGTCTGCTGCACCCGGGTTACGAAGAGCCGACTCGAGGAACGAGCCGAAAACGTTACCCACGCCGATGGCGGCCATGCCGGCACCGATAGCTGCGAGACCAGCACCAACGAGCTTGGCTGCTTCTGCGTCCATTTGAAAAACTCCTTTAGGTAAATTCGTGTGTGTTGAAGGACGAAACTTAGTGAAGGTTCTCTGCGTCGTTGATGTAGAGCGACGAGAGAAGCGCGAAAACATATGCCTGGATGCCTGCAACCAGGATCTCGAGTGCGCAGATACCAATCATCAGCACAAAGCTGGGAACGCCGACCAGCAGGCCGAACTGCGCACCGGCATTCCAGCCGTCGATCACGAAGCTCGAAAGCACTTCGAGCAGGACGTGACCGGCCATCATCGCGACGAAGAGTCGGAGGCCGAGGCTGAAAGGACGGACGAGGAACGAGATAAGCTCGATCGGGAAAATGATCGGGATCATGGGCAGCGGCGTGCCATGCGGCACGAACAGGCTGAAGAAGTGGAAGCCGTGCTTCCAGAAACCCACGATCAGCACGATCGAGAAACTGATGATCGCCAGCACGCCGGTAACAGTGAAGTGGCTGGTGAAAGTGAACGGGTGCACGCCGAGCACGCCAAGCGGCATCAGGCCGAGGATGTTGGCGAACAGGATGAACATGAACAGGCTGAAGATATAGGGCACGTACTTGCGCCCTTCCTTGCCGATGTTCGCTTCAAGCATGTCGTCGATGAAGCTCGTGAAGGTCTCGACGGCCATCTGCCAGCGACCAGGTACGAGCTGGCGCTTCATCCCGCCGGCGACGAACACCCACAGCACGACCGTGGTGATCGCCATCCACAGCGCGGAGTTGGTGAATGCGATGTTGAATCCTGCAACTTCCCAGCCCTGCGAGCCGAAAAGCGGCTCGATGGTGAACTGGTGCATCGGATCGACTTTGCCCTCTACGGCTGCCACGATCGCTGACCCCTAAACCTACATAATAAGACGCGGCCTCTTGACCCTATTCAGGATCGCCAGGTCGCGTGTTCGCTGCACGAATTACGTTCCTGAAGGCAACGACTATCCCGAAGAACAGCATCACCAACAGACCCCAGGGCGATGTTCCGGCGAAGGTATCTATAGCCCAGCCGATGACAGCGCCTCCGAGAATACCGCCGAGAAGGTCTGCAAGGACCCGGTTGCCACTGCGATAATTCGCATCGGCGCCCGAAACCTGCGGTCGGTTACGCTGATCTTCACGCTCGCGTGCGGCTTTTAACCGCGCTTCGAGCGCGTCAATCCGCGCATCCTCAGCGATTGGTTCCCGTGCGGGTTTCTCTTCGCTCATGCCAGCCTCCTTGATTGGAAATGCGCGGCACAGGCAAGAGGTGCCCGCCGAGGGCGCCGCCCCCTTAGAAGGGGGGCATAATCAAGTCAACCGGTGGACGGCCTCAATATGACGAAAGTCGCAAGATTCTCGGTTGCGAAGGCTAGTGCGCCGAAGCAGGCTTCTTCCGCCTCACCGCAGCGGGATCAGGGGCAACGCGGATCGCGCATTGGATCTTCGCCGGTGCGCGTATGCCATTCACCGTCCGGTGCCTGGTATTTTTCACCCGCGACGGTCCGCGCAATGGCGAGGCAACCGGCCGTGAAAGCATATTGCTCGGTAGTGGCCTTTTCCGCCCTTGCCCGCTCGGTATAAACAGCCTTGCGCTTGATATTGATGTCGTCGACCAGGTCCTGAAGCGCAGCAGTGGGCGCACCTACGATACCAAGGTAACCGTCCATCTTCTCGCCAACCTTTCCGGACGAGCGGGCTGCGGCATAGGCTGGATCGCGCTGAGCAAAGGCAGGCGCGGCCATTCCAGCCATCAGTCCGGCGAATACGGCGCCGCCGAAAACGGCTTTGGCAAAAGTGTTCATCGTCACGCCTTCCTCAAAAAATCTCAGCCTCAAAAAATATCGGCATTTTCTTCGATCGTATCGCCGGCATCGGCAGCCAGGCGATAGACAACCTCTTGCTGGATGTTGATGTTAAGCTCGATCACGATCGGCTTGTCGGGGGCAGAAACATTGATGCACCCCTGCAGCATCGCGACGGCCAGTATCGCCATCCCAACCTTGCCCTTGTTGCTGCCCATTCCCCTCTCCCCGAAATTCGGGAGAAATGTGGCACCGCCGCAAGGCACGGTCAAATCAGAGGAGTTCATGGCAGGTTCTCGCTTTCTTGCGCCTGAATGGGTGGTTCATCGGTTTCAATATCTTCGGGTTTGATCGCGGGCATCCCCAGGGTCGACCTGGCCTCGAGCCGCCCCTCTACAGCAGTAAACAGGCCAAGTTCCCTCGGATCGCGGAGGAATGCAGGATCGAATGCCCCGCGAAGCCCCTGTATCAACTCGAGAAAATCGGCCCTGATATTGACCCGGAACTGGATCGGCAGCTTCGAAAGCCGCTTTGTAATGAAGTTGCGGTCGGCGCCGGTGCCCTGCGAAATCCCGTCGAAGCGGAGGCGGGTGATGATCTCTCCGGCGAGCGGACCTTCCATGTCGACCATCATCTGCTGGAAATCGAGCGATTTGAGCGAATCGAAGGCAAAATTGGCCATCGGAGACAGGTCTTCGTAGGTTAGTTCGCCGACGTAGGAGAGGTTTCCGCCCGGGGGCCGTGAAACGAGGACGCCGCCGTCGATCCGTCCATTGCCGTCGGTATCGAATTCGATCGGCACCGTGCCATCGAAGGTACCCGTCGCGGAAAGATTTTCGAAATCCATGTTTTCGACAAATTTCGCAGCGTCGAGACCGACGATCTCGAACACATAGCGGCGAACTTCGCTGACCCCCAGATTGAGATCGACCGAGCGCATGATCAGCGTGCCACCCATGAATGGCCAGCTTGCCCCTTCGACCGAAATGAATTGTCCGTCGCGCAAAGCAAACTCGAGCTCGCCATCGGTGACGAGGACGCCGGGATTGATCGCGCCGATCTTCAGTTTCTGACCCGGCGCCGTCGTAAGAGCCAGCAAGTCGTCGAAAACGATTGTGCCGCTCGCATCTTCAACGGGACCGAAGGCTGCGGCAAAGTCGAGTTCATCGCTCGAAAAAGCTCCGCTGCTGGTTACGCCCGCCTCGTTCCAGTCGATTCGGCCCTGACCTGTCACGATGCCATTGACGAGGGCGACCACACCCTTTGCATTTTCCGTTAGGTCGTCAGGTTGCAATACCGGATCGAATTTCAGTCTATCGACAAACAGATCGGCATGCCCGGTTCCGGTCGTCAGGTCATGGCGAATGGCAACCCGTGTCACTTCGCGCCCGGTCGCCGGATGCCGCATCAGTGCCCGGGCCTCGATCACGCTGTCCTGCAGCGTGAGCGATGCGCCTTGAGAAACGAGCCTGTTGAACCTTGCAGCTTCCTGCCTGTCGGTCAGGTCGAACGATGCATCCTCGATCGAAAGAATTTCGCCGGAATAATTCCAGTTGCCAGCCAGGTTTGAAAGGTCGAGCGGCACGGCTTCGAGTTTGACATCGGCATCGGCGAACTGTCCGCCGATCGTATCGCCGAACGTTGCGTCGAGCGACGGGATCGAAAACTCGGTCGAACTTCCCGCTGGTCCAAGAACGACATCTATGTCTTTTGCCGTTACCGCTCCCGGCCATGCAATCCCCACCGCCCCGCTCTTAAGGACAAGTGGTGTCCCCGCGAGATCGCCGGAAAGCTCAAGTGCGGGTATCCCCGCCGCGACACGAAGCCCGGCATCGTCATATCTGACGATCGCCTGCCTGCTGCTCGCCGGACAGAGCTTGAGACCATGCCGATTGAGGGCGACGCTCGACAGCCTGATCCCGTCGAACCTGATGTCGGTGCACCCGCGCCAGAGCGAAAGTCCGCGGGCGCTCGACCAATTCCCGTCGATCGGCAGGGTCAACGCACGCACTTCGCCGCCGGGAATCGCACCTGTTGCCCTTGCCTGCCCCGCAAAGCCCAGCGCGCCGCCGGGCGCTTGCGAGATTACCAATTCGGGAAGCGAGAGCGCGCTATCGCCCGAGGCGTATTCTGCCATGCGCAGGCGCATCACGACTTCGCCGCGGGAACTGCGCTCCATGCGGCCCACGATGCGCGGCAAATCGCGCCCGCCGGTGGAAAAATTGCCCGATAGTTTCGGCGCGCCCGATCCTGCGGAGCTGAACTGCACCTGCGACATGGAAACGAGATCACTGCCGCTCGCCCCGCGAATCCGTGCCGACTGCACGATCCCGCTCATGATCTCGCCGGTTCGCCTCAGCGAGAGCTGCGCATCGACTGTTCCCCCTGGAAGTTCGCTGCGCAATCCCTGCCGCATCTTCGCGATTAGCGGCGAAAGCAGCGTTCCATTGGTGCTGTCCTGATAGCTTGCCAGCGATTGCTGCATATCGGAGGCGAGACCGAAACCCTCTCCTTCCAGATCGAGTTCGAGCTCGCTCCTGCTCAACGATTCGCGAGCACGAAATGCTCCGTCTGCCCGCGCCCTGTCGAGAACGACCCCGGCGCCGCTCGCCTGGGTAATTGCGAGATCGAATTTCGAGATGATCGCTTCATTGCGCCAGTCGAGTTTGACCTCCCCTGCCACTGCACGGACACGGTTTTCCGCGGCAGAAAAGCCGTTTGCATCGAGGCCGAAGGTTGCAGTCAGTCCGGCAAGGTTCCGGTCACCCGATAGGCTGGTCGCGGCGTCGAGACCCGCAAGCCGCAAATCCATCCCCGGGCACGAGAGCGACCTGATTCGGACCGGCCCATCGAAAGCCGGTTTTCCGCGCGCGACCTTTATCGTTCCATATGCCGTAGCATTTTCGACCTCGCACTCAGGCGTGGCAACTTGCGGCGCAACGACCGCGAGTATCCCTTCGAATCCATCGTCGAGTTCGCCCTCTCCCTCCGCCTTGAACGCGATGCGACCGAAATCGCTTTCTATCAGGCCTCGTGCATCGATCAGCCTGAGGTCGATATCGGGCAATCCTGGCGGGCCATCGCTTTCTGCGAAGACGATCGGGTCGAGCGCGCCGAAGCTGAGCTTTCCCTCTCTCAGCGTCCCGAAGATACGCGGCCTGACAAGCTCGATTCGCCCGATTACCGGTGTGCCGAATCGGTAACGCAGGTAAACGGCAACACGCTCGATCGTGAGGTCTGGCGCTTCCGCATCGCCGATGACGACGTTGGACAAGACCTGCTTGCCCGGTTCGATGGAGGTGACCTCGTATTTTGCCGAAACGCCGTATTTGCCCAGCTGGCTTTCGATGATGTTTGTGGCGATCCGGTCTCGCGACATCCAACCGATGATCGCGGCGCTTATGAAAATGCCGAGGAATAGGACGACAGCCTGCCAGCGCTTCCGGCGCGGCCATAGCCGCCTACGCCGCGCATGAGCGAGGGGCGGTTGTTCGTCCAGTGGCTCGTCGACATCCGCCATCGTCACCCACCCTTGCGCCCATCGCATTCGAAAGGCAATCATGACAGCAGGTTAATTGGCGGGGGGTCGCTTGCCACAAGCTGAAGACAATACATCGGTCCAGGCCGACATGCCGGGTCATATCGGGCATCGCGCGCGCTTGCGGGACCGTCTTCTGAAAGGCGGGGCGGAAGCCCTCGCCGATTATGAAGTGCTGGAATATCTGCTGTTTGCAGGGATGCGCCAGGGCGACACGAAGCCGGTTGCACGCGCTCTCATACGGCGCTTCGGCTCCCTCTCGGGCGTGCTGAATGCCGACCCGGGTGCCTTGCAGCAGGTCAAGGGAGTGGGCGAAACCACCGCCGCAGCGCTCAAGAGCGTGGCGCTCGCTGCCCGGCGCATGGCACGGAGCGAAGTTCGCGACAAACCCGTGCTTGGCAGCTGGCAGGCGCTGCTCGACTATCTCAGCATCGACATGGCGCACCTCACCGTAGAGCGGGTTCGTGTGCTCTATCTCGATACGCGAAATCGCCTGATCGACGACCACCATGTGGGTGACGGATCGATCGATGAAGCATCGATCCACCCGCGCGAAGTAATCCGCCGGGCTATGGATGTGGGCGCCACTGCGCTGATTCTCGTCCATAACCACCCCAGCGGCAATCCCGACCCTAGCCGAGCCGATATCGACGTGACGCGGCGCATTGCAGAGGCTGGCCGGTTGCTTGGCATTACCGTGCACGATCACGTGATCATCGGGCGCGAGGGACATGTCAGCCTGCGATCGAAGGGGCTGATCTGACCCCGTCACGCCAGCCCCTACTCAACGGCACCAAAGGTGACACAGCGTGACCTAAAGCAAACTTACCCCGCCGATAGGGCGGCCGTGCTTGCGTTTCCCGACCCATCCCCCTAGCGGCTGCGGCATATTCCTCCTTTTGCCAGCCCGGAGTCTGAAATGGTCCCCCGCTACGCCCGCCCCGAAATGACCGCGATCTGGGAGCCGGAAGCGAAGTACCGCATCTGGTTCGAAATCGAAGCTCACGCGACGCAAAAGCTGGGCGAACTTGGTGTCGTCCCGGAAAGCGGCCCGAAGGCCCTGTGGGACTGGTGGGCGACCGATCCGAAGATCGACGTCGATGCGATCGACGAGAAGGAGCGCATCCTCAAGCATGACGTGATCGCCTTCCTCGACTGGGTGGCAGAACAGGTCGGACCCGAGGCGCGCTTCATGCACCAGGGCATGACGTCGAGCGATGTTCTCGACACGACGCTTGCGGTGCAGCTCAGCCGCGCCGCCGACATCCTCCTTGCCGATCTCGACGATCTGCTCGCCGCGATCAAACGTCGCGCCGAAGAGCACAAGTACACGCCAACGATCGGTCGCAGCCACGGCATCCACGCCGAGCCTGTCACCTTCGGTCTCAAGCTGGCGCAGGCCTATGCCGAATTCGACCGCTGCAAGAAGCGCCTGGTTGCTGCACGGGACGAGATCGCGACCTGCGCGATCAGCGGCGCGGTCGGCACATTTGCCAATATCGACCCGCAGGTCGAAGAATACGTCGCAGAACAGCTCGGCCTGTCGGTGGAGCCGGTTTCGACGCAGGTCATCCCGCGTGACCGGCACGCGATGTTCTTCTCCGTCCTTGCGGTCATCGCCAGCTCGATCGAGCGACTGGCGGTCGAGGTTCGCCACCTGCAGCGCACCGAGGTGCTCGAGGCCGAAGAATACTTCTCGCCCGGCCAGAAGGGTTCCAGCGCCATGCCGCACAAGCGCAACCCTATCCTGACCGAAAACCTGACGGGACAGGCACGAATGATCCGCGCCTATGCACTTCCCGCGCTGGAAAACGTGGCGCTCTGGCACGAACGCGACATTTCGCATTCGTCGGTCGAACGCTTCATCGGCCCCGATGCGACGATCACGCTCGACTTCGCGCTCGCGCGCATGACCGGCGTCATCGACAAGCTGCTGGTCTATCCCGAGCGCATGATGAAGAACCTCGACAAGATGGGCGGCCTTGTCCACTCCCAGCGCGTGCTGCTGGCGCTGACGCAGGCAGGCATCACCCGCGACAACGCCTATCGCCTGGTCCAGCGCAACGCCATGAAGGTATGGGAATCGGACGGCCAGATGTCGCTGCTCGAATTGCTGAAGGCTGACGAGGAAGTCACTGCCGCCCTGTCGAACGAGGAGCTCGAGGAGAAATTCAACCTCGATTACCACTTCAAGCACGTCGACACGATTTTCGACCGCGTCTTCGGCTGAACCCGCCTGATCCGGCGCATCGGCCTAGACTCGGGGGACAAAAACCTTAGTTTCCCGGTCGAATACCGAGAACAAGTAGGGGAATGGGAATGCAGGTCGTACGTACAATCGTCTGGGTGGTGATCCTGATTGGACTGCTGATCTTCTCATTCCTCAACTGGCGTCCGGTTGAAGTTGCACTGTGGAGCGACCTGGTGCTCGAAACCAAGGTCCCTGCCCTTGTGATCGTCGCCTTCCTGCTCGGACTGATCCCGATGTGGCTCTATCACCGCGGGGCGAAATGGCAGCTCAACCGACGTATTTCCTCGCTCGAAAGCGCGGTCAAGTCGAGCGCGCTGTCGCGTCACGCCCCAACACCGACTGCAACGGCGGCGACGGCCGCACCTGCTCCGACGCCGACCCCGGCACCTGCGGCGACACATGCAACCGATCCGGCCGATACCAAAGCCGGCGACACGCTGACACCTTCGAAAGACAATCCTGCATGAGCAATCCGGTTTACCTTGCGCTTGACGTGCCACAGCTTGAAGCTGGCAAGGCACTGGTCGAAAAGCTCAAGGCCCATATTGGCGGGGTGAAGCTAGGTCTCGAATTCTTCTGCGCGCACGGGCACCACGGGGTTCACGAGATCGCCCACTGCGGACTGCCGATCTTCCTCGACCTGAAATTGCACGACATCCCCAACACCGTTGCAGGCGCAATGCAGTCGATCCACGTTCTCGAACCGGCCATCGTCACGGTGCACGCCAGCGGCGGGCGCGCCATGATGGAAGATGCGAAGGCTGCTGCAGCCGAGCATACCAAGGTGGTCGCCGTGACCATGCTCACCAGTCTCGACGAACGCGATCTCAAGCGTACCGGGGTTGATGGCAGCGCGCATGACCAGGTGATGCGGCTGGCCGATCTGGCGCAAGAAGCCGGCCTCGACGGTATCGTCTGTTCGGGACAGGAAGTCGGTACAGTCCACAAGCAGTGGAAGGACGGTTTCTTCGTCGTGCCGGGCCTGCGACCTACAGGAAGCAGCATTGGCGACCAGAAGCGCGTAGTGACGCCGCGTCAGGCCCGCAACGATGGCGCAAGCGTGCTGGTGATCGGCCGCCCGATCAGCAAGGCCGACGATCCCGTCGCTGCAGCGCGGGCGATCGAAGCGACGCTTTAGGACTGAGCCAATGTCGGTCATGATCAAGATTTGCGGGCTGTCGACGCCCGAAACGGTGGAAGCCGCCATTGCTGCAGGCGCCACGCATATCGGTTTCGTGCATTTCGAGCCCAGCCCCCGCCATGTGACGCTGGAACAGGCGCGGGAACTGCGCGGACTGGTCGGTAACCGGGCGAAGACCGTGCTGCTGACCTCGAACGCCGATATCGATACGGTGAGCAGGGGTTTGAACATGGTCCAACCCGACATCATGCAATTCCACGGCAGCGAAACGCCCGAATGGATTGCGCTCGTTCGCGAAAAGATCGGTGTCGAAGGATGGAAAGCGTTGGGCCTGAAGGACGCCGGCACACTGGAGCGCAGCGCCAAGTTCATCGGCAAGGTCGACCGCCTGCTGTTCGATGCGCCGGCGAAGGCATTGCCCGGCGGCAATGGCGAGACCTTTCGCTGGGACCTGCTCAACGGCCACGAACACAAGGTGGACTGGGCGCTGGCCGGTGGTCTGACGCCCGACAATGTCGCAGAGGCGATCCGGGCAACCGGCGCACCTCTGGTCGATACTTCGAGCGGCGTCGAAAGCGAACCCGGTGTCAAGGATGTGGACTTGATCCGTGCCTTCTGCAAAGCGGCTTTGGAAGCGTGAGAACAGCATGACCGAGCAACCCAATTCCTTCCGCAACATGCCCGACGAACGCGGGCACTTCGGCGAATACGGCGGCCGCTTCGTGGCCGAGACGCTGATGCCGCTCGTGCTCGACCTGGAACGCGAATATCGCGCAGCACAGGCCGATCCGGCATTCCAGGCGCAGTTCGACGACCTGCTCGAACATTACGTGGGGCGCCCCTCGCCGCTCTATTTCGCAGAGCGGCTGACCGAGGCGCTCGGCGGCGCGCAGGTCTGGTTCAAGCGTGACGAGCTCAATCACACCGGCGCGCACAAGATCAACAATTGCATCGGGCAGATCCTGCTGGCGATGCGTATGGGCAAGACCCGCATCATCGCGGAAACCGGCGCGGGCCAGCACGGCGTTGCCACGGCGACCGTCTGCGCGCGCTTCGGTCTCCCTTGCGTCATCTACATGGGCGCAGAGGACGTTCGGCGGCAATCCCCCAATGTCTTCCGTATGAAGCTGCTGGGCGCAGAAGTCGTGCCCGTCACCAGCGGTCGCGGCACGCTCAAGGACGCAATGAACGAAGGGCTGCGCGACTGGGTCGCGAACGTCCACGACACATTCTACATCATCGGCACCGCCGCGGGGCCGCATCCCTATCCGGAACTCGTCCGCGATTTCCAGAGCGTGATCGGCAAGGAAGCACGCGAACAGATGCTTTCCCGCACCGGCCGCCTGCCCGACCTGCTGGTGGCAGCGATCGGTGGCGGCTCCAACGCGCTCGGCCTGTTCCACCCCTTCCTCGACGATGCGGACGTCAAGATGCTCGGTGTCGAGGCGGCAGGTCACGGCCTCGATGGTGACGAACACGCAGCAAGCCTCCTCGGCGGCTTCCCCGGCGTGCTGCATGGGAACAAGACATATCTCCTGCAGGACGAGGACGGCCAGATCACCGAAGGCCACTCGATCAGCGCCGGCCTCGATTATCCCGGCATCGGTCCCGAACACGCCTGGCTGAAGGACACAGGCCGCGTCGAATACACTGCCGTGACCGACGACGAGGCGCTCGACGCCTTCCAGCTGCTGTGCCGGACCGAGGGTATCATTCCCGCTCTGGAGCCGAGCCACGCTATCGCGGCAGTGGCAAAGCGCGCCAAGGAAATGCCGGATGACAGCATCATCCTCGCCAACCTGTGCGGTCGCGGTGACAAAGACATCTTCACTGTGGCTGACAAGCTTGGGGTGAAGATGTGAGCATTTCAGCCGGACGCGCGCTCGTATTTTTCATGATCGGCCTTCCCATCGGGTTCATCCTGACGGCGCTCGGCTTCGTGGTTACTGACCGCGAGATCGATGCAGGAGCGATGGCGCCCTGGGCGCTCGCGATTGCCGCCGCGACAGGCCTTGTCGCTGCTTTCGGAAAGCCCAGTAGATGACCCGCCTCTCCGCAGCCTTTGCCAAGCCCCACCCCGCGCTCGTCTGCTTCATAACGGCAGGCGATGGCGACACGGCGGCCAATCTCGATGCCTTGGTCGAGGGCGGCGCGGATGTGATCGAGCTAGGGATGCCCTTCACCGATCCGATGGCCGATGGTCCCGCGATCCAGCAGGCCAACATCCGCTCGCTCGGCGCCGGAACAACGACACGTGACGTTCTGATGATCGCGAACGAGTTTCGCGCACGCCATCCGGAAGTGCCGCTGGTGCTGATGGGCTATGCCAACCCGATGATCCGCCGCGGCCCCGAATGGTTCGCAGCCGAATGCAAGGGTTGCGGCGTCGATGGCGTGATCTGCGTCGACATCCCGCCGGAAGAGGACGATGCGCTCGGCCCGGCTTTGCGCGACGCCGGAATCGCTCCGATCCGCCTCGCCACACCGACCACCGATGAAAAGCGGCTTCCGCAGGTGCTCGAAGGCTCGGCAGGCTTTCTTTACTACGTCTCCGTCGCCGGGATCACCGGCAAGCAGCAGGCGGCACAGGCGAGCATCGAGGATGCCGTCGCCCGTCTGAAAGCCGCGACCGACCTGCCGATTGCAGTCGGTTTCGGCGTTCGGACACCCGACCAAGCAGGCGCCATCGCCAAGGTGGCGGACGGGGTCGTGGTCGGATCGGCGCTCGTCGAAATCGTCGCCCAACATGGCAAGAAAGCGCCGGAAAAGCTGCGCGAACTCACGTCTTCGCTTGCCGAAGCCGTGCATAATGCGCGATAGGGCCGCCCCATGAACTGGTTTACCCGCGTCCGCAATTCGATCGGCTGGCTGCCCAAGCGCAGCACCGAGAAAGACCTCTGGATCAAGTGCCCCTCCTGCCAGGAGATGCTCTTTGCCAAGGAATACGAAGAAAACCTGAGCGTATGCCCGCGCTGCGACCACCATGGCCGCATCGGCGCGGACGAGCGGCTTTCGCTGATCCTCGATGAAGGTTTCGAAATGCTCGACCAGCCCGAGGTCGAGGAAGATCCGCTCAAGTTCAAGGATACGAAAAAGTACACCGACCGCCTGAAGCAGGCGCGCGCCAAGAACCCGCATGCCGATGCATTCAGCGTCGGCTCCGGTACAATCAACGGCCATGACGCCGTGGTCGGCGTGCAGGATTTCGGCTTCATGGGCGGGTCGATGGGCATGGCGGTCGGCACGGCATTCTGCGCCGGTGCGCAGCGCGCCATCGCTCGCAAATGCGCCTATATCGTGTGCACGGCAGCTGGCGGTGCACGCATGCAGGAAGGCATCCTGAGCCTGATGCAGATGCCCAAGGCGACCGTGATGACGCGCCGCCTGAAAGAAGCCGGCCTGCCCTACATCGTCGTTCTGACCGATCCCACGACGGGCGGCGTTACCGCCAGCTATGCAATGCTGGGCGACGTCCATATCGCGGAACCCGGCTGCCTGATCGGCTTTGCCGGACAGCGCGTGATCCAGGACACGATCCGCGAGAAGCTGCCCGATGGGTTCCAGCGGGCCGAATACCTGCACAAGCATGGCATGGTCGACATGGTCGTCCACCGCAAGGACCTGAAGGGGCAACTTTCGACGCTGCTCGAATACCTGCAGCCCGCAAAGGCAGCCTGACCCACCGATGAAGGATTTCGGACGCTCGGACGATCCGCGCGTCCAGGCGCAGCTCGACCGGCTGGCCGCACTTTCGGTGCCGCAGGGCCGCCTCTGCCTCGAAACGACCCGCGCATTGATGGAGCGCCTCGGCAACCCGCATCGCCGCTTGCCACCTGTGTTCCATGTCGCGGGCACCAACGGCAAGGGGTCCACCTGCGCTTTCCTGCGCGCCATGCTGGAGGCCGATGGCAAGCGCGTCCACGTCACCACCAGCCCGCACCTTGTCCGCTATAACGAGCGGATCCGCATCGACGGCGAGCTCGTATCGGACGGCGAACTTGCGGGTTTGCTCGAAGAGGTGCTCGATGCGGGAGAGGACCTTGGACCGAGCTTTTTCGAAGTCACAGTAGCTGCCGCATTTCTGGCATTCAGCCGTACGCCTGCGGATGCTTGCGTCGTCGAAGTCGGCCTGGGCGGACGGTTCGACGCGACCAATGTGCTGGAGGCTGAAGCGCTCGCCGCGTGCGGGATCGCCGCACTGGGGATCGACCACGAACGTTTCCTGCTGGCACCGGAAGACGGCGTGCCGGAAGCGCCACTAGCCCGGATCGCATTTGAAAAGGCAGGTATCGCGAAGCGCGGGGTGCCGCTCGTGACCCTCGGCCCGACAATGAGCGCTGCGGCGGAAATCATGAATGTGGCCGAGAAGGTCGGATCGCCGCTTTTCATGGAAGGCGTCGACTGGCAGGTTTTTGCCGAGGCAGAGCGGTTCCATGTCGTGGCTGGCGGAACGCAGATCACCCTGCCCATGCCGGGAATGCCGGGGCACCACCAAATCGCCAATGCCGCGCTCGCTGCCGCCATGATCCGCTATCAGGACAGGGTCGAAGTTTCGCCCGATGCAATGGCGGAAGGCGTCCGGACCGCCCATTGGCCGGCAAGGTTGCAGGCTCTCTCGAGCGGTCCGCTAGTTGGCGAGCGAGAGGCCTGGCTCGACGGGGGGCACAATCCCAATGCCGCAGAGATGCTGGCCCGTCATTTTTCCGGGCAGCAGGTGCATCTGGTCGTAGGTATGATCGAGGGGAAGGACCCGGCCGGCTTCCTGCGCGCACTCGGCAGGATTCCGGCCAGCATCACTGTCGTCCCAGTCCCTGCGCATGACTGGCAGGCTGCCGAGCGGTTCGGGCCGGAAGCACGATTTGCCCCCGACGTGCCGAGTGCCCTTGGCACATTGCCCGACGACGGGTTGCCGATCCTGATCGCCGGATCACTCTATCTCGCGGGCGAAGTCCTGCGCCTCAACGAAGAGCTACCGGACTGATCATTCAGCCGGCGCGGCTGCCGCTTCGGGTGCCACAACACCGGACGCCTTGCCCAGTCTTGCCTGTCTGACCCATTCGATGATGCAGAGCACGACCGCGAACATACCGATCGCGGTGGTCAGGATGAAGACGTCGAAATAGCCCTGCTCTTCGATCATCTGGCCTAGCGCGCCGCGCCCGAGGGTGCCAACCAGCAGTGTCAGTGACGACAGCAGCGCATATTGCACAGCGCTGTATCCCTTCGACACGATGCTGGAGAGATAGGCGACGAAGGCAGCACCGGCGACGCCAACAGCAATATTCTCGCCCGCAATGGCCATCATCAACTTCGCCAGCCGTGCGTCGCCGCCAAGGTGCGACACCAGCCAGGTGAAGCCGGTGAGGTTGGAGAACGCCTCCATCGTCGCTCCGCCGCGTGCCAGGTCCGCATAAAGCAGATTGGTTGCGGCAGCGAAGAAGGCCCCCAGTGTCAGCGTCAGCATGCGCCCGATGGCGGTGAGCAGATAGCCACCGAGCGCCAGCCCGAGCAGCAGGGCCCCTACCCCGAAGAACTTGGACGCCACAGCGACTTCGTCCTTCGTGTATTCAAGTTCGCCGAGATAGAAGGGATAGGCAAAGCTGCCCCAGATGGCATCGGTGATACGATACGTCAGGACCAGCGCGATCACGATGATCATGGCCCATCCCAGCCGCCCGATCAGATCGGTCAGCGGCAGGATCAGTGCGCGATAGAGGTGATCCATCGCCCTGTCCCCGGCACTGGTGGCCGGAGCAGCTTCGACGAGGAGGTTCGTGCCCTTCCGCTCCTGCCGAACAAGCCAGGCGGCGATGAGCGAGGGCAAGACCACGGTCGCTATCACAACCATCGGCCCCATGGTCGAAATGAATTCCACGGAATCGGGCCGTGTGTCGGGATTGCTGGAAAGGGAGCGAACCATGAACAGGCCGACGGTCACGAGCGCCCAGCCCCACAGCAGTCCCACGGCGCCAAGTGCATAGGCTCTCAGTCGCGGGTTGATCTGCCCGGCCTTGCGCAGTCCGTATGGATCGCCTTCATCCTCGGCTGTTTCGCGCGCGCCTGCATCTGCATCGGGTGCCCACAGGCCCAGAAATCCGACCACCAGCATGAGTGCGCCCATGGAAAGATAGACTGTCGGCCAGTCGGTCCGCTCTGCCATGAACAGCGCGAGCGCACCCCCCACGAGAGCGGCGATACGGTAGCCCATCTGGTAAACGGTCGAGAGCATGTCGATCGTCGCGACCTCGTCAGCCACATCAACGCGCCAGGCATCGATCACCACGTCCTGCGTCGCGCTGGCAAAGGCGGCCAGTCCGGCAAGCAGGCTGAAAATGCCGATCGTATCGTTCGAAGGTGCAATCATGCTGAGAGCGACCAGAGCGGCACCTATCAGCAGCTGGGCGGTCACGATCCACTGCTTGCGCTTGCCCAGCCGGTTGAGCAGCGGAACATCGACCCGGTCGAGCGCGGGCGACCAAAGGAATTTGAAAGCATAGGCCAGGCCGATGAGCGAAAAAACACCCATCGTTTCAAGATCGATCTCTCCGCTGTCGGAAAGCCATGCGTAGAGCGTGCCGAGCACGAGGGCGTAGGGCAGGCCAGCGGCAAATCCGAACAGCAGCATATAGCCGGTCTTGCGGTTCCTGAGTGCGAGGCCCAGGGCGCGCCACGAGCTTTTCTTCTTTTTCTCTGCAACCGCTGCGGCCATTCCCTAGCGTCCTTCCCGTTTCACGCAATTTCTGCGACACTAGCCGCGAGATGAGAGGATAGGAACGCCGCAATGAACGGTGTCGATACGAAATCACCACCTTTGCGCCCGACCGAGGGGCAATTGACGCTGGCCAGGAATGTCGCTGCGGGCGAGATGCGAGAAAGCGATGCGATCACGCATATCCCGGCGAGCGCCTATACCGACCCGGCGCATTTCGAACGGGAAAAAGCCGGGCTGTTCGACCGGCTGCCGCAGGTTCTGTGCCCCTCGGCATTGATCCCCGATCCCGGCATGGCGGTTCCTCACGACGCAACCGGCCGTCCCCTGCTCATCACACGCGATGCGGACGGGAAGGCGCACGTCTTCCTCAATGTCTGCAGGCATCGCGGGACGCGGCTTGTCGAAGGGCAGGAAGTGCAATGTGCCAAGCGGCTCGTCTGCCCCTATCACGCCTGGACCTACAAGCTTGACGGCAAGCTGCTCGCCCTGCCCCGGCCGGAAACCTTTCCCGGCATGGACAAGGGAGATTTCGGGCTCGCCGAACTGCCCAGCTGCGAGGCTGGCGGCCTGATCTGGTATTCGCCTGTCGAAGGTGCCGACTTCAGCGACGCAAGAACGCTGGGTGAAGACTTCGACGCCTTTGCCATGGCGGACAGCTACCTCTTCCGGCGGAAACTCCATTCGGTGAAGGGGAACTGGAAGCTGATCATGGATGCTTTCCTAGAAAGCTATCATGTCACCCGCCTGCACGCGAAGACCATCGGCCCCTTCTTCAAGGACGGTGTTACCAGCGGCGACCAGATCGGCCCGCACCAGCGTTCGGCTGTCGGGCGCCTCGAGGAAATGGAAGGCGTTGACCTCGAAGACATGGGCCAATTGCGCCGCGTGGTGACCTTCGCCTACCAGTTGCTGCCGGCGACAATCATCATACCCAGCCCTGATTATGTGAACGTCATGGTCCTGATGCCTCAGGCGCACGACCACACACTAGTCGAGGATTTCATGCTGATCCCGGAAGCGCCAGCGACCGACAAGGCGCGCGACCACTGGGAACGCAGCTGGAAACTGCTCGATGGCGGCGTTTTCGCAAGCGAGGACTTCCGCGCGGCAGAGCTTGGACAGCAGGGTTTGGCCAGCGGCGCGATCGAGCAATTGACGCTTGGCACGCTGGAAGGCGGCATCTCCCGTTTCGACCAAATCGTTCAAGAGGCGTTGCGCGGGGTGAATTGATCACCTAACCGCAGGAAATGCCTAAAGCTCCTCCTCGCGCCCCGGACCGTCCCGAGGGTGATCGCATCGCGAAACTCCTTGCCCGCGCAGGCGTCGCGAGCCGCCGCGAAGTGGAGCGCATGATTGCCGACGGGCGCGTGTCCATCGATGGCAAGGTTCTCGATACGCCAGCAACGATCCTGCAGGATCTCAAGGGTGTGACAGTCGACGGCAAACCTGTCGCAAAGCCCGAACCGACGCGTCTCTTCGCCTTTCACAAGCCGACCGGACTGCTGACGGCGGAGAACGATCCCCAGGGGCGGCCGACGATCTATGACGCGCTGCGCAATGCACTGCCCAAGAACACGCCGCGAGTAATGCCGATCGGCAGGCTCGATCTCAACACCGAAGGCCTGTTGCTGCTCACCAATGACGGCGAGCTGAAGCGGCAGATGGAACTGCCATCTTCCGGCATTCCGCGGACCTATCGTGCGCGCACTTTCGGCGACATAACGCAGGAACAGCTCGAGGAACTGATCGATGGCATCACCATCGATGGCATGACCTACGGCAGCATCGACGCCAATCTCGAACGGCGGACGGGACGCAACCAGTGGATCGAGATGACCATCACTGAGGGCAAGAACCGCGAGGTTCGCCGCGTGCTCGAGCATCTCGGCCTGCAGGTCAGCCGCCTGATCCGCACGTCCTATGGCCCCTTCGAACTCGAGGACCTGCCGCGTGGCGGGGCACGCGAAGTTCGCAAGCACGAGCTCGGCCGCCTGCGCGGCGACCTGCGCAAGTGGGTCCACGAGTGAGCATAGCTTCATGAGGATCATTGCCGGAGAATGGCGCGGCAGGAAACTGGCCGCACCAAAGGGAGAAGCGACGCGCCCAACAGCCGATCGGACGCGTGAAACGCTTTTCTCGATGCTGACCAGCCGGCTTGGCACCTATGAAGATCTGAGCGTTGTCGACCTGTTCGCCGGCTCGGGCGCGCTCGGCCTCGAAGCGCTGTCGCGTGGTGCCGGTTTCTGCCTGTTCGTCGAGCAGGACCAGGCGGCGCTCGCGACCATCAAGTCGAATATCGAAACTCTCGGCTGCCGCAGCCGGAGCAGCGTAAGCGCAGGCTCGGTGATGTCATTGGGTCCGGCCAAGCAACCGCACGACCTGATCCTGCTCGACCCGCCCTATGAAACAGGCGCGGGCTCGGTTGCGCTCGACCGCCTGCTACGGCTCGGGTGGGTCGGCCCTGCAAGCTGGATGGCGGTCGAAACCTCGGCCAAGGAAGAGGTCAGAGTGCGAGGCCTTGCCGTCGAGGCAGAGCGCCAAGTCGGCAAGGCCAAGCTTACTTTGCTGCGAATGGAATCGGCCGTCTAGGGACTGTTAGATCGGCCGTTCGCAGCACCCCAATCAAACGAAATTGGGCGTGACGACGACCATCAGCACTCCCAGCAGGACGGCGTAAGATATTCTGCGCATTGCGACCTCCTCTCCCGAGCTGTTCCAAGCGCGACGAACGCTGACCACTCCCCCAAGCGACAATGGCCAAGCTGCGCCCGAACTGCGGTCTTGAGAAGAGTAGCGGCGGGGCTCAAACGCTTGGCAGGCCCCGTTCAGCGCGAAGCGTTCGTAAAATGCGGCGACCGGAAGGCGCGCAAAACTACCAAAGCGCGACATGAAAAGGGGCAGCCGCACCTGAGTGCAGCTACCCCCGTCGCCATTGCCCGATAACGGGCAGGCGCGACGAATTCGCAGTGATTACATCTCGCTGGCGGGCTTGCCCGGCCAGTAGCTCAGCGGGCGATTGCCCCACTTGAGGCCGGCAGCGCGCGGGTTGATGCAGCTGTCCTGACCTTCGGTCATGCAAACGTCGTAGGTGTTGTCGCCGATTTTCACCTTGGTTGCCTGACCCTTCGCATTGGTTTCGACAACTTCCGGCGTCGGCGCCTTGTATTCGTGATGGTCGGCCATGGCCGGTGCGGTCAGGCCGAGTGCGAGCGTCGTTGCAGCGGCAGCGGTAAGTATCCGTTTCATATCAAAATCTCCTCTGCCCCGTCCGATTGCGTGAACAACGGGCGACCCGGCACGACGGTTCCAAAATGGGCAAACGCGCCCATTCTGCGCTTGCGGCGCAGCCTTGCGTTCCCTACCTGTTCACAAGGTTTCCGATGAGCAGCGACAATCCCCCCCAGCAGCGCCAAAACGCGCAAGTGCCCGCCTATGCAGCGCGGCTGAACCCTCCCCAGCGCGAGGCCGTGCTGACGACGGAAGGTCCGGTCCTGATGCTGGCAGGTGCCGGAACCGGCAAGACTGCGGCGCTAACCGCTCGCCTCGCCCACCTGGTTGCCACCGGCAGGGCTTATCCCAGCCAGATCCTGTGCGTGACCTTCACCAACAAGGCTGCGCGCGAAATGCGACACCGTGTTGCCGGGCACCTGGGCGAAGCTGTCGAAGGGATGCCGTGGCTCGGCACCTTCCACTCGATCTGTGCAAAGATGCTGCGCCGTCATGCAGAGCTTGTAGGGCTCGAATCGAATTACACGATCATCGACACCGACGATCAGATCCGCCTGCTGAAACAGCTGATCAACGACAACGATCTTGACGAAAAGCGCTGGCCGGCGCGGCAACTGGCCGGCCTGATCGACGGCTGGAAGAACCGCGGCCTGAACCCCGAAGATCTCGATGCAGTCGACAATGAAGCCTATGCCAATGGCCGGGGACAGCAGTTCTACAAGCTGTACCAAGACCGGTTGAAGGCGCTGAACGCCTGCGATTTCGGCGACCTTCTGCTGCACATGCTCAACATCTTCCGCCGCGAGCATGACGTGCTCGAGCGATATCAGCGGCAATTCCGCTACATCCTCGTCGACGAATACCAGGATACCAATGCGGTCCAGTATCTGTGGCTGCGATTGCTGGCGCAGGCGAGCAAGAATATCTGCGTCGTGGGTGACGACGACCAGTCGATCTATTCCTGGCGCGGCGCCGAAGTCGCCAACATCCTGCGCTTCGAGAAGGATTTTCCCGGCGCAAAGGTAGTGAAGCTGGAGCAGAATTATCGCTCCACTCCTCACATCCTGGGTGCTGCATCGGGCTTGATCCGCGCCAACAGTGAACGCCACGAAAAGACGCTGTGGACCGAGCATGACCACGGCGACAAGGTGCGCGTCATCGGCGTCTGGGATGCCCCGGAAGAGGCCCGGCGTGTGGGCGAGGAAATCGAGCGGCTGGAACGCGAGGGAGCGAGCCTGGACGAAGTCGCCATCCTCGTTCGCGCCCAGTACCAGACCCGCGAGTTCGAAGACCGCTTCATCCAGATCGGGATCAATTATCGCATCATCGGCGGTTTCCGCTTTTACGAGCGTGCCGAAATCCGCGACGCCCTCGCCTATCTGCGCGTCATCGCCCAGCCGCAGGACGATCTCGCTTTCGAGCGCATCTACAACCAGCCCAAGCGTGGGCTTGGCGCGAAGACGCTGGAGAAGATGCACCAGCATGCGCGCCGCACGGGCCTGCCGCTCGCCGCCGCATCATTGCAGATTGCCGACAGCGACGAGTTGCCAGCGCGTGCCGCCAACACCATCGGCGGGTTGATGCGGCAGTTTCTCCACTGGCGCGAGCAGTCCGAGCAGGTCACCCCCGCCGATCTGTTGCGCATGGTGATGACGGAATCGGGCTATGACGAGATGCTCCAGAAAGAGCGGACCGCCGAATCTGCCGGCCGCCTGGAAAACCTGTCCGAACTTGCCCGCGCCATGGAAGAATACGAGACGCTCGGCGATTTCCTCGAACATGTTTCGCTGGTGATGGATAACGACGCGGCCGATGACGAGGAAACCGTCACCATCATGACGATGCACGCTGCAAAGGGGCTCGAATTCGATCACGTTTTCCTGCCCGGCTGGGAAGAAGGCGTCTTCCCCAGCCAGCGCGCGATCGACGAAGGCGGCCTCGCCAGCCTCGAAGAGGAACGCCGCCTCGCCTATGTCGGGATCACCCGTGCGCGGCGTCGATGCACGATTTTCCATGCTGCGAACCGCCGCATTTATGGGCAGTGGACGAGTAGCATCCCGAGCCGTTTCATCGAGGAATTGCCGCCCGAACACATCGATCAGGAAACGACGATGACCGGCGGCGCATCGCTGTGGCGAGCGAACTGGACCGAACAGGAAGACCCCTTCGCGCATGTTTCGCAATCGCGTCCCGACCGCAGCGGCGCGCGCGGTCCGGGCTGGCAACGGGCGCTTGCAACGGGATACGAAACTAAACCTGTGCGCGTGCAGGAAAATCGCCGATCAGCAGCCAGCTTTGCAGCCAAGCCGCGCACCGACGTCGCCATCGGCGCGCGCGTTTTCCATGAAAAGTTCGGCTATGGCACCGTAACCGACCAGGAAGGCAACAAGCTCGAAATCGACTTCGAGCATTCCGGCACGAAGCGTGTCATCGACAGCTTCGTCAAGCTGGCCGACTAGGTCGCGCTCACATCCAGGAAGCCGGGACGCGGGCCGTTCCATTCGCCCGCAGGCACCGGTTCATCGTCATGATCCCGTCGCGGCCGGCGCTCGGGCTTCCGATCTTCCCTCGCCTGCTTCTCGCGCCGCGGCTTTTTCGGCTTCTCGTCGCGGTCACCGTCATCGCGTGAACGGCTCCGCTTCTCCTCGCGGTCACCATCATCGCGCGAACGGCTCCGCTTCTCCTCGCGGCGCGGTTTTTCCTGTTCGTCCTCGCTCGGCTCCTTCAGCTCGACGCGAACGTCATTCTTGCCGAATACGGCGATCTTCGACTTGGTCAGCTTCTCGACGTTGGCGATTGCTTCCGCGTCTTCTTCGCTGACGAAGGTGAACGCACGACCCTTGGCCCCGGCTCGGCCGGTACGACCGATGCGGTGGACGTAATCGTCGGGATGCCACGGGGTGTCGAAATTGAAGACGTGGCTGACGCCCTTCACGTCGAGGCCGCGCGCGGCGACGTCGGACGCAACAAGGATATTGATGTCCCCGGCCTTGAACCTTTCAAGTTCGCGCAGGCGGCTCGTCTGGTCCATGTCGCCATGGATCTCGCCGCTGGAAAAACCATGGCGCTGCAGGCTCTTGTTGAGTTCGCGCACGGTGGTCTTGCGATTGGCAAAGATAATCGCCGTGTCGACCTGGTCATGGCGTAGCAGCCACCGTAATGTCTCGCGCTTTGCACGGTTGTTGACGTTGATCTTGAACGCCGTGATGTCCTTGTTCGTGGACGCAGCGCGGCTGACCTCGATCCGCTTGGGATTGGTCAGAAATGTATTCGCCAGCTTCTCGATCGGCGGCGGCATGGTCGCACTGAACAGCATCGTCTGCCGGTTTTCGGGAAGCTTGGAGCAGATGAACTCGATGTCGGGGATGAAGCCCATGTCGAGCATGCGATCGGCTTCGTCGACGACGAGGAGCTCGCAGCCGTTGAGCAGGATCTTGCCGCGCTCGAACAGGTCCATAAGGCGGCCCGGGGTCGCGATCAGGACATCGACGCCCTCGTTCAGCGCCTTCACCTGGTCGCCCATCTGTACGCCCCCGATCAACAGGGCCATCTTCAGGTCGTGGTTGACCCCGTATTTTTCGAAGTTTTCTGCCACCTGTGCCGCGAGTTCGCGGGTCGGCTCCAGGATCAGCGAACGCGGCATAAGGGCACGGCGGCGGCCGTTCGCCAGGATGTCGATCATGGGCAGCACGAAGCTGGCAGTCTTGCCCGTTCCCGTCTGGGCGATACCGATCAGGTCCTTCATCATCAGGACAGGCGGGATCGCCTCCGCCTGGATTGCGGTGGGTTCGGTATAGCCGGCGGCCTCGACCGCTTTCAGCAATTCATCGGAGAGGCCGAGATCGGCAAAACTCATACGTATCAAAATGTCCGGATGGCGGGGCCCTTGCGGGCCCGACTTCAAGCAGGCGTGGAGAGACCACAACCAATCGCGGCGCCCTTCGCGCAAAACCCTCGCAAAGTCAAGATTTCGGAGGTTTCGCTATTCCTCGACAGCGACCAGCTGGCGCATGCGTTCGACCTCGCAATTCGCACCCGAACGCGATTGCAGCTTGTCCCGATCGACGCAAAGCATGCCATCGTCGCTCCGCTCGATATAAAAACCGGAGTAGAAATCGCGCGCACGGCATGATTTTTCGAGGCTGGCGGTAACGGTCCTGCGATCGTTCAGGAACAGCAGCAGGCGATTGCCGCTGCCCGTTTGCACACCGACGACATTGGCCACCGGCACACATTTTTCCATCTTGCGCTCTTCAAACCGCGAAGTCGGTGCGCGCGTTGGCAGTTCGGCGAACATGCTCTGCCGCGCGCTCGGCTGACGCGGGGAAATACGGACGATCACCCGTTGTTCGATCCTGACCTGGCGCTGGATCGGCACTGCATATGGCGCCACCATTGGAATGACCGGTTCGTCCGCCACCATGGAGGACATGGGTGCACTGTTCGGCTCGAGCCGCGCTTCCACATCTCCGTTCGGAACAGGCGGTACCTCCTGCTCGCCACCGAAGACCGGCAGCAAGAGCACCAGCGGTGCTAGGAAGGCGAGTGGGTTAGCCATTCAATTGCGCGAAGAAATTCGTCCCCGTGTGCTTCGTTGCGGCTGATTCTCGATCAACCGGTATGGCTTTCTATCAGGCAGTCTTGAATACTGGCTTAATCCGAATTGCCCCGCCTGCAAGTCCTAGTCGCGAGGCGATAGCTATGTCATAGGCGCGTGCATGAGCGATCCGGGCAGCTTTGTAAGCGATGTACGCGCCCTTCTGGGCGAGCGCGGTTTCACCTCCGATCCCGAGCTTATGTCTCCGTGGCTGACCGATTGGCGAGGTCGTTTTGCTGGCGCTGCCATCGGTATCGCCTCGCCCGCGAACACGCAGGAAGTTTCGGCCTTTGTCGCCCTGTGCGACAGGCATGATGTTCCGATCGTACCCCAGGGCGGAAACAGCGGAATGTCGGGTGGCGCGACACCGGACACTGCAGGCCACAGCGTGCTGCTATCGCTCCGCCGGATGGACGCCATCCGCGCGTTCGACAGTGACGCGGGACAGATCGTCTGCGAAGCAGGAGTTATTCTTCAGAACCTGCACGAAGTAGCTGAAAAGGAAGGACTTCGCTTTCCATTGACCCTGGGCGGGAAAGGGTCTGCGACCGTCGGTGGCCTAATCTCCACGAACGCAGGGGGTACGCAGGTGCTGCGACATGGCACGATGCGCGCTCAGGTCCTGGGCATCGAAGCGGTCCTCGCGAATGGCGAGATATTCAACGGCCTCACGGCGCTTAAAAAGGATAACCGCGGCTTCGATCTCAAGCAGTTGCTGATCGGTTCCGAAGGTACTCTCGGTATCGTGACCGCCGCGAACCTTCGGCTATTACCCGCAACGGAAGAACGGGTGGTGGCCTGGATTGGCCTGAAATCGATTGGCGATGCACGCCGCCTGTTACGGAAACTGCAGGCACGCTTGCCCGATCATCTCGAAGGGTTCGAGGTCGTTCCTGCGCACTGCCTGTCAGCTGTCCTCGATCACCTCCCCGCCGCGAAAGCCCCGCTGGAGCGTGAGCACGCATGGAACGCGCTGGTGGAATGCACTGGAACGTCGGCGGAGATCGATTCCGTTCGCGAAAGGCTTGAAGAACAATTGGCCAGCGCCATGGAAGACGGCCTCGTCAATGACGCCGTTTTCGCTGCGAACGAACGCCAAGCCGAAGATTTCTGGACCCTGCGCGATTCCATCGCCCCTGCAGAACGGGCGCTGGGGCCCGCAGTCCAGCACGATATTTCCGTACCGGTGGAGAAGATGCCGCAATTCGTCGAGGCGGCGATACCGGCTGTGGAAGAGGCCTTTCCGGGAACGAGCGGGGTCGCCTTTGGTCACCTTGGCGATGGAAACGTCCATTTCCACGTGCTCGCAGAACCCGGTGCCACGCGCCGCGAGTGGGAGAATGGTACGGGCAAGGAAATCAGTCGCTTCGTTCACGATCTTGTCACCGAATATGAAGGTTCGATCAGCGCCGAACACGGGATCGGGCAACTCAAGCGTGACGAATTGGGCCGTCTGGGCGATCCGGTTTCACTGTCACTGATGCGGAGTATCAAGGGTGCGCTGGACCCCAAGGGCCTGCTCAATCCGGGCAAGCTGGTGCCGCTTGCGCCGGGGGACGCAAAGCCCTAAAGCACCCGCGCTTGGCCGCCCGTCTGGATAGGCTGGCCTTAAATCACATTCCTTTAGACTTTTCGGAGAGTTTTCATGGCGAGCGCGCCGCAGCCCCAACTGCCTGTTTTCTACAACGACCTCATGCCCCTCAACAGCCGCGATCACAAAGGCTGGAAGAGCACGCAGTTAAACGACGCCACATTCTTTGGCACAAGCCATGCTGTTCCGATCACCGTCGAAGAATTCGTCGATGCGCAGCGTTCGTTCCCGATCGTTTTCACCAGCGGCGAAGGCGCCCTGCCCATCGCTCTGATGGGCCTGAACGAAGGCGTGAACACTTTCGTCGGCGAAGACGGCAAGCTGACCGAAGATGTGTACGTCCCGGCATACGTCCGTCGCTATCCCTACATGCTGGCACGCCTGCGTCCCGACAGCGACGATCTTTCGCTTTGCTTCGACCCGAGCGCCGGCGTTGTCGGTGAATTCGATGAAGGCAACGAGCTTTTCGACGCCGAAGGCAAGCCGACCGAATTCACGAATGGCGTGATGGAATTCTGCCGCAACTTCGAAGAAGCCGGCGTCCGCACCCAGAACTTCATGGCAGATCTCGCCAAGCACGATCTCCTGATGGACGGCGAAATCGCGATCACGCGCAATGACGATCCCGAGCGCCCCTTCGTTTACCGCGGCTTCCGCATGGTCGACGAAAACAAGCTGCGTGAACTTCCGACCGAAGTTCTCGAAGAGCTGAACAAGAGCGGCGCGTTGATGATGATCCACGCCCATCTTTTCTCGCTCAACCTGATGCGCGTGATCTTTGCCCGCCAATCGGCACAGGGCAAGATTCCGCAGCCCAACGCAGCACAGCCGGCAGGCTGATCCGACGCGTTGATCGGATGAGAGGGGCTTGAACGCCCCTCCTCCCGATCCTATTTTGAAGAGGTCAGGTCACGCGCCCCTCATGGCGTGGCCCGACTGCACCGAAAGGTGCAATCCTCCCTGAACCTTGGCCACCTCGTGCAGTTGCACGAGGTGGTTTTTTCATATTTGGGGTCAGGCTACTCGGCTGCCTGCGCAAAAGGCCCCTTGAGCGAGAGGTTCGCGGTCGCAGCGCCAAGTTCACGCACCAGACCCGCAAGGAATCGCGCCAGGGGTTCTAGCCCCGGACCCGGCTCCAACATTTGCGCATCGAGATATATCGACCGGCAAATCTCCAGCTGGATGGCATGGAGCCCACGCTGGGGTGCCGCGTGCCGATCGAGCACATAACCACCCGAATAGGGTCGGTTGTGTGCGACTGGCCGGTTGCCGGCTTCGATATAGGACAATGCACGCTCGACGATGCCGTTGTCGCATGATGCTCCGAAGCGGTCACCCATTACGATATGTGCCGGCCGTTCCGCGCCGAAGCGCGGCTTCAGGGGCGGCATCGAATGCATGTCGATGAGGAGGGCTGCGCCCCAATCGTCGCGGATCTTCTCCAGGTGTCGCGCCAGTGCGGAATGATATGGACGGTGCACACTCGAGATACGCGCCTGGAGGTCGGAATTGTCGACCGGCCCCCGCCAGATCTCCCCCGATTGGGGCAATCGACGGGGTACCAGGCCGAGGCCGCTGCGCGCCCTGCGATTGGCGTGCGAATGCCGCGATACGGGCGGCCTGGCACCTGCGACCATCTCCCAATCCACATCGTCCTTCGCCCGGTTGAGATCGATCATCGCGCGCGGTGCATTCGCGACCAGCAGGGCTGCACCTGTCAGCCTGGCGACTTCCCTTGCGAGTATATCGACCTTGCGATCTTCGAGACGCGATGCCGCAAGCTCGGGCTGGCGCATGTTCGATAGGAGGTTGGCCGGATACTCCCGCCCTGCATGCGGGACTGCGATGAGGACGGGCAATGGCAGATGTACCGGCATTTCGAGGGTATATGCCTGAGCTTCGCAGCCGGGGATTGCCCCGCCCTGCTCGATCCGCGAATCGCGGCGGTCACCCTCGGCATCTGTCATGACGTCATTGCTGCCTGTAAGACGGTTGTGTGTCAAAGCTGGCCATGGGCTAACTCAAAATGCTTTCTTAAAACAATCGGCGTATTGGCAGGTCCATGACAGCTACCGATTCCATCAAGATCCTCCTGGCCGAGGATGATGAGGCCATGCGAACCTATCTTACGCGTGCGCTCGACAATGCAGGATACGACGTAAAAAGCGTTGCCATGGGCACCGAAGCCGTTCCCCTGCTCGAATCGGAGCATTTCGACCTCTTGCTGTCCGACATCGTGATGCCGGAAATGGACGGGATCGAACTCGCACAGCGTTGCGGCGAGATCAGCCCGAAGACGAAGGTCATGTTCATTACCGGCTTTGCTGCCGTCACCCTGCGTGCCAGCCGTGAACAGCCGCAGGCGAAAGTGCTGTCCAAGCCCTTCCACCTGCGCGATCTCGTGCTCGAAGTGGAACGGGTTTTCGAAGACCGGGCCGAGGCGAGCTTATAATATTTCGCGAATCGCTTGCGCCTTGGCGCAGGCTTGGTTATTGGGCGCCTCCGCCGCGACGAGCGGCTGCTTGATGGATCGGGCGTATAGCTCAGTGGTAGAGCACTATGTTGACATCGTAGGGGTCGGAAGTTCAATCCTTCCTACGCCCACCATCTAGCCAAAGCCCGCCCTTCCGGCGGGCTTTTTCGTGTCCGGCACCAGGCACGAAGACCTTAGGCTACCTTGCGCAGCGCCAAGCCTCTGCTAAAGCCCGCGCAACACCCAAGACATTCAAGAAGACAGACAGGTCAAACATGCAGAAAATTCAGGTCAAGAACCCGGTCGTCGAACTCGACGGCGACGAAATGACGAGGATCATCTGGCAGTGGATTCGCGAACGGCTGATCCTGCCCTACCTCGATGTCGACCTGAAGTATTACGATCTCTCCGTCGAAAAGCGCGACGAAACCGACGACCAGATCACCGTCGATGCCGCCAACGCGATCAAGCAGTACGGCGTCGGCGTGAAATGCGCCACGATCACCCCTGACGAGGCTCGCGTCGAAGAGTTCAACCTGAAGAAGATGTGGAAGTCGCCGAACGGCACGATCCGCAACATCCTCGGCGGCGTGGTGTTCCGTGAACCGATCGTCATCGACAACGTCCCGCGTCTCGTCCCGGGCTGGACCGACCCGATCGTTGTCGGCCGTCACGCTTTCGGCGACCAGTATCGCGCAACCGACACGTTGATTCCGGGCCCCGGCGAGCTGCGTCTCGTCTTCAAGGGCGAGGACGGCCAGGAAATCGACCTCAAGGTCTTCGATTTCCCGAGCGCCGGCGTCGCCATGGCGATGTACAACCTCGACGATTCGATCCGCGACTTCGCTCGCGCGAGCTTCAACTACGGTCTCAACCTTGGCTGGCCGGTTTACCTGTCGACCAAGAACACGATCATGAAAGCCTATGACGGCCGCTTCAAGGACCTTTTCCAGGAAGTGTTCGACAACGAAGGCTTCGCCGAGAAATTCAAGGCTGCGGGCATCGTTTACGAGCACCGCCTGATCGACGACATGGTCGCATCGGCACTCAAGTGGAACGGCAAGTTCGTCTGGGCCTGCAAGAACTACGACGGTGACGTCCAGTCGGACACCGTGGCACAGGGCTTCGGTTCGCTCGGCCTCATGACCTCGGTCCTAATGACCCCGGATGGCAAGACGGTCGAAGCAGAGGCGGCTCACGGCACGGTTACCCGCCACTATCGCCAGCACCAGCAGGGCAAGGCGACGTCGACCAACCCGATCGCCTCGATCTTCGCCTGGACTCGCGGCCTCATGTATCGCGGCAAGTTCGACGACACCCCCGATGTGGTGCGTTTCGCCGAAACGCTCGAGAAGGTCTGCATCCAGACCGTCGAGAACGGCTCGATGACCAAGGACCTCGCGCTCCTGATCGGTCCGCAGCAGAGCTGGATGACCACCGAGCAGTTCTTCGAAGCGATCGTGCAGAACCTCGAGAAGGAAATGGCCAGCTGGTCCTGAAACCAATAACCCGTTCCGGCATTGGTTCACTAGAGTGACGGAACGGGGTTGAATTTTGGCAAAGCAGGTTCGCAAGAAACGCCCTTCGGCAAAGGCTGAAGGGGAAAAGCTGGGGCAGGCACGGCTCCTCGTCCGCCAGGCGATGATCAAGGACATTCGCGGAATTTCCGCGCTTGTCCGGCGCGCCTACGACGACCTGCCTGCCTACAAGCAGAGCGAGATTCGCGGACAGATCAACAACTTCCCCGAAGGTTGTTTCGTCGCCCTGCTCGATGATGAGATCGTGGGTTACTGCGCTTCGATGCAGCTACCGGAACCGGTGGTCTTCGCTCCCCATGATTGGGACGAGATATCGGGCAACGGCTATGGCAGCCGCCACGATCCGACCGGCGATTGGCTCTACGGCTATGAAATGTGCGTCGACCCAAAGGTCAGGGGCGTGCGCATCGGTCGTCGCTTGTACGAGGAACGCCGCGCGCTGGCCGAGGAACGCGACCTCACCGGCATCGTATTTGGCGGCCGCATGCCTGGGTATGACCGTGCCCGCCGGCGCAAGAACAACAGGGTCGAAAGCCCGCAGGACTACCTCGAGCAGGTGCTGTCCGGAAAACTGCACGACCAGGTCCTGCGCTTCCAGTTGGCCAACGGGTTCGAACCCGACGGCATCCTCGAAAACTACCTGCCCGAAGACAAGAAATCCCATGGCCATGCCATCAAGATGGTGTGGCGCAATCCCTATGTGGATCGCGACCAGCCGGTAAAGAAGCGCCTGCCTCGCGGCGTGGAATCCGTCCGTGTCGCGACCTGCCAGCTGCAGGCACGTGCGGTGAAGGATTACGACGAATTCCTTGGCGCGATCGAATATTTTGTCGACGTCGCGTCCGATTACGAAAGCGACTTCATCGTCTTTCCCGAATTGTTCACGCTGATGCTGTTGAGCTACGAGGCGAAGGAACTCTCGCCTCTCGAGGCGATCGAGCGACTTTCGGAATACACCCCGCGCCTCAAAACCGACATCTCCGAATTCGCGCTGCGGTACAACATCAACATCATCGCCGGATCGCATCCCACCCGCATGGAGGACGGCGACATCCACAATGTCGCCTATGTCTGCCTGCGCGATGGTTCGGTCCACGAACAGGAGAAGATCCACCCTACCCCCAACGAGCGGTACTGGTGGAACATCAAGGGCGGTGACAAGATCGACGTCATCCAGACCGACTGCGGCCCGATCGGCGTCCAGATCTGTTACGACAGCGAGTTTCCGGAGCTCAGCCGCAAGCTCGCCGACGAGGGTGCGCGGATCATCTTCGTACCGTTCTGCACCGACAGCCGGCAGGGCTATTTGCGGGTTCGATATTGCGGACAGGCTCGTGCAATTGAAAACCAGTGTTTCGTCGTCCTGTCGGGCAATGTCGGCAATTTGCCCAACGTCGGAAACATGGACATCCAGTACGCGCAAAGCTGCATCCTCACGCCGTGCGATTTCCCATTTGCCCGCGACGGCATTGCAGCCGAGGCCAGCGAAAACGTCGAAACCCTGACGATCAGCGATATCAATCTCGCCGACCTCAGCTGGGCTCGCGCAGAAGGCACGGTGCGCAACCTCGCCGACCGCCGGTTCGATCTTTACCGGATCGAATGGGACGAAAGCGGCGACCATCCCGGCAAGACCAAGCCGCGGGCCGAGCCTCTTGGTACGGGCGGACCCGGCGGGGGCTGATCAGGCCGGGTTTGCGGCGACACTACCCTGCGTCGCCTTGCTTACCGCAATAATGGCGACGAGTGCGGCGATGAACCCCGGAATGATCTCGTAAACTCCTGGACCGCCGAGGAAGCTCGCGCTCCAACCGGCTGCGATCCAGCCGAATACGACGACTGCACCGGTAATCAGGCCGGCGACAGCGCCCGCGCCCGTCATCCGGTCCCAGGTCAGCGAAAGGAGGATCATCGGTCCGAAGGCAGCGCCGAAACCGGCCCAAGCGTTCGAAACGAGTCCCAGGACTTCGCTTTCAGGGTCGGAGGCGATTACGATCGCAGCGATTGCGACGATCAGTACGAATAGGCGACTGACATTCACGCTTTCACGCTCGCTCGCATCCTTGCGCAGGAACAGGCGATAGAAATCTTCGGTCAGCGAACTCGACGACACCAGCAGCTGCGAGCTGATCGTGCTCATGATCGCGGCAAGCAACGCAGCGAGCAGGAAGCCTGTGACCAGCGGATGGAACAGCGTTTCTGCAAGCAGCATGAAGATCGTTTCCGGATCCTCCAGCGTCATGCCGTTGCGTTCGACATAGGCGCGTCCAGCAAGGCCGACGCCAAGTGCGCCAGCAAGGCAAAGCGCCATCCATCCCATGCCGATCCAGCGCGCGTTCTTCACTTCCGGTACCGATCTGATTGCCATGAAGCGGACGATGATGTGCGGTTGCCCGAAATAGCCGAGGCCCCAGGCGATCGCGGAAAGGAAGCCGATGAAGGTCAACCCTTCGGTCAGGCTGAGAAAGCCGGGCTGCACTTCGGTCAGCGATGCACCGGCTTCACCCCCGGCCCCGAACATGACGACGAGCGGCATGATAATAAGCGCGAGGAGCATAATTATGCCTTGGACGAAGTCCGTCAGACTGACGGCGAGAAAGCCCCCGATCATCGTGTAGGCGACTACGACGCCCGCGGTCAGCAGGATGCCAGCCATGTAGGGCGACAGGCCCCAGTCGCCGACGATGGGCGCGAAACTGGTGGCAAACAGCTTGCCACCGCCGACGAGGCCCGCTGCCGTATAGACGGTGAAGAATGCGACAATCACGACGGCGCTGGTAACGCGAAGCGCCAGTGCCTTGTCAGGGAAACGGTTCGCCAGAAATTCCGGGATCGTCAGTGCGTTTCCGAGCTTCTCCGTCTGCGCCCTCAATCGAGGGGCGACGATCAGCCAGTTGAACAACGCCCCGACGAAAAGCCCGATGCCGATCCAGGCTTCGACCAGGCCAGTTGCATAGAGGGCGCCGGGAAGCCCGAGCAGCAGCCAACCGGACATGTCAGACGCGCCTGCAGAGAGTGCGGCGACCGATGGAGGCAGGTTTCGACCTGCAAGGAGATAGCCTTCGCTATCGGAGGTCGACTGCCGCTGGGCATAGAGCCCGATGGCGATCATGAGTATGAAATAAAGGGCAAGCGATACGATAATTCCTGTTTCCATGGCCCCCCACATAGTGACTTGAGGTCAGATGTCACCCGTAGCCGTGACAAGCACGCCCTTGCGGGATAGACGCCGGGAATGGCTGGCGAACTCTCCCCCTCTCCGATGTTGTCCGATGCTTTGGTGATCCTTGGCTCTGCCGGGATCGTCATTCCGGTGTTCACGCGTTTCCGCATCACGCCGGTCATTGGCTTCATCCTGATCGGGATACTGGTGGGTCCATTCGGGCTGGGCAAGCTGGTGTTCGAATACCCTTGGCTAGCCCATGTGACGATATCCGATCCCGACGGGCTGGAACCCTTTGCCGAGTTCGGGATCATCCTGCTGCTCTTCACGATCGGCCTCGAACTCAGCTTCAAGCGTCTTTGGCAGATGCGGCGGCTCGTCTTCGGCTTGGGCGCGCTCGAATTGATGCTGATCGGGACTGCGCTTGCTGTCGCGTTGTCGATGATGGGACAATACTGGACCGGCGCCCTGGCACTGGGCTTCGCCCTCGCCTTCTCCTCCACCGCTATCGTGTTGCCGATTTCGGGCACGACTTCGCCCGTCGGAAGAGCGGCACTTTCCATGCTCCTGTTCGAGGATATCATGATCGTCCCGATCGTTTTCATCCTCGGCGCAATGGCCCCCTACGCCCAGTCAGACGGCGTAGAAGGATTGGTCGATACGCTGTGGCAGGGCGGGCTCGTCGTGGTCGCCCTGCTGGTTCTCGGGCGCATTGCCCTCCCCCGCCTGTTTGCGCAGGCTGCACGCACCAAGAGCCCCGAGCTCTTCCTCGCTGCCTCGATGCTGGTGGTTATCGGCGCAAGCCTTGCAACAGCTGTGACGGGCCTGTCGCCCATCGTCGGAGCGCTGATCGCAGGCCTGCTGATCGCGGAAACCGAATATCACGGTGAAGTCGAAGCCATTATGGAGCCTTTCAAGGGATTGGCTCTCGGCGTCTTCCTGATCACTGTGGGCATGAGCATCGACCTCACCACCGTGTGGGACAATCTCGGCATGATCTCGCTGGCGGTCGTTCTCGTGCTCGTGTTCAAGGCCGCGGTAACAGGGCTTCTGCTGCGACTGATGGGCGCGCGCCGATCCACAGCCGCTGAGACTGGCGTGCTCATGGCCAGCCCCAGCGAGACGACCCTGATCGTCCTTGCCGCAGCAAGCTCGGCCATGCTGATCCAGCCCGGCACGGCGCAGTTCTGGCAGATCGTGACGGCCATTGGCCTGACGGTGACGCCGCTGCTTGCAAGGCTCGGGCGCGTGCTCGCGCGTCGGGTCGAGGCCGCTCCCGAATTGCCCGAGGAAGACGCCGGAGAACCGCGGACGATCATCGTCGGTGCCGGGCGTGTCGGCCTGCTTATCGCGGACATGCTCGATGCCCACGACAAACCTTACGTTGCGCTCGATTCCGATGCCGACCTGATCGAATCCGCCAAGAGAGATGGCTACCGCGCGACCTTCGGGGATGCCGGGCGCGGCGACGCGCTGAGCAGGTTGGGTATCGAGACTGCCCCTGCCGTCGTGCTGACGATGGACGAGCCGGTCCTGGCGCAGCGGCTCGTGGCGAAACTCCGCAAATCATATCCTGACCTGCTGATCGTGGCTCGTGCCCGCGACCCGGAACACGCCGCCGAACTTTACCGCGCAGGTGCGAGCCATGCGGTCCCGGAAACTCTGGAGAGTTCGCTACAACTTTCAGAAGCCGTGCTGGTCGATATCGGGGTCGCGATGGGACCGGTGATCGCCTCTATCCACGAGAAGCGCGACGAATTCCGCGTCAAGCTGGAGCGTGACGGAAACCTCGATTACCGCCCCAAGCTAAGGACCAGCAACGCCGAGGCCTGACAAGTTTCTCGAACCCATTTCCATGCTCATGCGTTGGAAAGGAAAGGAGAAAATTATGTCAGACCCGACGAAACCGACGCCCAATAGCGAAAAGTTCAAGCCGCAGAACGTCCAGGATCCGCTCAAGGATACCAATCCCCGCAACCAGCTGCGCGGTCAGCCCGGCGACACCCAGGGTTATGACATCGAAAGTGGCAGCAGCGGCGTGACAAAAAGCACGCCGGGCGCCTGATCCGACAGCTTAGGCGTTAGCCTTCGCGATTGCGTCCCTGACGGCAGCAAGAGCTTCCTCAGCCTTGCTTCCGTCGGGTCCGCCGCCTTGAGCCATGTCAGGCCGGCCACCGCCGCCCTTGCCGCCCAACGCTTCGACACCGACGCGTACGAGATCGACTGCGCTGAAGTGGTCCGTGAGATCGTCCGTGACTGCCGCCGCGAAAGCTGCCTTGCCGTCATTGACCGCGCAAATTGCCGCAATTCCGGATCCAAGGCGTCCCTTCGCTTCGTCGAGCAAGGGCCGAAGCTCCTTGGGATTGAGCCCCTCAAGAACTTGCCCACTGAATTTCACACCGACGATTTCTTCCTCGGCAGACGCATTCGCTCCACCTGCGCCGCCACCGCCCAAGGCCAGCGCCTTGCGCGCTTCTGCCAGCTCCTTTTCCAGCTTCTTGCGCTCTTCCAGCAGCGCCGCAATCCTGCCCGGGACCTCTTCAGGTGTAGCACGGATGGCCCCTGCTGCAGCCTTCAATGCCTCTTCACGGTCGACGAGCCAGCGCCTTGCAGATTCCCCGGTCAGAGCCTCGATACGGCGAACGCCCGAACTCACTGCGCCTTCCGACACGATCCGGAACACGCCGATGTCACCGGTGGCCTTCACATGGGTACCCCCGCAAAGTTCAACGGAGTAATTTCGGCCCTCGCCTCCCTTGCGCCCCATGGACAGGACCCGAACCTCGTCGCCGTACTTCTCGCCGAACAGCGCCATTGCGCCAGCTTCGATGGCATCTTCCGGGCTCATCAGCGTCGTACCGACGGGCTCATTTGCGCGGATCTCTGCATTCACCTCTGCTTCGATCGCAGCGATTTCATCTGCTTCGAGCGGCTTGGGATGCGAGAAGTCGAACCGGAACCGATCGGCTGCGACCAGTGATCCCTTCTGCGTCACATGCTCGCCGAGCTTGTTGCGCAAGGCAGCATGGACGAGGTGCGTGGCCGAATGATTGGCGCGAATGCGATCCCGCCGCTCGACATCGACTGAAAGGTGCACCGTATCGCCGACCTTGATCGAACCGGATTCGATCCTGGCCTGATGGGCATGGAGCCTGCCAAGCGGCTTGGAGGTATCTTCTACCTTTGCCGAGAGCCTGCTGGTCGACGTGATCGTGCCAGCATCGCCCGACTGACCGCCGCTTTCGCCATAGAACGGCGTCTGGTTGGTCAGGATGATCACGTTGTCGCCCGCAGCGGCGCTTTGGACCTCGGCGCCATCCTTCACGATGGCCACGACGTTACCTTCGCCGCTGGTCGAGGAATAGCCGGTGAATTCGGTCGCGCCTTCACGCTCGGCAATGTCGAACCAGACCTCGCTGTCAGCTGCCTGGCCGGAACCCTTCCAGGCTGCACGAGCAGCCGCCTTCTGGCGGTCCATCGCGGCGTCGAAACCGCCCCGGTCGACGCCGATGCCGCGCGAACGCAGGGCATCTTCGGTCAGGTCATAAGGGAAGCCGTAGGTATCGTAGAGCTTGAACGCGGTTTCGCCGTCCAGTTCGCCGCCTTCGCCCATGTCGCCGGTTGCTTCGTCGAGAAGCTTGAGGCCCTTGTCGAGGGTGCGCCGGAATTGCGTTTCTTCGCGTTCGAGCACTTCCTGGATCAGTGCCTGGCCGCGCTGAAGTTCGGGATATGCCTGCCCCATTTCAGTGACCAGAGCAGGTACCAAGCGGTGCATGAGAGGCTCTGAAGCACCCAGAAGGTGCGCATGGCGCATCGCGCGGCGCATGATGCGACGCAGGACATAGCCGCGCCCCTCGTTCGAGGGCAGAACACCATCGGCCATCAGGAAACTGGTGGAGCGCAGGTGATCGGCAATGACGCGGTGGCTGGCGGTCTTGTCCCCTTCAGCCTTTACGCCGGTCAGCGCTTCGCTCGCGCCGATCAGCGCCTTGAACGTATCGGTATCGTAATTATCGTGGACGCCCTGCATCACGGCAGCGACGCGTTCGATGCCCATGCCGGTATCGATGCTCGGCTTGGGAAGGTCACCAACGATTTCGTCGTTTTCCTGCGTGAACTGCATGAACACGAGGTTCCAGATCTCTACGAAACGATCGCCATCCTCTTCCGGCGATCCCGGAGGGCCGCCCCAGATGTGATCGCCATGGTCGTAGAAAACTTCGGAGCAGGGACCGCACGGCCCGTCCGAACCCATTGCCCAGAAATTGTCCTTGGTCGGGATGCGGATGATGCGCTCTTCCGGAAGGCCGGAAATCTTGCGCCAGAGGTCGAATGCCTCGTCATCGGTGTGATAGACGGTGGCGGTCAGCCGGTCGGGTGCAATGCCCCATTCCTTCGTCAGCAGGGTCCAGGCGTGAACGATCGCCTGTTCCTTGAAATAATCGCCGAACGAAAAATTGCCGAGCATCTCGAAGAAGGTGTGATGCCGAGCGGTGTAACCGACATTGTCGAGATCGTTGTGCTTGCCGCCGGCACGAACGCACTTTTGAGCGGTCGTCGCACGCGGCGCCGGAGGCGTTTCGAGGCCGGTAAAGGCGTTCTTGAACGGAACCATGCCCGCGTTGACGAACATCAACGTAGGATCGTTGTACGGCACGAGAGGTGCGCTAGGCACCTCGGCATGATCTGCACCGGCGAAATAGTCGAGGAAGGACCGGCGTATGTCGTTGGTCGAAGTCATGCCAGCGCAGTTAGGCGTTCACGCGCGAGGCGACAAGCCGCGAAGTGCAGTCTTCAAGCGGTTGCAGAGACAATCCATACCGACGCATCCATGGCGACGCGTCCGTCGGCGCAATTCTGCTGTGCCAAGGACCGCACCTTCTCGCGCATCGCCGGTCGCTCCTCTGCAGGAAGTTCGGCTATGGCACGAGCAGCGGGACCGATGCGGGCAAAATAGGCCATCGCCTCTTCGACAGGATCCTCGCCTGCTCCAGCAATCATCGAAAAGTCGAGCCGATCGAAGGCTATGTCGCGCCATCCGGCATCTGCCAGGATCCCTGCCACCCGGTCTTTATCAGAAAAGGCGAATGGTCCCGGCGCATGAGGGTCGGGCGGTGGTCCATCCGCAGGCGGCAGGATCTTGCCGAACTCACCGAAGAACGGGTTGTCGGCAACCGTCCGGAAGCAGGAAAATACGAGACCTGCACCGCGCACAGCCTGCCCCCGCAAGTGTGAGAAAGCAGCCACGGGATCATCGAAAAACATAACACCGTGCCGGGACATCAACACGTCCGGTCTCGCACCGGGTTCACAGGTCCATTCCGCAGCATTGGCAAGATCGAATGCGACGTTGTCATCCGCGGTAACGCGCGATTTCGCAGTCTCGATGAGGGCTGGTGAGAGGTCAATTCCTTGAACGAAGGCATCGGGCCTGTCACGCGCCACCAGCAACGACAGTTCGCCCGCTCCGCAACCGACATCGAGGACATTGGCCCCAGCAATGTCCGAAAGGCGGCGGCGCAGGTGCGGTGTCAGTTCACTGAAGCTCAGATCGGTCCGCTGCCATTCGGCAGCCCAGGATTGTCCGACCCTGCCCAGCCAGTCTTGCGCGCCTGTCATCACTTTCTCCCCCGTGCCTTCGTCCGTGCGCTTGGCATGAAGCGCAAGGTTTGGGCAAGGCCGGAGAAGTCCGGAAACGATGTTTCCACGTCACCCAAACGAAAAGCCGGCGGGAATTGCTGATCGAGGCAGCATCCGCCGGCTTTCCTTGTTTCCGAGCAACCCTTCGGTGCCCGCTTGAGCGATGATGTCAGTCTTCCGCGTCCGGGCCTGTCATCATCTCCTCGGCGACTTCGTCGGTCCGGCCGCGAATGGCAGCTTCCAACTTGTCGCAAATTTCGGGGTTTTCCTTGAGGTAGGTCTTCGCGTTTTCGCGGCCTTGGCCAATCCGGATACTGTCGTAAGAGAACCAGCTACCCGATTTTTCGACCACGCCGGCCTTGACCCCCAGATCGAGAATTTCGCCGATCTTGGAGATGCCCTCGCCATACATGATGTCGAATTCGACCTGCTTGAACGGCGGTGCCACCTTGTTCTTGACGACCTTGACGCGGGTGGCGTTGCCGACAACCTCGTCGCGGTCCTTGATCTGTCCTGTGCGACGGATGTCGAGGCGGACCGAAGCGTAGAACTTGAGCGCATTACCGCCAGTCGTGGTTTCCGGATTGCCGTACATCACGCCGATCTTCATGCGCAGCTGGTTGATGAAGATCACCATGCACTTGGAACGGTTGATCGACCCGGTGAGCTTGCGCAGGGATTGGGACATGAGGCGCGCCTGCAGGCCGACATGGGAATCGCCCATCTCGCCTTCGATTTCGGCGCGGGGGACCAGCGCAGCTACCGAGTCGACCACCAGCACGTCGATCGCGTTCGAACGTACCAGTGTATCGGTGATTTCGAGCGCCTGCTCGCCCGTGTCGGGCTGAGAGACGATCAGTTCGTCGATATCCACGCCCAGCTTCTTCGCATAGACGGGGTCAAGCGCGTGTTCGGCGTCGACGAAAGCGGCAGTCCCACCGTTCTTCTGCGCTTCTGCAATCACATGCAGCGCGAGAGTGGTCTTGCCCGAGCTTTCGGGGCCGTAAACTTCGATAACACGGCCCTTGGGCAGGCCGCCAATACCGAGCGCGATGTCGAGACCAAGCGAACCGGTCGAGATCGATTCGACGTTCATCGCTTCCTTCGAGCCCAGCTTCATGGCCGAACCCTTGCCGAAAGCACGGTCGATCTGTGCCAGTGCGGCGTCGAGCGCCTTTTGACGATCCACGGAATTTTCCTTTTCTACCAGCTTGAGATTCGCGGACATCGCATGGCCTCCTTCGCTTGCCTAGGGGTGCGACCGGGTTATCGACCGCCCCGCTGTAGGATTGCGATGTATTCCATTTGTTCTCATAGAACAAGTGGGGAACGAAATTTTTTTGCCGGGCTGGAAAATCAGCCCTTCTTCGTTCCTGCCTGGCGCATGATAGCTGCTACCCTGTCGCCGATCTGCTGGACGCTGAATGGCTTAGGCATGAAGTGCATGTTCGGAATATCGATGTCCTTGCGCAGCTGTTCTTCCGCATAGCCGGACATGAACAGGACGGGCAGCTGCGGCTTCAGCTTGCGGATCTCGCGGGCCATCGCGGGGCCATCGAGGCCGGGCATCACGACATCGCTGACGACCAAGTCGAACGCTCCGCCCTGTTCCACCGCGGTCAGGCCCTCTTCCCCGTCGGCGCAGGATGTCACGGTATAGCCGGCACGGGTCAGTGCGCGTTCCGCCACGGCACGCACCATGTCCTCGTCTTCGACAAGGAGGATGCTGCCCCCGCCCGACCATTCGCTGGACGGTTCGGGCTTTGTCGGTGCTTGAGCGGCGCGGCTCGGAACTTCGCCCTTGTGCACGGGCAGGTAGATCGTGAAGCGGGCACCGGTCGGGTACCCTTCGGCGTTCTTCACATTGTCTGCAAAGATGAAACCGCCCGATTGCTTCACGATGCCATAGACGGTCGAAAGGCCAAGGCCGGTGCCCTTCCCTTGCTCTTTCGTCGTGAAGAACGGCTCGAACAGCTTGGGCAAGGCTTCGGCAGGGATGCCCCCGCCGTTGTCCTGCACGATCAGGACAGCATAGTCGGCCGCCGGAAGGATTTCCGAGCCCATCTGCTGGACCTGGGTGGAGGTAACACGCCGCGTCAGGAGGGATATCCGCCCCGCCTTCACACCATGCGACTGGATCGCATCGCGCGCATTGACGGCCAGGTTCATGATGACCTGCTCAAGCTGCTGTGGGTCGGCGCGCACCGGCCCAAGGTCGCGATCATGCTGGACGTAATAGTCGATCTTGTTGCCAATCAGGCGAGTGATGAGCGGGCTGACTTCGCTGACCACGTCCGGCAGCTGGAGTATCTCGGGGCGCAAGGTCTGCTGGCGCGAGAATGCCAGCAATTGCCTGGTAAGCGCCGCCGCACGGTTTGAATTTGCGCGAATTTGCTGGATGTCGTCGTAATCGCTGTCGCCCGGTGTATGGCGCAGCAGCATGAGATCGCATGTGCCGATAATTGCAGTCAGCACATTGTTGAAGTCATGCGCGACGCCGCCAGCAAGCTGGCCGACCGCCTGCATCTTGGTCGCCTGGGCGACTTGCCGCTTCAGCTGCGTTTCCTCGGACGAATCCGTGAGGCTTAGCAGTACCGCCGCTTCGCCCAGTCCGCGCACACCGGCGAGGCCCATCGACACCGGCTCGTCCGGGTTGGAAACGAGCCTGATCGCCACATCACCGCTGGTCGCGGGCCCACGCCCATGGCGACGCACGGCATCAGAAAGTGGCCCCTTGTCTTCGCGAACGACCAGGTCGGTCGGGAAAGCCGGCAGGCCGCGATCTTCCCTTTCGACAGAGCGCAGGAAGGCATCGTTCCCGAACAGGAAACGGCCATCGCGATCCGTCATGGCAAGGCCGAGCGGAAGCTGTCCGAGCAAGGCTTCGAGCTGGGCGACACCGGCTTGCGATGGACCGTCCCATCCGCTGCCGATCCCGACGCCGCTATCGACGAGCAGCATCAACGATTGCCCCTTGTCGGGCGCAGAACCGCTGCGTTTCTCGACCGCATCCAGCGGAACATGTATCAGGGTCTGGGGCGTACCGCCCCGCCCTTCGCGCGAGAAATATATGCGATCGCGCTCGTCGGATCGCAGGAATCCCACGAAATCCTGCCCAGCCAGTGTCGCATTGGGATCGCCCGCGGCACGTTCGGCGAAGCCGGTGCTTACGCTCTTGATAACGCCCTGAGGCGTAGTGATGACCGCTTCGATGCCGGAACGCGAGAGCATCCGGCCAAGTTCGCCTGTCACGTCGATATCGATCGATTCGTCTTTGACTTGGCCTGCGCATGGCGCGAACCGCCAGACGAGATGATCCTCGCCGCGACCGGCGCGCTCTGCATGGACCTGCCAGCGCGCTTCGAAGTCTTCACTCTCACCGAGCGCGGACGCCTGCGACACACCATCACGCCACGCCTCGCGCGCTAGCCTCACGAGTGCCTCGAGTTCGCCGGGCTTGGCAGGAAGGTTCGGCGGTGCACTTTGCGAACCGAACCACTCGACAAATGTGCCATTCGCACAGACCAGCCGGTTTGCGCGATCCGTGATCGCTATCGCTTCGCCTTCGCGCTCGATGGCTGCGACAGTGACCGACCAGTCCGGCGCGGAAGTCACCTCTTCACTCGGGTTGCGTCGCATCATCTCGACCATCGCGAAGCCTGCGAGCAGGACGACAAGGCCGAGCACGAAGGCGAGAGCGACCACGACCGAGGAAGTGACGGCGAACAGCACGGCGGCGCTCAGCATGAATGCCAGCCCCAAGCCGCCAATCAGCATCCGGTTGTTCGAATTGCCGGCCTTTGCGAGCAATTCCTTCATCCTTCTTTCGCCCCCAGACGACTGTCGAGCCGGGCTTCCATCAGCTTGAGCCGTTTTGCCCGGCGACGGGCGACCATAAAGCGCCAGATGAAGCTGGAGAGGAGGTATCCGACTGCTGCCGACACGATTGCCAGAACGACGAAGCCAAAGGCGGTAACCCCGGCGAGTTCGAAGAATTGCGCCAGCGGCCCGCGGTCATCTGCGAACTGGCCGGCTGCACCGGGGCCAACGACAGCATCGATATTGAGCACCAGTTCTCCGGTTTCCTTCGCGACGACCGCCCAGAACGGGAAGGTCAGCGGGTTCGTTACGAAAGTAACAGCTGCCGAAAGGGGGACGTTGGCCCGCGCCGGGAGAGCAAGAAATGCAGCCAGGAATATCTGGCCCAAGGGAACTATGAAGGCAGCAAAGAGCCCCAGAGCGACACCGCGAGGAACAGAGCGCCGGGTGAACCGCCACAACTCGGGCGACAGGAACCTGTGGGCGATGGGCGCAAGGTATCGGTTGCTCGCCATTTCCTCTCTCGAGGGCATGTAGCGCCGCAATTTATCTGCCAGCCAGGTTTTCGATCCGAATTCGCTCATCGTCCGGGGTCGCCTTGCTCCGCCTCTACCGCTTAAGCAAGTGCCCAATCAGTATATTCGGCGAAGCGGTTGTCGTTTTCGACATGGGTATGCCGCCTGCATTCGCCAAGCGGTAAATCAGCCCCGGTCGCGCATCAGGCGCGCCTTGTCGCGCTTCCAGTCGCGTTCCTTGATCGACTGGCGCTTGTCATGTGCCTGCTTGCCCTTTGCCAGTGCCAGTTCCACCTTCGCCCGGCCAGTCCGGTTGAAATAGATCGACAGCGGGATCAGGGTCATGCCCTTGCGCTCGACGGCGCCGAACAGCTTGTTGATCTCGCGCGAGCTCAAGAGCAGCTTGCGAGGGCGTTTCGGCTCGTGATTGAGGCGGTTGCCATGCGAATATTCAGGGATGTTCGCATTGATGAGCCAGACCTCGCCATCGCGAACCTCGGCATAGCTGTCCGCAATGGTCGCTTCGCCAGCGCGCAAGGCCTTCACCTCGGTGCCATGCAGGGCGAGCCCGGCCTCGAACTTTTCGTCGATGGCATAGTCAAACCTCGCCCGCCGGTTCTCGGCGACGATCTTCTGCTTGTCGAAAGTTTCTGGTTTGGGCCTTGCCATGGTGGCCCGGCATTTAGGGATTCCTCTTTCGAAAGCAAACCCTGTCGCGTCGTCAAGGGTTGCAACGCAGCAGTACGCGGCACCAGATGCTCGATGCGGCGATGAAGTTCGTGATGAAGCACAATCCGCCCGATTGAGAACACCGGACGTACGGGCACGCGGGGCTAGACTAGTCCCGCGTGCTCCAGCGCCTCGTCAACAGCCTTGCGGCTGGCCTCGCTCGCATTGACCAGCGGCAGGCGGACATCGCACTCCAGCCAGTCATGCACGCGTGTCAGGGCATATTTGACCGGCGCGGGGCTTGCATCGGAAAACATTGCATAATGAAGCGGGAACAGCCGGTCGTTGATCTCACGCGCCTTGACCAGATCGTTCGAAGCGATCGCGCGGTGGAATTCGGCACATAGCGCCGGTGCCACGTTCGCAGTCACCGAAATACAGCCCGAACCGCCTGCTGCAGAATGCGGCAACCACAGTTCGTCATTGCCCGAAAGCTGGCAGAAGTCGTGATCGAGGCCCATGCGGTGGTCGGCAACGCGCGAGAGGTCACCACTCGCATCCTTGATGGCGACGATCCGATCGGGATATTTGCTGACCAGTTCGACCACTGTTTCGTCCAGCAGGTCGGTAACCGTGCGTGCCGGGACATTGTATAGGACGATCGGCAGGTCGCTGTTCTCGGCCAGAAAGCTGAAGTGCGCAATCAGGCCAGCCTGGCTGGGCCGGTTGTAATAGGGCGCAACGCAAAGGCCAGCCGCAGCGCCAGCCTTCTTGGAAAAGTTCATGTGAAGCAGGGCATTTCGCGTGTCATTGCTGCCGCAACCGGCGATCACTGGCACCCGGCCTGCCGCCTGTTCGATGCACACTTCGATGACCCGGTGATGTTCTGCATTGGAGAGCGTCGACGCTTCACCGGTGGTTCCGCAGGGCACGAGCGCGCTGCTTCCGTTCTCGATTTGCCAGTCGACGAGACGACGAAAAGCCTTCTCGTCGAACGCTCCGTCGCGAAAAGGAGTCACAAGAGCCGGAATCGAGCCGCTGAACATTGCCGTTTACCCTCACAAAATCCCATAAGCGCATGAAAAAAGGAACGACGCAGTGGGATCTTTCGTTTATTCAGCGCCTGATAAGGAGCGCACCCCCAGAATGTCCAGCATGGTTCGAAAATCTCTTCTTTTCCTCGCCCTCTCAGGAGCCAGCGCGCTGGCGCTGACGTCGCCGGTACACGCCGAAGATAACACGATGAAGGTCACCTACCAGCCCAGCGCCGCGGGCCGTGCGGTTTCGCAGTGGGAATATCTGGTTGCGAGCGACAAGCTGGGCTTCAGCGACTATGCCGATTTCCTCCTGAAGAACCCGGGTTTTCCGAAAGAAGGCCTGCTGCGAACGCGCGCTGAAAACACGCTCGAAAACGAAGCTCCTTCTTCGCGCGAACTGGTGCAATATTTCGATCGCAACCCGCCGCAGACTAATTCGGGCCGGGCCCGCTACGCCCTCGCTCTGGCAGCCGTCCAGCGTCCCGAAGCGTTCGAGATTGCGCGCAAGGCATGGCGCGATGGCAGCATGAGCAGTTCTGCCGAAGCCTATCTGATGGGCCTTTACGGTGCCCGCTTCACGGCTGACGATCACATCGCTCGCATGGATGCCCTGTTGTGGCATGGCGACAAGGAAGCGGCCGCGCGCCAGATCGTCAACGTTCCCGCTGCAAACCGCGCTCTTTTCATGGCGCGCCTCGCTCTCGTCCAGAAGACCGCGCCCGAAAGCGCCGGTGTGATGGTCCCTGCAGAAGCGATGAGCGATCCTGGATACGTCTTCAACAAGGTCCAGTATCACCGTTCCACCGGCAATCTGCCGGCGGCAGTAACAACGCTGGCAACGCGGCCGAAATTTGCGACCCCGGCACATGATGCAGAGGACTTCGTCGCGGAAATGCTGGCGGTGGCCAAGGGCGCTGGCAGCAGCCAGGCTGTCGCGATTGCCAGTTCGGTCGACGACCTGTTCGCGCCGGGTACCGACATCAGCGATGGTAGCTATCGCTTGCGCGACAAGTACACCGACCTCATGTGGCTCGGTGGCACGAAGGCTCTTTGGACCCTTGGCGACGGCGCGAAGGCTGCCCCGCTTTTCTACCGTTATGGCATGGCGGCAAAAACGCCCCTGACCCGGTCCAAGGGCCTGTTCTGGGCTGGCCGTGCCGCGTCGAACGCAGGCGATAGAAACGAAGCGACGCGGTATTGGGAACTGGCGGCGAAATATGCCGACCAGTATTATGGCCAACTCGCAATCGCATCGCTCGGGCGCCCGATGCCGCAGTTCAGCGATCAGGTTTCGGCTGTGCCCTCTTCCGAGCTCAGATCGAGCTTCAATTCGGACCCATTGGTCGCCGCCCTGCGCGCAATTTCCTCCAGCCGTCGCAGCTGGAAGACGGAACGCGCCTTCTTCGAGGCGATTTCGGAGAATGCCGACACGCCTGAAGAAATGGCGCTGGTCGCCGATCTTGCTGCAGAGCTGAAGCTGGAAGAATTCGCCGTCGTTGCCGGAGCCACCGCGCCGGAACACGGCCTGTTCGGTTTCGAACGGCTGGCCCATCCGACCGTGAACGTGCCCTACGGAACCGACTGGACGATGGCGCATGCGATCATGCGTCAGGAAAGCGAGTTCGACCAGAACCGCGTCAGCCACGCCGGCGCACGCGGCATGATGCAGCTTATGCCGGGAACCGCGCGCGAACAGGCAGGCAAGATGGGCATGAATTACATGTCTGCCGATCTTACCGACGATCCCCAGTACAATATCCGGTTGGGCGATGGCTATTTCCGCAGGCTGCTCGATTATTACGGCGGAGCCTATCCGCTTGCGATCGGCGCCTACAATGCCGGTCCTGGCCGCGTTAACCAGTGGCTTCGCCTGAATGGCGATCCACGCACCGGTGCGATCGATTATGTCACCTGGATCGAGAAGATCCCGGCGAATTTCGAAACCCGCTATTACATCATGCGTGTGCTGGGTAATGCTGTCGCCTATGACAATATGCACCCCCATCGTGCACCGGGCGGCAGACCGCGTACGATTTCCGACTTCCTCCGCTAAGGCGGAACTGCGGTGAAAGCGGGCGGCGACCCGATCACGCCTGCGGGCATGAATGCGCTGAAGGCGCGGTATGATCACCTGCTTGGCAAGGAACGTCCGGAAATCGTCGAGATCGTCAGCTGGGCAGCCGGAAACGGCGACCGCAGCGAGAATGGCGACTACCTTTACGGACGCAAGCGCATGCGCGAGATCGACCGCGAACTGGCTCACCTGTCCCGCAGGATGAAGGTCTTGCGCGTGATCGATCCGGCTGACCAGATCGATCGTTCCAAGGTATTCTTCGGCGCGCGGGTCGATCTCGCCGATGAGGATGATGTCCGCAAATGCGTGACCATTGTCGGTGACGACGAACAGGATGCCGGCAAGGGGCTGATCGGGTGGAGCTCGCCAATGGCACGCGCGCTTCGAGGAGCATCCGTCGGGGATTTGCGCAATGTCAGGCTTCCCTCCGGCACGAGGGAGTGGGAAGTCATCGCGATCAGCTATGACTAACCGGTTTTCCCTCCTATTGGCCTTCGCTGCCTGCCTTGCGGGGTTTGTATCGCCTGCAGCGCTTTCGGCGAAAGACAGCCTTGGCGTATTTTCCGAATGGGGATCGTTCCGCGACCAGAACGTTCCGCGCTGCTACGCCATAGCCAAGCCGCAGCCGCCCATCCGCAAGAAGGATATCGAACGGATCGAGTATGATGCCTTTGCATCGGTCGGAACCTGGCCGAAGCGCAAGATCCGCAACCAGCTTCACCTGAGGCTGTCCCGCAAGATGGCCAGGAACGCCTCGATCACCCTGAACGTCGGGGGCAAGCGTTTTGCGCTGAACGGTGGCGGGGGCGATGCATGGGGCAAGGATAAGGCGATGGACGCGTCAATCGTGGCAGCGATGCGATCTGCGACCAGCATGGCCGTGACTTCGACAGATACGCGCGGCAACCGGTTTTTCGACCAGTACGTGCTCAAGGGCGCCGCCACCGCGATCGACGCGGCTACGCTCGGCTGCGCCGAGCGCTGATATGAAAAAACCGGGAGCGCCAAAGCGCCCCCGGCCTTCTACTGTTTTCAGCTTGTAGCGCTTAGAAGCGCATACCGACACCGGCCATCACCTGGTGACGGTCGAGATCGACGTCGAAACGGTCGCTGTCCGGAAGGTCGCCGTCAAAGTCGACTTCGCCCTTCTGGTAGTTCGAATAGCGGTATTCGAGCTTCAGGAAGGTGTTCGGGTTCATGGCATATTCGACGCCTGCGCCCGCGCGCCAGCCGTCAAGGTCGAAGTCCTGCTTCAGTTCGGTCGTGCCATCGCTGGCGAGGACGTTGAGCTTGGCATTGGTGTAACCGCCCTTGGCATAGAGCAGAACGTCGGGTGCGATCGGCGTACCGACACGCGCACCGAGATAGAGGTCACGACCGGCATCGACGCGGCCGAAACCGAAGCCTTCGAAATCACCGTCATCGAACTCGGTCTTGGCGGTGGAATCGGTCCATTCACCCTCGAGGCCGACGACTGCACCGCCAATATTGAAGTCGTAACCGAGGCCGATGCCATAATTCACGCCGTCCATCGACTGGTCGTTATTGTCGGCACCGTCGTCATCGACGCTGCTGCCGGCCTGGACGATATCGTAACCGACGAGCGCTTCGACACGGGGGCCGACGAAGTTTTCGTCTGCGGACTGCGCCATTGCGGGGGTTGCGAGGGCGATGGTCGAGCCTGCGACTAGAAGGGCTGCGAACTTTTTCATTGTGTACTCCATTGTTTTGCGCGGCGGCATTGTTCCCGCCGTGGACCATGAAAACGGAGCAAATCGCAGCTGGTTTCATTAACCTCACACAACAACAAACTGTGGTAATTTAGACACTTACGCGGCGATATTCCGTGAGATTTTAGCGCCGAACCGTTAGGAACCTGTTCCCGTTTCCAGAGTTACGCGCGCCTGCGCACAAGCCTTGGCTTGCAGCGGATTGAGCACTATATGCGCGGCTCCCATGGCAGACACCGAACTCATGAGCATTCCCGGACAGATCGATCCGGTACCGGTTGCACGCGACATTACTCCGCGCGCCGATGGACGCATCGACTTGCTCGGCCTGCCCAAGTCCCAGATCCGTGACATCTTCGCAGAGGCTGGCCTGGATGCTCGGCAGGCGAAGCTCCGCGCAAAGCAGGTCTTCCACTGGATCTACCATCGCGGGGTCACCGACTTCGAAGCGATGACGGAACTGTCGAAGACCATGCGACCGTGGATGACCGAACGTTTCGTGATCGGCCGCCCGGAAATCGTGGAAGCACAGCATTCGAGCGACGGCACGCGCAAATGGCTGCTGCGCACGGCCGACGGGCACGAGTTCGAGATGGTTTTCATTCCCGATGCAGATCGCGGCACCCTCTGCGTATCGAGCCAGGTCGGGTGCACGCTCAATTGCCGGTTCTGCCACACCGGCACGATGAAGCTCGTCCGCAACCTGACGCCGGGAGAGATCGTCGGCCAGGTCATGCTGGCGCGCGATGCGCTGGGCGAATGGCCCAAGGGCAGCATGGCGGGTCTCGACGATGCGGAGGATGCAGGTCACTACACAGCCGACGGACGCCTGCTGACCAATATCGTCATGATGGGCATGGGCGAACCGCTTTACAATTTCGACAACGTCAAGGGCGCACTCCAGCTTGTTATGGACGGCGAAGGGCTCGCGCTTTCGAAACGGCGCATCACCCTTTCGACCAGCGGTGTCGTGCCAATGATGGATCGGTGCGGGCAGGAAATCGGCGTGAACCTTGCCGTGTCGCTCCATGCCGTTACCAAAGAGATCCGCGACGAGATCGTCCCGATCAACAAGAAGTACGGCATCGAAGAACTGCTGCAGGCATGCGCTGATTATCCCGGCGCATCCAATGCCCGGCGCATCACTTTCGAATATGTGATGCTCAAGGACAAGAACGATACGGACGAGCACGCGCATGAGCTCGTGCGCTTGCTGAAGCAGTACAAGCTGCCGGCGAAGGTCAACCTCATCCCTTTCAACCCCTGGCCCGGTGCGAATTACGAATGTTCGACGCCTGACCGGATCAGGAGCTTTTCGAACATCGTTTTCGAAGGCGGCATCAGCGCGCCTGTCCGCACCCCTCGCGGTCGTGACATCGACGCTGCCTGCGGCCAGTTGAAGACTTCGGCGGAAAAGAAGAGCCGCGCACAGCGTGATCGCGAAGCGTCCGAAGCCGCGGCATCCGCCGAATGAGCGATCCGGCGACCATCGCTTTTTATGAAGAGCGAGCGCCACATTACACGATGAGCTTCGGGCAATCGCCCAGCCGTCATCTCGACACGTTTCTCGATCGCCTTTCTGCCGGTGCACGCATCCTCGAACTCGGCTGCGGTAGCGGACGGGATTCAGCGCGGATCGTCGAGCGCGGCTTCGACCTCGATGCTACTGACGGTGTCGCCGCCATGGTGCGCAAGGCCAATGAACGCTTCAAGGTGGGCGCACGCCAGATGCGCTTCGATGAGCTTGCGGCGAATGGCGAATATGACGCGGTTTGGGCGCACGCCTGCCTTTTGCATGCCTCACGCAAGGAACTGCCGCCGATCCTGTCAGCCATATATCGCGCCTTGACAGCGGGTGGCTGGCATTTTGCGAATTACAAGCTCGGCGATGGCGAAGGCCGTGACCTGCTGGGTCGATTGCACAACTTCCCCGATCGTGACTGGATTACCGCACGCTACGTGGAAGCGGGCCTCGAGATCGTGGATTGCGAGGTTTACCCGGGCCAGGCAGCCGATGGGACCCAGCGTGACTGGATCGCACTGACACTCAAAAAAGGCACCAGATGAACTGTATCGTCAATGCGATCTGCGCCGGCAGCGGTCGCGCCGTACCTTCTGGCAAGGTGAGCGGGATTGCGAAGGCCCCTCTTGAAGGACAGGTATCCATCGGTCTGCGCGGCATTGAGGCTGACGAGCAGGTCAATCGCGTCCATCACGGCTATCCGCCGATGGCGCTGCATCATTATCCCGCCGAAAATCGCGCATGGCTGCTCGAGCACTTCGGCCCCCTACCCCGTCTCGCGGGGCCAGGAAGCATGGGCGAGAACATCTCGACAGAGGGGCTATCGGAACACGATGTGCACATTGGCGACCGGTTCCGCCTCGGCACCGCTCTGATCGAGGTGAGCCAGCCGCGCCAACCCTGCTCGACCATCGAAAGTCACCTCGACACCAAGGGTATCGTCAAGGCGATCGTGGCGAGCGCGCGGAGCGGATGGTTCTATCGGGTCTTGGAACCCGGGACGGCCTCGGCAGGAGATGCCCTGCAAAAAGTCGAGGAAGGGAACCCTCGCTGGCCTGTCGCAAGAGCATTTCTGGCAGTTTACGGGAGCAGCCGGGCACCCGAAAGCGAGCTTCGCGAATTAGCCGCGCTTGACCGCGTGTCCGAACGGCTCGTCCTCGACATCGGCAAGCGCATCACGCTCTAGATAACGACCGCTCGTCGCTTTCGGGGCGTCGCTTCATCGCAAAAAAGCCGTTTACCGCCAGCGTTCATCTGGCGTTGTGGATCGCTGAACGAAGGTCGCCGTTAATCCGTCAAAGGAAACGGAAAGGACGAGATAATGAAGAAGATCGCACTCGCTTTTGCGGCCACCACGATGGCCATTACCGGCCTCGGCACCGCATCCCCTGCTGCCGCCGACCCGCCCCCTTGGGCCCCTGCCCATGGCAAGCGTGCCAAGGACCGCGACCTCTATGACAGCCGCGGTCGCTATTACGAGCCGCGCCGTATCACCCGCAGCAGTCGTATGTGGCGTGGTGACGACGGTCGCTATTACTGCAAGCGCGACAACGGCACGACCGGTCTTGTGATCGGTGCTGGCGTCGGCGCCCTTGCCGGACACGAGCTTGCAGGTCGCGGCGACAAGACGCTCGGCGCTATTCTCGGCGGTGCCGTGGGCGCAGTACTCGGTCGCGAGATCGACCGGGGCAGCCTCAGCTGCCGCTGATTTGTGAAGCTTCCAGGCGAAAGGGGCGCGTTCGTTTCGGCGAGCGCGCCCTTTTTTCGCTCAATCGACAGCAAGCAGTCCCTGTGAGCTGACGATGTCCGCCGTTCCGCCAATCCATGTCTCGCCATCTTCGTCGATGGCACAATGGATCGCTCCGTCGGCACCGGTCTTTCGCCCTTGGGCAGCCTTATAGCTGCCGGTCGCCAGGCCATGGGCGAACAGGTGTTTGGCGACGCCTGCGTTGAAACTTCCCGTCACGGGGTCTTCGCGAAAACGCCCGAGTGTGTCGGAGAAGAACGCGCGGATTTCCCAGTCGACCTCGCCCCCCTCGCCTGCCGGACCGGCCAACCCGATATCGGTACCCAGCGGTGCCGTGAAAGAAGGTGAGGCGGCGAGAACATCGCTCGCCGATTTGAGCCGTAGCAATTGCCAGCCCGGCCCATTGGCGACATGCACTGCTTCCTCGACCGTATCGGGATCTGCCCCCGTCATCGAGATCGCGAAATCGCGTTCTTCCGATGTCATGGGGCCGTATTTCGTGAAGGCTGGCGCCTTGAATGCCAGCCGGTCGTCCTCGCTCCTTACCTCTACCAGTCCGACACCGCATTCCTGGATGATAACGCCATCAGACCCGGGTATGCCGCCAGCCGCCAGCCATGCACGGGCGCTACCCAGGGTCGGGTGCCCTGCAAAAGGCAATTCCCCCCCCGGATAGAAGATGCGTACACGATAGTCGGCGCGCTCGTCCGACGGATCCAGCAGGAATGTCGTCTCCGAAAAACCGAGCCACTGTGTCAGGCGAAGCATCTGTTCATCGCTCAGGCCTTCGCCGCCATGCACCACGCCCAGAGGGTTGCCACTGAGCGGTCCCGAACCGAATACGTCCACCAGGTCGAGTTTCATGGTCTTCTCCAGTCGAGCACTTTCATCCTGCCAGCCTAGGCAAGGGGTGCGAAAACTGCTCAATAGATTTTATGATCAAGCCTGCAATTTTAGTCACGGGTGGTGCGGCGCGGATCGGCGCTGCAATCGTCAGGGCCTTTGCAGCCGAAGGCTGGCACGTCGTGATCCACTATCTCGGTTCCGATGACGAGGCAGAGGCGCTTGCCGCCACCCTGCCTTCGGCGGAGACGGTCCAGTGCGACCTTTCTGACGACGAAAGCGCGATCGCAATGATCGACGATTTGGCAGATCGTCTGGACGACTGGCGCGTCCTCGTGAATTCCGCATCGGTGTTCCACTACGACGATGTGCGGGCGCTGGAAACGGGCATCTACCGCGAAGCGATGCAGGTCAACGCGCTGACGCCGGCGCGCATGGCGCAGAGATTCCTGGCCCATGCGAAAAGCGAAGCGGGTCGCTGCGTCATACAGGTTACCGACCAGAAGCTGGCCAATCCCAACCCCGATTTCTTCAGCTACACGATGAGCAAGCATGCGCTCGACGCGACGATCGCCATGCTCGCTATGGCTGCAAAGGATGCCGATGACAGAGTCTACGGGCTTGCACCCGGCGCCATCCTGCCGAGCCATGACCAGACGCCCGAAGAAATCGAGGTCTCGCACAGGTTGAACCCGCTTCATCGCAAGACGGAAGCGAACGAAGTGGCCAAGGCCGCGCTCCTGCTCACCTCAGGCGCGCTGAGGAGTGGCGAAACCCTCTTCGTCGACAGCGGCCAGCACCTGCTGCACCAGGATCGCGACGTCATCTACCTCGCGCGCGAAATGGATCCGGCGACGACATGAAACGGCACGCACTCTCCACCCGCATCTGGCACTGGTTGAACCTCATTTGCGTGGTGATCCTGTTCATGAGCGGGCTCAATATCTCGAACGCGCACCGCTATCTCTACTGGGGCGCCTACGGTTTCGACCCTGCAGACGCCTGGTTATCGGTGGTCAGGTTCCCCGGATGGGCGACAATTCCCGGCTATTACAACCTCGCCGCCGCGCGCGACTGGCATATCCTGATGGCCTGGCCCTTTGCGCTGGGGCTGCTCTTCATGTGGGTTGCGATGCTCCTGAACGGTCATTTCTGGCGCGATCTCAGAACCAGCCGTTCCGAATGGCGGCCTTCTGCAATGCTTGCCGATATCAAGGCGCACCTTCGCCTGGACTTCGAACACGAAGGGGCGAAGTTCAACTTCCTGCAAAAGCTCGCCTACGGACTGGTCCTGGGCGTCTTCCTGCCGCTGATGGTCTTTACCGGCATGGCGATCAGTCCCGGCTTCGAACCTGCCGCGCCGTGGCTGGTCGACATGTTTGGCGGAAGGCAAAGCGCAAGGTCGATCCACTTCCTGACCGCATGGGCCATTTTCGGCTTTTTCATCGTTCACATCGTGCTGGTGCTCCTTTCGGGACCGGTGAAGCAGCTGCGCGACATGATCACGGGAGGCCGCGATGCGTCGTAGGTCGATAATCGCCGGAATGGCCGGTCTTCTTGCCGCGGGCTGCTCTAAAGTCGGTAAATCGGACACAGGCAGCGCAATCCTCGACAAGGCTGAGGACTGGCATCGCAGGGCGCACCGCGCCCTAGCGGGCAAGCAGGCGCTGGCCAGGGAATATCCACGCAGCGCGATTTCGCCGACTTTCCGCGGCAATGGTTCGCAGACAGTCGATACGGACGATTACAGGGCGCAGCTGGCGAACGGATTTGGAGACTGGCGGCTGCAGGTCCGCGGGCTGGTCGAAACGCCGCTATCGCTGAGCATGGAAAATATCCGCAAGCTTCCGCAGCGCACGCAGGTCACCCGCCACGACTGCGTCGAAGGGTGGAGCGCGATCGGAGAATGGACCGGGCCGCAACTCTCGCTGCTGCTCGACGCGGCAGGCGTGAAGGAAGAGGCGAACTTCATTATCTTTCGCTGCGCCGATACCTACAACGGGGGCGACTATTACGAGAGCATCGACATGGTCGATGCCTACCATCCGCAGACCATCGTCGCGCATTTGCTCAATGGTGAGCCTCTTCCCGAAAAGAACGGCGCGCCGCTGCGAATGCGGGTCGAACGGCAGCTAGGATACAAGCACCCCAAATACCTGACCGCGATCGAGGCCGTCGCCAGCCTCGATGGCATAGGCGGTGGCAAGGGAGGTTATTGGGAGGACCGCTCCGGTTACCAATGGTACGCCGGGGTCTAGCTCTCACTCGGGATATTTTCGCTGCATCGCTTCCCAGTCGGAAGCGATCATTTGCTCAAGCACAGCCATGTCCACATCCGCTAGCTTGTTGATGTAGAGGCAACTCTTGCCGGTCGAGTGCTTGCCCAGCTTCTTCAGCAATTCGTCGCGGCGCTTGCCTGCCAATTCGTCGCAATAACCACCCATCAGGTAGAGCGAATGTTTGGCCTTTCGCGGGCTGAAACCTGAACGCATCCATCGTACCTGCCGTCCGCTGGCATATGTCGTCTCGTAACTGCCATATCCGATGATCGACGGTCCCCACATGCGCGGGCTGGCACCGGTGACCTTGCGGAACAGTTGATCGAGCACCATGGCTTCTTCGCGCTTGCGATCTGGTTCGACAGAGGCAAGAAATTCTGCCGGTTCGATCGAAGTCTCGGTGGTCTTGGCTTCGCTCATCGTCGTTCCCACGGATGCATTGAGAGCAAAATTGCTCGATCCGCAGTCTGCCATGACGGGAACATAGAGACCAGACCGCAGGAAAGGCGCCCTTAAGAGCGTGTCATCGAGGTCGCCCAACCATTTGCCGAACGAGATATTCGCTCCATGAGCAACGCCCGCTCGCTGTTTGGGCGAGCGGGTGCGCCTGTGCACAAGCCATTCGGGAATTTCCGAAGCTAGCTGGCGGGTGCAGCCGCTCCCGGTTCGATTTTCGTCCAGGTTTCGGAATCGCACATGGCCTTACCCATGGCGCATCCCTTGATCTTGAGCGTCTTCGCATCGCTCGTGACGGTGCCGTTGAAGGTCATGAAGCCCGGCATGCCCGGATGCTTCATCTTCTTGCCGAACCAGTCTTCGCCCTGCGGAGCCATGCCGTGGCACATTTCGAAATTGGGCTTCTTGCCTTCCGTGATCCGGCAATAGAGCTGCTTGTCGGCAACCCAGACCTTCACGATATCGCCATTCGGACGCTTGTATGTGCCGCTCGGATCTCGAGCGAGAGCAGGTGTCGCGATTGCTGCCGCCAGCACCGCCCCTGCGACTGTATGATAGAGTTTTCTCATTATCCTCTCCCCTATTTGAGGAGTTGCTACATTAGCCTTTGCTAATCAGGAGTCGAGGCTGGTTACGAGAGAAACATTTGCCCGTCAGCCGCGACACTGTTAGCGGCGCACTCGTTCAAAGGAGCCTCCTGCAAATGTCGGATACCAAGCGCGCTGAAATCAAACGGGTTGTCCTCGCCTATTCCGGGGGACTCGACACTTCCGTGATCGCGAAATGGCTCGAGGTGGAGCGCGGCCTGGAGGTTGTCACCTTTACCGCCGATCTCGGCCAGGGCGAGGAAATCGAACCCGCACGCGCCAAGGCTCGCGCCATGGGCATCCCGGACAAGCACATCTTCATCGAGGACCTGCGCGAAGAATTCGTGCGCGACTTTGTATTCCCGATGATGCGCGCAAACGCCCGCTACGAAGGCGACTATTTGCTCGGCACCAGCATCGCGCGCCCCCTCATCTCCAAGCGGCTGGTCGAGATCGCCCATGAAACCGGCGCCGACGCCATCGCGCACGGTGCGACGGGAAAGGGCAATGACCAGGTCCGTTTCGAACTGTCCGCCTACGCCCTCGATCCCGATATCAAGGTGATTGCCCCGTGGCGCGAATGGGACCTCACCAGCCGCACCGCTCTGATCGCCTGGGCCGAGGCGCACCAGATCGCCGTGCCCAAGGACAAGCGCGGCGAAAGCCCGTTCTCGACCGACGCCAACCTCCTTCACACCTCGTCAGAGGGCAAGGTGCTGGAAGATCCGTGGGAAGAAACGCCGGACTACGTCTATTCGCGGACCGACCATCCGGAAACCGCGCCCGATACGCCTGAATATATTACCATCGACTTCGAAAAGGGCGACGGCGTCGCGTTGAATGGCGAAGCTATGTCGCCTGCCACGCTGCTGGCTGCGCTCAACGACCTTGGCCGCAAGCACGGCATCGGCCGCCTGGACCTGGTCGAAAACCGCTTCGTCGGCATGAAGAGCCGCGGTATGTACGAAACGCCCGGCGGCGAGATCTATGCCCGCGCGCATCGCGGCATCGAACAGATCACCCTCGATCGCGGTGCCGCCCACCTCAAGGACGAGCTGATGCCGAAATATGCAGAGCTCATCTACAACGGTTTCTGGTTCAGCCCGGAACGCGAGATGCTGCAGGCAGCAATCGACCTGAGCCAGGACAAGGTTTCGGGCACAGTCCGTCTCAAGCTCTACAAGGGGAATGCGATGGTTGTCGGGCGCAGGTCGCCCAACTCGCTCTATTCGGAAGCTCATGTGACTTTCGAAGACGATGCCGGCGCTTACGACCAGAAGGACGCGGCGGGCTTCATCAAGCTTAACGCACTGCGCCTGCGCCTGCTCGCCCAGCGAGACCGCACCAAGTAAGCGAAATTGCCGGCTGGCAGGCGACCGGAATCGCATTGGCGGTTTCGGTCCTACGGGGCTGGAAAAAGCTACGGCGGCGCAGAATCGACCGATAGGTGATCCATTTTGCGATGAGCCGTTGAGTTATCCACCCGTGTCCACAGCGATTCTGAGGAAAAGTGGAAAACTCGGGGTTGTGAAACTTGCGCGACTCACTCTTCCGGCGCAGTCTCAAGACATCGGAAGGGACGGAAACCCAACCGGAGATCTGGCTCTAACGAGTTGATTTCACGAGAGTTTCTACGAACGACCGACGCAGTGGGTTCTGTCCACGCGGTCTTTGAGACCGGACATGCAGAAGGCTTCGGCAAGACGCAAGTGCGGTCGTTTGAGAAGAACGCGATTGCTTGCTCACTGGTAAGGCTGATCGTTCGATCCTGGATCGAAGGAGAGGTCGAAAGCTTCGGCTGGAGATCTGTCCGTTTGAGAAAAGGGATCATCAAAGGATGATTGGTCTCGGTACCGCCGGAAGGCCGGTGCATTGCGGAAGGGCCTCGGTCCGGAAGGAATGAAACCGCTGGAAGACGGAACCGGATGCCGGCGCGAGCGCCGGTGACAAAATCTGCCGACTTGTTCGGTGGTGAGACATCGGACGCCAAGCGCTCCTCGGAAGGTTTACCGGAAGAGAAGACCACGCGTCGGTGAGAGTGGGGTCGGCAACTTGTTGCCGGCCCCATTTGCTATTGGGCGTTGCAAATTGGCGCCAAAGATTGGGGCGTCGAGGCGAATTTTCAAAGAGCCAGGCCGGGTGATTCTTCCACCTTGTGACAGATGCCCGGAAGGTAGGAAAACCGGCCCACCAGACCGATTCCGCGACGGAACGTGGCAGGATTGGGGCGACAAGCCGCCGTGTTAAGGACTCTCGGGGAAGGGTCGACTATAGAACCTCCATCCGAACGGGAGGTCCAGAACATGGCCAAACGCACGTATCGCAGCGCTATTATTGCCGCCGCATTGTTGTTTCCCGGCACTGCCGGTCACTCAGAAGAACTCGCCGCAGAGGCATCGGCAAAGTCCGCAGGTTTCCAATCCAGCTTCGCTCGTTACGAAGCCCTGCCTGCTGCTGCCGCACCTTCGGGCAATGCCGTCGACATGGCCCTGATCGAACCCGCGATCGAGGAAATCGCCCCCGAGAACAGCCTCGGCGCAGGCGTTGCGTCCTATTACGGGCGCAAGTTCCACGGCCGCCGCACCGCCAGCGGCGAAACCTTCGACATGAACGGGCTGACCGCGGCACACCGCACCCTGCCCTTCGGATCGAAAGTCCGCGTGACCAACCCCAGCAACGGCCGTTCGGTCATCGTCCGCATCAACGACCGCGGACCATTCTCGCGCAATCGCACGATCGACCTCAGCCGCGCTGCAGCGACCGAAATCGGCCTGATCGCCCGCGGCCACGGCACGGTAGAGCTGGCGCTGCTCGGCGACTGACGGGCTAGCCCCCGCCTCGCCTCAACCAACCCTATTCGTCGAGCTGGCCGCGCACCGCGCCGTTCGGATACCTGATCGTGTGGACGTTGACGTAATATTCGCCCGGCTTGCGCGCGATCTTCGTCAGCAGTTCCTTGTCCGCATCGACGCACACGTCGCGCCCGTCTTCGCCCATCAGCTTGAGCTCCATGACAGGCGGGCCGTCCTTGCCCTTGCGCCCTTCGTGGATATGCGCGGCGGAGAAATCGTCGATCCCCTCCACCTCGAGCATGTAGCAGATGCGCCCCTTGCCAAGGTCCAGCTCGGCCGAGAAATCCGCCGTCTGGTCAGGCCCTGCGCCGCCCGAAGTCTCGTATTCGCCGAACAGGCTGGTCCCGATGTAAGAGAAATTGTCCTGCGCTGCGGCCGGCAGGACGATCCCCGCCGCCAGGCATCCGGCGATTGCAAGCTTGGCATGTTTCATCGTGCACTCCCCCGATTTGCTATCGTGTGATCGCTTTGCGACCTGTCACGCAGGATACGCCTTTGCCGATGCTCAGGCAATCGGATCGTGAGGGGCGCCGCACCCTTCCCCTGCCCCTCTATTCGCGGGGTCTTGCGCGGATGACGCGGGCCTCTGGCCCCACCGCCTCTACCTTCGAGAAGTTGAGCGTCACCTGCTCGGCAGAGCAGGCTGTGACCGTAGCCGTCGGCACCCGCACGACCTGGGCGGTTTCCTCGTTACGGATGGTGAGGTTGCGCAGCGTTGCGCCGACTTCGCACTTCATGCCTTCGGGCAGGGCGGCAGCTGCCTCGCGCACCCGCTGCACCGCGGGAAGCAGCAGGCCGACCGTCTGCGGGCGCGGCCCCTTCGCCTTCACATTGCCCGGGGCGGCAGGGGCAGAGGCAGCGGCGCCCGAGTTGCGCCACACCTCGAAATCGCGCCCGTCCACCCGGCCATCGCCGCTCGTCTCGGCCGCACCGTCGCCGTTCAAGTCCCCGCTCGCGACCTTGACGCCGCCGTTGAAGCCCTCGCCCTCGCCCTTGAAACCCATCGCGGCGATCCGGCTTTCGCCCTTGATCCCGTCGAACTTGATGTAGGCGGCAGCCTGCGCCGCGCAGGGCAGCGCGAGCGCGCCAAGTGCCATGAACCAGATCCGTGCGTGCATGATCTCTCCCCTTTTCCGTAGGGGAAGCTAAGCCTTTGCCGCAGATCAGGCAATCGGATCGTGAGGGGCGTCGCAGGCCCCCTCCTCCTCCCATTCCTCCGCCTCTCTCAGCTCGTACCACTGCGGATAGCCGGCCTCGAAAGCGGCGAGTTGCAGCGCCTCCAGCGCATCGACCTCCGCCACCCCGCTGCAAAGCTGGTGCGGGGGCAAGGCATGCGCGGGCCGCGCCGCCTCCATCGCATCGAGGCGCGTGTCGAGGGTTTCTGAAGGAGTCTCGACAGGGGGCTTACAAGGAGGGGAATTCCTACCCGATGGAACACATGGAACACTGTCCTGCGGCTCTTTTTCGGGGAGCGCATGGGGCAGTTCCTCCCCGCGCCGCAGCGCATCAATCGCATCGTCGAGCAGCGCCGTCGCAGCCCCCACCTCGGCACGTTCGGCCAGGCGGTCGAGCCGCGCCAGGTGCGCGAGCAGCAGGCGGGAATCGTAGCGGCGCCGGGTCGCCACCTCCTCCCCGTGATAGAACACCTGCTCCTCCACGCCGTTGAGGGCGCGGTCGGCCAGCACCTCCTCGGCGCGGGTACGGGCAGAGAGCAGCGCCGCATCCCACAGCGCGGCAAAGGCCGGGCGCGTGCGCCGCGCGCGATAGGCGGTCTGCGGGCTGACCCGCCCCGCCCGGCACGCGAGGCGGACATTGCCATATTGCGCGAGGCTGTCGAGGAAAGCCCCCTGCGCACGCGAATTGAAGATGGAGTACCTCGCCCCTTCAGCAAAAGTGGACACCGGTTTTGCGCCTGGCAGGGGCGACGAAGAATCTTGGTCGATAGAGATAAGGGCGGTCACAATTCGGTTCCTTTCGGAAGGTGGGAACCGAACAGAATACGGGAACTGGGGCGAGTAGGAAAAAAGAAGCTATTTAATCACGGGTTTGGCAATCTTGAGCAACCTTGTGCCATTTCGCCACCATCGTCTGCTAGGTCAACGAACCTCTGCGAACGCAAGCAAAGTCGGTAGGTTGTTCCATCGAATATCGTCCACCGGCACTTTTCACGATTAATCCTTGGACTTCGAGTGATAGCTCAGCCTTCTGATCAAAGGCGTCGATTACAAGCTTTCGATCACCTCGCTCAAATGGTATCCGCACATGCTTTAGGTCATCTCCGAAGCGAGCTTCGAGAATTAGCGTTCCATTTCGTTGCCCTCGTGGCTCCGTCACACCGACTACAGTGCCAGAAAGTTTTCGCTTCCAAGTTTCAGCTCTTGGCGCAAGCTGGTCTGCAATTTCACGCAAAGTGTCTTCGTCTCTCCTCTGAAACTCAACCTTTCGGATCCTTTGCTCCATCGACTGATGAACGCCGATCTCAACCCTCGGAGAGAGAGCGACAATCTCGGCAAGCGCCGTAGCAAAATTCGCTGGGAAGACCGGTGACAATTGCAGCAACTCATTTGGCTGAATCTTCGATGCCTCCAATCCGTTCGCTAACGAATTACTTACGCGCCGCCCAATATTTATATGCTCAGACTCATTTCCCAACAAGGAATCTGTTCTTTGGGTTGGCAGAAGCAATGTAATAACAAATGACCCAGGCTCTGTTTGCCCCATTCGTACAGTATCAAGGTATTTACTTACTTCGTTAGTACGTCGACCTCTGACATAGCTTACTGGCTTTTCGGAGGTCGCAAACACTGCAGCGTAATCAATGAGAGAGTAACTATTGTTCAATGTTTCTATTGCATCATCTAAATCGACACTAACACTTGATGCACCGATGCCAGTCCTGACGCGGAGGGTGTCGAAACCTATCGAGGAAATAGAACGTGCAATGCGCTCGCGATCCGAATCCAATAAGCGCGACAAATCATTGATTAACTTAATCAACCTCATCTCAAGGTCATCAATATTTTTCGTCGTTGGAACGACTACGTATCGACCATCCTTGGACACGTAGACTGCCCCACGCCCCCCGAGATCTTCAGAAAAATTGAAGCCCTGCAAGGTCAAGAAAGTCTCATATTTCTCGAGAGATGCATCCATCGCAAAGTGGAGCCACGCTTCTGAAGTCATGACAGTCCACCTTTTCCTGACCGCGCGTTGGCCAGGCCTCGCTCGAGAAGCTCGACAAGTTTCGCCGCATCCAGCCGATTTGCACGAGGAATCATAATAGGAACATTGGACTGCTGTGTTGCGTCTGACAATCCGTGCAAATCATACCAGTAGACGCCATTGCAGAACTTTACGCTTTTATGATCAAAGATCACCCACCGGTCTGCTTCCTTCGCGACGTCTGCGACCAGAAGAACCCGCGGGATCATAAGGTTCTGAGCGCGTAAGTGGTCGTAGTTTCTCTTCTTGAGCTTGTACTCGAGAAAATCGCCCTTCGAAACTAGAGTTGTTACACCTTTGATCTGAGCGTCGATCTGTGCCGGCGTGCCTGCAGCCATTGGAGCAATATTCACATCGGTCGACTTGTAGTCGGTCGGGGGTTGCGTCACGTAGCAGCCCGCCCTTGTTGCGATCATGTCTACTACAGCATGACCCAATCGTTCTTTTATCGCAGTTTCCGGTGCCCCCAACATCGCCACGCTGTATTGAATACTTTTCGATTTGCCAAGCAAATCGGGCAAATAGATTCAATTATTACTCTACCTTCTTCACCGAAGGCGGCTGTGTTGGATAGTTGAACCCGCTGAAATCTGGCGAAGGACCGCAATTTCTGGGACACTCACACTGTCTTCCCTGACAAACCCCCGAGATACATACTCCCCCATTGCCCCTGCCCCGTCCATTGCGGTACGTTCCACCGCATGGAGCCATTCACAGCATTCCTCGGGGCGGTTTTCGCCAGCATGATCGTCCTCGGCATAGGGCTGCTGCGCAGGCGCAGCGGGGAGGACATGATCGCGCGACAGAAGCGCAAGACCATCGCGCAGATGGACACGCAGATGGACCGCTCTCCCTCCGGCCATCACGGCGCGGCCCCCGATAACCGCCGCACCGATGTAGAGGCGCTGCTCGCCATTCCCGAAATCCGCCAGGCGCTCGAAAAACGCCGCAAGATCGAGGCGATCAAGCTGGTGCGCGAACGGGCCGGTCTCGGCCTCAAGGAAGCCAAGGACATCGTTGACCGCGCAGTGCGGAAATAGCGCCCGCTACCCCTGCGGGCGCGCGCTACTCAGCCGCTTCATTTTGTTTGTTTAGCTTCAGTCGCCAGCGCTCACGTCCGTTCGCTCGGCTTTCGCGCCATAAGGCGCGGCGGCCCTGCAGGTGGCCTTTGGCAAGCTGCGTCTTCGACTTCGCTTCCGCCCTTGCGGTTCGCGTCTGCGGCCCCAATCGCTTCGCTCATCGGGCCGCAAACGCTCGCCGATCCAGCGCTACTCGGCAGCTTCCTTTTGACGTTCAAGCATCGGTTTGAGGTAGGCGCCGGTAAAGCTGCGCGGTTCCTGCGCCACTTCCTCCGGCGTGCCTGACGCGACCACCTCGCCCCCGCGCACCCCGCCTTCGGGGCCGAGGTCGAGGATGAAGTCCGCGGTCTTGATCACGTCGAGGTTGTGTTCGATCACCACCACCGAATTGCCCTGATCCACCAGCCGGTGCAGCACCTCCAGCAGCTTCCTCACATCCTCGAAATGCAGGCCCGTGGTCGGCTCGTCGAGGATATAGAGCGTCTGCCCGGTGCTGCGTTTCGACAGTTCCTTCGCCAGCTTCACCCGCTGCGCCTCGCCCCCCGAAAGCGTCGTCGCCTGCTGGCCGACCTTGACGTAGCCGAGGCCGACCTCGTTCAGCATGTGCATCTTGTCACGAATGGGGGGGACGGCCTTGAAAAACTCCTCCGCATCCTCGATCGTCATGTCGAGCACGTCGGCGATGGAGTGGCCCTTGAACTTCACCTCCAGCGTTTCGCGGTTGTACCGCTTGCCGTGGCATTCCTCGCAGGTGACGTAAACGTCGGGGAGGAAGTGCATCTCGATCTTGATCAGCCCGTCGCCCTGGCACTTCTCGCAGCGCCCGCCCTTGACGTTGAAGCTGAAGCGGCCGGGCTTGTATCCGCGCGCCTGCGCCTCCGGCAGGCCCGCGAACCAGTCGCGGATCTGCGTGAAGGCGCCGGTGTAGGTCGCCGGGTTCGAACGCGGGGTGCGGCCGATGGGCGACTGGTCGATCTCGATCACCTTGTCGCAATATTCGAGGCCGGTGACCTTGTCGTGCGCGCCTGCGATCACCCGCGCGCCGTTCAATGTCCGCGCCGCTGCGGCATAGAGCGTGTCGATGGTGAAAGACGACTTGCCGCTGCCCGAAACGCCGGTGATGCAGGCAAAGGTGCCGAGCGGGATGCTGGCGGTGACGTCCTGCAGATTGTTCGCCCGCGCGCCATGGACGGTCAGCTCGTGCCCGTTGCCCTTGCGGCGGGTCGTCGGCACCGCGATCTCTCGCCTGCCGGTGAGGTAATCGGCGGTGAGCGAGTTCTTGGACTTCAATACCTGTTTCAGCGTGCCCTGCGCGACCACTTCGCCGCCGTGGACGCCCGCGCCGGGGCCGAGGTCGACCACGTGGTCGGCGGTGCGGATCGCATCCTCGTCATGCTCGACCACGATCACCGTGTTGCCGAGGTCGCGAAGGCGCTTCAGCGTTTCGAGCAGCCGGTCGTTGTCGCGCTGGTGGAGGCCGATGCTGGGCTCGTCGAGCACGTAGAGCACGCCCGACAGCCCGCTGCCGATCTGCGAGGCGAGGCGGATGCGCTGGCTCTCCCCGCCGCTCAGTGTTCCGGAGGTGCGGTCGAGATTGAGGTAGTCGAGCCCGACATTGTCGAGGAAGCCCAGACGCTCGTTGATTTCCTTGAGGATGGCCTTGGCGATCTGCGCCTGCGTGTCGTTGAGCAGGCCGTCGAGCGCGAGGAACCACGCCTTGGCATCGGCAACGCTCATCCGGGTAGGTTCGGCGATATCGGTCGGCCCGTTGGGACCGGGGATCTTCACCGACAGCGCTTTCTCGTTGAGGCGCTTGCCGCCGCAGGTCTCGCACGGCTGCGCGGTCTGGAACTTCGACAGCTCCTCGCGCATCCAGGCGCTTTCGGTCTGCAGCAGGCGGCGGTTGAGATTGCCGATCACGCCCTCGAACGCCTTGCGCACGGTGTATTCCTTGCGCCCGTCCTTGAAGGTGAGCTCGACCGGCATGCCGCCCGTGCCGTGGAGAATGATCATCCGCTGGTCGGGCTCGAGCGCGTTCCACGGCGTCGTCAGGTCGAAGTCGTATGCCTTCGCCAGGCTTGTCAGCACCTGCATGTAATAGGGGGACGGCGGGTTGCTCTTCGCCCAGGGCACGACCGCGCCCTGCTTGAGGCTGAGCGCTTCATTGGGCACGACCAGTTGCGGATCGAACAGCAGTTTCTCGCCGATCCCGTCGCAAGTCGCACAAGCCCCTTGCGGTGCGTTGAAAGAGAACAGGCGCGGCTCGATCTCTTCGATGGTGAAGCCCGAAACCGGGCAGGCGAACTTTTCCGAAAAGACGATGCGGTTGGCCGGGATACCGGCGCCCTTCATCGCGCCGCCCGCTTCTTCTTCGCCCTCGCGGCCCGGGACCACGCCGTCGGCAAGGTCGACATAAGCCAACCCTTCGGCCAGCTTGAGCGCGGTTTCGAAGCTGTCGGCAAGCCTTGTCTCAAGCCCTTCTTTCACCGCCAGGCGATCAACCACGACCTCGATGTCGTGCTTGTATTTCTTGTCGAGCGCAGGCGCTTCTTCGATCGGATAAAGCTCTCCGTCGATGCGCACGCGGGTGAAGCCCGCCTTCTGCCATTCGGCCAGCTCCTTGCGGTATTCGCCCTTGCGCCCGCGTACGACCGGCGCGAGCAAATAGAGCCGCGTGCCTTCGGGCAGCGCCATGACGCGGTCGACCATCTGGCTGACGGTCTGCGCGCTGATCGGCTCTCCGGTCGCCGGCGAGTAAGGCACGCCTACGCGCGCCCATAGCAGGCGCATGTAGTCGTAGATTTCGGTCACGGTGGCGACGGTCGAACGCGGGTTGCGGCTTGTGGTCTTCTGCTCGATCGAGATGGCAGGAGAAAGTCCGTCGATATGCTCGACATCGGGCTTCTGCATCATCTCCAGGAACTGGCGCGCATAGGCACTCAGGCTTTCGACATAGCGACGCTGCCCTTCGGCATAGATCGTATCGAAAGCGAGGCTCGACTTGCCCGAACCGGACAGGCCCGTAATCACGATCAGGCTATCGCGCGGAAGGTCGATGTCCACGCCTTTGAGGTTGTGTTCGCGCGCGCCGCGCACAGAGATTTTCGTGAGGGCCATTGGGGCGGTGTTCCGTAAATGTTCCGGGTAGTCAAGAGCCGCCGAAGCGCGGCCCGCCAAGTGCCCGTAATCTGGGTGTTAATAGGTCAATTACAATGTTCCTGCGCGGTTCCCCCTAGGGGCCCTATAGGAAAAATGAAGTGCCGGAAGCGGGGTGTATCCGCCAAACAAAGGTTCTCTTTGCGAGTCTTCCCGCCGAGCCTTTCGGGTCGCACCTTGAGGTCAGCTCAGGGACTTCGAAGAGTTTTGCAAGCCGTACTACTTTGCGCAGTACCGCGTGCAGGCTTCCCTCTTTCGATCACACTCACACTCTCGATCGGGGGGAGCCACACGCGTGCATTTTGCACGCACACGGCAAAAGGGGCCCGCCCATCAGGCGAGCCCCTTCAAACCGGACCTATCGCTCGGATAGTTGAGGTCAGTTCTTCCTGCCGGCGAAAATACCGTCGATGTCGACCGTATTGCCGGAGATAGTAAGGTCGTCGAAATCCAGGGTAAATCCGCCCCCGACTTCGGCAGCTCCCGGACCGAACAGATAGCCGAAGATCTGGCCGTATGGGTTGCCGCCCGACATGAACATGGCCGGTTGCAACTGGTTGCCGGTTAGCGAGCCCGGCGCGCTGATAAAGCTGCCGAAATCGCGCGTCGCACTCGACTGGCGATCGGTGCCCGTCAGCGCAAGCTGTCCGTTCCAAATGAAGGTGCCGAAGTTCACGCTGATTTCCGTTGTGCCGGTCAGGTCGTAGAATCGATTGGTTGCGCCCGTGCTCTTCGCTGCGCCGACGACGACACCATTATAGGTCGCACTGCCCGTGGTCGGAACGCTCGCCGGGTCGGTCTTGAAACCGAACACGGCATAACGGCGTGCGATCTCGTAATCGCCCGATCCGTTGCCGCCCCGCTCCCAGATACCGAACTTGGTATAGGTCAGCTCGACCAGCGAATTGCCCGGCGCCGTGTTGAGCAGGGTAAGCCCGTCGATCTGGCCACCGGCCGGATTGACGTCGCCATAAACGGTGTACTGATCGTTCGACAGCGAGGCATTCTTGTCACTGTCGCTATAGGTAAAGGTATTGGCGAGGCTCCACAGACCCGGATTGCGGTAGCTGACCCCGTAATTGCCGAGGATGCCGCTACCCGTTCCGGCGCGGAAGAAGGTCGTGGAGACGGTCGAGCCCGATTGGGTAACATTCTCGAGCTCTTCAATGACAATCGGTTCGAAATCCGCAGGATCGTTCAATCCGGCGAAGCTCGACGCAATGTTGCGGAAGCCCGGATCGCTCGAGCCGACCAGCGTTCCGGCAAAATCGACGACGCTCGACCCGCCACGGAACGATGCCCCGACTTCGGTTGCGGACGGGCCATAGAAAAGTCCCGCCCAGGTCCCCCCGATGCCGCCGAGAGTGAAATCGCCATTGAAACCACTCGATCCGATGGTTGCATCGCCATTGTAGGCGAAGCTGAAACCGCCGGTCGAATTGACGAGGTCGAACCCGTCGACGAGGCCGCTGACCGAAACGGTGCCAGCCCCGAAATCCGCGGTCAGCGTACCGGGGTTATAGGTCCGCATCAGGATCGGATTCTGGCCTTGTTCGGTCAGGAAGCCGAGGACGTAGACGTTATAGGTCCCGCCTCCGGAGGTCGGGACCGATGCCGGGGCAGTTGGATAGCCATAATGGAACGCGTCGGCGTCGACCACATAGGTTCCATCGGGCCGCTGGATGAGGCTGAAGTAAACCCCCTGCCCGACCCAGTTCAACCGGTCGGTGGAAGTGCCGGGAGGCAGGGTGACAAACAGGTTTTCCTGACCGCCGGATACGTTTTTCACGAACTCGCCATAGACCATGTTCGACGCGGTCTGGTCGACCGCGGTTACGTTCGAAAACTGCTTGTTTCCGCCGGGCCTGGTCAAGGTGTAGGTGCCGGTTGCCGGATCAATGGAAATCGTCAGCGACTGCGCGCCGGTCGTCACATCGGACTGGGCGGCACCGGTGCTCGTCAGCGAGCCGGAAATCTTGACCGCCTGTGTCGGATGGCTCGATGCCAGCGTGGGATTGACCAGCGACGTTCCGGTCTGAGGAGGCGTTGGCGTCGGAGTAGGCGTCGGTGTCGGTGTCGGCGTTGGCGTTGGCGTCGGTGTCGGCGTTGGCGACGGCGTCGGCGAAGGCGCTGGGGTCGGCGTTGGCGTCGGCCGCGGGGTGGAATTGACGTTTCCGCCCCCTCCGCCGCCACCGCATGCCATAAGCGCGAAGGACAAGGCGCAGACGCTGGCCTGCAATACGACCCGATAACGACCCATTACTGAAACTCCCCTCATTTCCCGAAATGCCGAACTTACCCGATTCGTGATTCGGCATTGGTATTTAAGCTGCGCAAATAGAGTATATTTTCTATAGTGTATCGCTCAAAATCAAAATGCCGAAGTTACCCCGAATTCGGCCGCGATCCGGTCGAAATCGTAGATCCCGACTGTCGAACTGTTGTTCTCGTAACTGACCCGGACCAGCGGGGCGAAAGACAGCACCCGAAGGCTGCGGAACGTGCCCGAAAGGCTCGTCGAGAAGCGATCGTCGACCCGGCGCTCGGGATAGAGGAAGATGCGCTTGTCCGCCTCGAGACGGTCGTATCCCAAGGTCGCAACAACCGTCGTCTGCCCCAGTTCGCGGAACAGGAAGACATCGATCCCGCCGCCCGCCGTCGAATAACCGGGATCGTTGGCGACCGATCGATTGCCCGATACCCGCAAGCCTCCGCCGAAACGCGCGCTGAAGGCACGGTCGACCCCGGCTGCAAGGCTGAACCGGTCGGTCGAGCGCAGGCTGTTGAGCCGGTCGGTGGTATGGATCGCGCTTGCATCGACCCGCAGTTGCGAGCGTTTGCCGGTCGGGTGCCGATAATCACCCGTCACACCATAGGAGAAGCTGTATGGGCTTTGGCCGAACCAGCGCCAGGCGGTGGTGCCGGAAAGGCTAATACGGTCCGCGCCCGAGGTGACTTGCGGCCCAGCCTGGAGCGACACGACGTAATCGTCGAAATCGCTCTCGCGGTAGAAATTGCCGCTGGCACTGACGCTTGCGAGAAGATCGACCGATTTGGCCAGCCCCTGCCGCACATAGGCCTGCCCGCGCAGCCTCAGGCCCAGGCCAGATCGTTCCTGCGCGTTCTCGTCGAGCGTGAAATCGCCGATCACGGTTTCGAGCGTATCCGAACGGGTCGCGCGATTGATGTTGGAATCGGGGGCCAATGCCAGTTCGAGGCTCGCCCCGAACGGCTTCTTGCTGGCGAGCGCGCTGGCGTAGAAGCGCACCATCTTCTCAACCTCCGGCGGCAGCCCCGCCGCCTGCGCCGCGCGCAATTCCCTCGCCGCTTCGGTAAGATTGCCCATCATCGCCTGCATTCGCGCCAGTTCGACACGCACCCGGGCAACATCGGGCTGTTCGTCCAGGATCTGGCGCAGCAGCACAGCGGCTTCGCGGTAATTTCCGATCTGGTCCGCCAGCATCATGGCAAGGCGGAAACGCGCTTCGTTGCGAAGCTCGACACTGGGGTCCTGCATCAGCGCCCGATACGCCGTTTCCGCCGTTTCGAAATCGCCGGCGGCGCGCGCTTCTTCCGCAAAATTGAACACTTGCGCCGCGTCGAGCGACAAAGACGATCCTGCGGACACGCCATCGGCATCCGCCCCTGCCTCTTGCGCACAGGCGATTGCGGGCGCCAGCGAGAGCGCCACTGCTGTAGCGAGAGAAAGCCTACTGATCATCAAGGATGCGACACCTTAGAGGAAAGACCGCCTGCTCCTGCAAAGCCCCGCCTGTGTCAAGTATCGCGACAGCGCAGGCAGAAGCTTTCGACCAGCGACATTGGCGCACCTGCCAACGCCCGCCTCGGTGGTTGCAAATGCAATCAATCTTCTGTTCAAGTCGCCTTTGTTACAGAGGACTGGAACGACCGCGTGCCATTCGCTGCATGCGGCACATCAAGGAATTGGAGAGCTTATGAAGGCCCGCATTCTGGCCACCACTGCAATTGCCGCCCTCCTGGCCGGCTGCGCAACCACTTACGAGGACGCGATGGATCCGATCAAGCAGGCTGAAGAAGCCGCAGATTACGCGCCGGACATTCCCCAGGGGACCGGTTATTTCGCATCCGAAAGCACGCTTCCGCTGCACGCGCCCGACTTCACCAAGATCAGCGAGGATGACTACATCCCGGCCTTCGAACAGGGCATGGCGATCCAGCAGGCCGAAGTGCAGGCGATCATCGACAATCCCGCTGCCCCGACGTTCGAGAATACCATCGTCGCTCTCGAGAAATCGGGCCGCATGCTCGGCCGCGTCGCGACCGTGTTCTATGCGCTCACCGGCGCCAACACCAACGACCGCCTCGACCAGATCGACACCGAAATCGGCCCCAAGCTGAGCGCGCATTCGGACAAGATCAGCCTCAACCCCGAACTCTTCGCCCGGGTGAAGGCGGTCTATGACGCACGCGCATCGATGACGATGACGCGCGAAGACGCCAAGCTACTCGAGGAAACCTACAAGGGCATGGTCCACGCCGGTGCCTTGCTGACCGACGCCCAGCGCGAACGGGTGAAGGAAATCAACACCGAGCTGACCACGATCACGACCGAATTCAGCCAGAAGGTTCGCGAAGCGACCGTCGATAATGCGCTGATCGTCGATGATGCGGCAGCCCTCGCCGGCCTGACCGATGCCGAGATCGAAGGCGCAGCCAAGCTCGCCGCCGAAAAGGGGCATGAAGGCAAATACGCGATCGCGCTGCAGAACACGACGCGCCACCCGCTCAACCCCAGCCTCGAGGATCGCGGCACCCGCGAAAAGCTGTTCTGGGCGAGCTATCACCGCGCCGACAGCGGCGATGAAAACGACACCCGTATGCTGGTCGCCAAGATCGCCCAGTTGCGCGCCGAAAAGGCTGCCCTGTTCGGCGAACCCGACTGGGCCAGCTACACCATGTACGACCGCATGGCGGCAAAGCCTGCGACCGCGCTCGGCTTCATGGAACAGATGGTCCCCGCCCTCGCCGCGACCCAGCGCCGCGAAGCTGCCGAAATCAACGCGATGATCAAGGCCGAAGGCAAGGACTTCACGGTCAAGCCGTGGGACTGGAACGTTTATGCCGAGAAGATCAAGGCCGAACGCTATGCCTTCGACGAAAGCATCGTGAAGCCTTATTTCCAGATCGACCAGGTGCTGGAAGACGGCGTGTTCTTCGCCGCCAACAAGCTTTACGGCATCAGCTTCAAGAAGCGCACCGACCTGCCGGTCTATCACCCCGACGTGTCGACCTATGACGTGTTCGACAAGGACGGCTCGCAGCTCGGCATCTTCTATTTCGACCCCTACCAGCGCCCGTCGAAGCGTGGCGGTGCATGGATGTCGAACTTCGTGGACCAGAGCCACCTGTGGGGCACCAAGCCGGTGATCTACAACGTGCTCAACATCCCGAAGGCGCCGGAAGGCGAAGTGCAGCTGGTCGATTTCGACAATGTCGAAACGATGTTCCACGAATTCGGCCATGCCCTGCACGGCCTGTTCGCCAACCAGCAGTACACCTCGCTTTCAGGCACGGCGACGGCGCGCGACTTCGTCGAGTATCCGAGCCAGGTGAACGAGATGTGGGCGACCTATCCGGAAGTGCTGCAGAATTATGCCAAGCACTACAAGACCGGTGAAACGCTGCCGATGGCTATGGTCGAGAAGATCCAGGCCGCAGCCAAGTTCAACCAGGGTTACGACTTTGGTGAAACGGTGGAAGCAGCGCTGCTCGACATGAAGTGGCATGCACTGTCGCCCGAAGAAGCGGCTTCGATCGATACGCCGGAGAAGGTCGATGCCTTCGAACGCAAGTCGCTGAAGGAGCTCGGCCTCGAAATCGACCTCGTGCCGCCGCGTTATCGCACCAGCTACTTCAACCATATCTTCTCGGGCCCGGCAGGCTATTCGGCCGGCTATTACAGCTATCTGTGGACCGAGATGCTCGACAAGGACAGCCGCAAGTGGTTCCTCGACAATGGCGGGCTGACGCGCGCCAACGGCGACCACTATCGCGACACCGTGATCAGCCAGGGCGGGACGATGGATTACTTCCAGATGTTCCAGAACTTCGCCGGTCGTGAGCCCGACGTGACCCCGATGCTGGTATCGCGCGGCCTCGTTGGCGAGGACGGCGAATAATCAGCCGGTGACAAGCGCCCGCGCGCCCGGTTCCCCGAGCCAGCGCGCGGTGACGCCCCATACGTCGGCGATGATTTCGCTCGACAATGCATCCTGAGGGGGGCCGTCTGCGATCAGGCGGCCCTCTTTCAATACCAGCACATGATCCGCGTGGTTCATCGCCTGCGCCAGGTCGTGCAGCACCAGCACGACGCCCGCCCCCCCGTTCGCCGCGCTGCGCAGATGCCGCAGCAGCGTGACCTGATGGCCGAGGTCGAGCGCCGCCAGCGGTTCGTCGGCTAGGATCCATTCGGGCTCGCCAGCAAGCACGCGTGCGAGAAGCGTGCGCGCTTTCTCGCCGCCCGAAAGCTGCGATGCGGGGCGGTGGCGCAAAGGTTGCAGGTCGAGCGCTGTAATGGCGCTTTCTACCGCCTCTTCGCCCCTGTCGCGGTGCGGCATTCGCCCCAGCCGCACGAGATTGGCGACCGACACGTCCCATGCCACGCTCGCTTCCTGCGGCAGATAGCCGATACGGCGGGCGCGCACGCGTGGATGGAGGCAGGCAAGGCTCGCCGCCTCCAGCGCTGCCGCTCCGGCTGACGGTTCGAGAAGGCCCGCCAGCGCCATCAGTAGCGTCGACTTTCCCGCTCCGTTCGGTCCGCAAATGGCGGTGATGCTACCGCCCGATAGGCTGGTCGAAACACCGGTCAACGCCGGGACGTCGCCCCGCCGAATTGTGAGATCGCTTGCGCTGAGGCTCATACCCTGCCCCTCCGCATGCGCAACAACAGCCAGAGGAAGAACGGCGCACCGATCAGGCTGAGAGCAATGCCCAGTCGCAACTCCGTCACCAGTGGCAGTATGCGGACAAGGCTGTCAGCGACCAGCACCAGCAGGGCGCCTGCAAGCGCGCTCGGCAGGATCAGGCTGGATGGCAGACGATCGGTCATCGGGCGGACGAGATGCGGGACGATCAGCCCGACAAAGCCGATGATGCCGGCCACTGCAACGCCTGCGCCGACGGTCAGTCCGATACCTGTGACCAGCAACGCCATCAAACGGCCCATGTCGACGCCCATCGACCTCGCCGCATCGCCCCCCAAAGTCAGCGCATCGAGCGGGCGGGAGGCGAAGGCGAGCAGGACTATGCCGATCGTGACGAGCGGCGCTGCAATCCATACCTCGTCCCAGCTGCGATCGGTCAGCGCGCCGTTGAGCCACATGACGATCTCGCTCATCGCAAAGGCGCTGGGCGACATGGTGATCGCCAACGCGGTCAGGGCTCCGGCAAGGCTCGCGATCATCAGGCCGGCAAGCGTGAACAGCGCGATACCGCCGGTCCGGCCTGCAATACCTGCGAGCAAAGCCATGCCGACCGCCGCCCCGCACAGCGCCATGACGGGGAGCAGCCACGGGCTGACGGCAAAGCCGAACCAGAGGCTCGCCACTGCGCCAAGCGCAGCCATCGGGGCGATGCCGAACAATCCCGGATCGGCCAGCGGATTTCGGAGATAACCCTGCATCGCAGCGCCAGCGGCACCCAGCCCTGCACCCACGGTCATGGCGAGCAGCGCGCGCGGCAGGCGCAGCTCCATCAGAATCAATGCCGCATTGGGCGTGGTCGCAGGGTCGATCCATACGCGGCCCGCCAGCAGCGACAGCGGCAGCGCCAGCGCGAGCAGACCGGCAAAGACCAGTGCTGCACGGTTCATGTCATTGACCTACGGATCGCGCCAAGCCGCTCGGCTGCGCGAATGATGGTCGGGCCGCCGCAATAGAGCAGCGAGGGATCGAGCGTTTCGACGCGCGTGTTTTCCAGCTGCTTCAACGCGGGGTGATGCTGAGCTCGGCTGTCACCTGCCACCAGCAGCAATTGCGGCGGCGATGCCAGCATCTGTTCGAGCGACAGGTAATCCGCCTGCCCCATGCCGATGGCGCTGCTGTGGCTGGACAGACCTGCATTGCGCATCAATCCGCTGACAAGCGCCTGCTCCCCCGGCACGATATCGCCAGGCTGCCACAGCACGGTCGAAACGCTGGGTTCTCCTTCGCGCGCGCGATTGGCTGCGAGAGCGCTTTCGATACGCCCGATCAGCGCCTCCCCCCGTTCAGGATGCCCCGCCAGCGCCGCGATGCGCCTGATCTGCTCGAAACTGCCCTGCTCGTCGCTCGCAATACCGAAAGTCTCGGTGCGAAATCCCAGTCGATCCAGCGCGTTGCGGGTCGCTGGTGATATGAAACTTGCGGCGAGAACGAGATCGGGATCGAGTGCGGCAATCTCCTCGACCGCACCGCCAGTCGCTGCAAATTTGGATGCCACTTCTGCCGGGATCGAGCTTGATGCGGGGTCCATGCTGTAATGCGACAGCGCGAGCACTTGCGACGGATCGGCGACCTCTACCAGGATGGCGTCGGTGCAGGGGTTGAGGCTGACGAAGGCGGGCTTGGCAGGGCGCTGCCCTTCGTGCGTCGCGGTCGGCGCGCATGATGCAAGGCCGAGAGCCGCAGCGACGGCGAGCGCCAGCCGCGATCCGATTGGCAAGAATAATGGAAATCTGGCTGTCATCGGTCCCCGTCAGACTGATGCGATAGTCAGGCGGGAACCGCGCCGCAAGTGCGCCGGGCGGCACCTAGCCAAGTTAACCTTTTTAACTGCCCTGTCTGTAATAGGGACGGCGCCGACAGGATGCTCGCGCAAGCCGCCGCCCGGGGCTACGCGCCGGAGCGCGATTTTCGTTCGCTCAAAAGGACACCGATGCTGCGCCGAATTTTCAATGCCCTGATGGGACCAGCCGATGCACAGGCACCGCGTCATCGCGGTCGCCGCGCATTGGTGCTGGCCGCTGCCATCGGCGTTCCGGCCTTCGCCGCGCCCGGTGACTGGGACATTGCGCGCAATTCAGGTGACAGCATGTCTCTTGCAGCCGAACCGCAGCTCCAGCCATTCGAACAGCCGGGAATGGGCTTCCCCGGGGCTGCATTCTATTACCTCGAGGAAACGCCGGAAACTTCCCTCGCCCTTCCCGCGCTCGATCCGATGGAACAACCCGTCGAAAGCGCTGGAGTAGGGCTTGCCATCGATGCCGGTCCTGCAGCGCGGTCCTTCCTCAGCGCCGGGACAGGTCTCGACAAGGCACGCGCGCTTCGCTGCATGACGCAAGCGATCTATTACGAGGCTGCCAGCGAAAGCGATGCCGGGCAGCAGGCCGTCGCCCAGGTCGTGCTCAACCGCGTTGCGCATTCGGCATGGCCGAACAGCGTATGCGGCGTGGTTTTCCAGGGCTCGCAGCGCCAGACCGGTTGCCAGTTCACTTTCACCTGCGACGGATCGCTCGCCCGCCAGCCCAGCCGGCGCGGCTGGGACCGTGCCCAGGCGATAGCAGCCCGCGCCCTCGCCGGCGAAGTGTACAAACCGATCGGGCTTGCCACCCATTACCACACCAATTGGGTCAATCCGTACTGGGCGAAAACGCTCGACTATGTTGGTGCAATCGGTGCGCACCGTTTCTATCGCTGGCGCGGGGCAGCCGGTACATCGGGCGCCTTCCTTGCCCGCTATAGCGGTGTCGAGAGCGTAACGCCGGTCGCACTGCGCGATGCCGGACCGGTGGTGACGGCAGCGGAATATGCTCCCGCTTCGAATGGCAGTGCCGGCGAAATGTCTCACCGCGCCGATCCGGCGCCGCTTCCGGCCGCAGCACCCGTCCCTGCCCAGCAGCAGAGCGGCCCATATGCCGGAGCCGGTCAGGTGAAGGAGCAATATTCGCGCGTCGGCCAATGGAAATCGCAACCCGGATCACCCGTCGCAAAGTAAGCGCAGCAGCGACGGACGCGCTTGTGCCCGATGCATAAACAGCACCGTTAACACGCTGGAAACCCTGTTATAAAACGGGCCTTTAGCGGGTGCGCAGCTAGGTGCCCTTCACTCGCTGAAATTCAAAGCCCGCAAGGATCTCCTGCATGTCTGTTCGTTTTGCCGCTGCGCGGTCCGCGTTGAGCACTGTCGTTCGCACGAAAATCGTCCACGAAGGCTTGCGCGCTGCAAACGACAACGGCGAAACCATCGTCGTCGATCACATGCTGGAAGCGGCCCTGCGTCACTTCGCCGAACACGGGATGAGCGCCGCACGTGCCGCCCGCAATTCTGCCGAAACCGCATTTTTCCAAGACGATATGGATGCCTATCGCTGGTGGCTGTCGGTGTGCCGCACACTCGATCGCCGCATGGCCGATACGCTGGAACAGCGCGGCGGCGCGAACCTCTGCCAGCAAGGCGCCTGAAGCGCAGTCCGTCTGCGAAAAATTCTTTCCACATCCTTTGGTAAGTAGGACGTTAACCTGACGGTGACGTCTTGCCGTTATCGCTGCCCGCATGAGAGGCAACGGGGCGCTCCTGACATTGCGCGACAGGTTTCTTTCGCGGCCGCGTGCAGACAAGCTTTCTGCGCGGGTGCGACGCACACTTGTGACGACGCTCTACACGCAGCCCGCCAGCCTGGCGATCGGCGCGATCAACGGGATTGCATCGACTGCGATCGCCGCATGGGCCTCGGGCGAAAACATCCTCTACCTGGCCAGTCTGCTGCTGACCGTCGTCGCCGTGGCCCGCGTCACAGCCGCATTGGGCCTGTCGCCCGAACAGAGCGATACCAGCACGCGCAAGCTCGAAATCATCTACGAAATCGGCGCCTTCAGCTACGCCTTCCTCCTTGGCGGAGTGGCTGCGGCGACGATGCTGCTGGATGCAGGTGCCGAAGTCGAAATCCTGATGGTCGCCAACGCCACCTGTTACGGCGTGGGCATCTGCGCCCGTAACGCCGGTCGTCCGGTGATCGCGATGGGCCAGCTGTCACTCACTTGCCTTCCCATCATGGGCGCCGCCCTGTGGCTGGGCACGATGGCTCACATCGCCCTGTTCTTCACGATGCTGCTGCTGTTGCCGGCAATGGCATCGATCACGATGAACGTGTTCAAGGTGCTGCGCGATTCCATCGCCGCTGCCGAAACCAGCGCCAAGCTGGCCGAAAAGATGCAGCTGCTCGCACGGACCGACGTCGTGACCGGCCTCAACAACCGCGCCGGCCTCAACCATGCGCTGGTCGAGATGATGATGGCGCTCAAGGACGACAGCAGGGTTGCCCTGTTCTGGATCGACCTCGACCGGTTCAAGGAAGTGAACGACCTGCTCGGCCATACCATCGGCGACCGCGTGCTGACCGAAGTTGCCCGCCGCCTGCGCGAAATTGCGCCGCAGGGTTCGACCATCGCGCGCTTTGGCGGCGACGAGTTCATCATGTTCTGCCGCATCGACGATCGCCGCGACAGCGAACGGCTGGCGAGCGAAATCCACGCCGAGATCATGCGCCCGATCCGCCTCGACGGCGACCGGCTGGAAGTGCGTGCCTCGCTCGGCGTCGCGCTGCTGCCCGAAGACGGCACCGATGCCGACACGCTGATGCAGAATGCGGACCAGGCACTGTATCATGCCAAGGTCGGCGGCCGCGCCCAGACACGCTTCTTCGATGCGACGATGACCCGCGACCTCGTGCGTCGCCGCGAGATCGAAGGCGAATTGCGTCAGGCGATCCAGCGCGACGAACTGTCGATCTTCTTCCAGCCGATCGTCGATCTCGAAACCGGACGGATCCGCTGTTTCGAGGCGCTGGTGCGCTGGTTCCACCCCGAAAAGGGCGAACTGCGTCCCGACGAATTCATCCCGGTGGCAGAAGAATCGGGCGTCATCGTCACGCTCGGCAACTGGATCACGGCGCAGGCTGCACGCACAGCCGCGCAATGGCCCGAAGACGTTACCGTCGCGGTCAATCTCTCGCCCCTGCAGATCAAGGCTCCGGGCGCTGCGCTCGGCATCCTCAACGCCCTGCGCGAAGCCGGCCTGCCCCCGTCGCGCCTGGAGCTCGAAGTCACCGAAAGCCTGTTCCTCGACGACAGCGACGCAACCTCCGTCTTTATCGAGGAACTGTCGGCCAAGGGCGTGCGCTTCGCACTCGATGATTTCGGCACGGGCTACTCCTCACTCGGCTACATCAACAAATACCCGTTCCGGAAGATCAAGGTCGATCGCAGCTTCGTGTCCGGCAAGGACGTGGGCCGCAAGAGCGAGGCCATCATCCGCGCCGTGGCTGAAATGGGCTCGACACTGGAAATGGACATCGTCGCGGAAGGACTCGAAACCATCGAGCAGGTGCAAGCCGTGCGCGATGCGGGCTGCACGCTGGGACAAGGCTATTACTTCAGCCGCGCCGTCCCCGATTACCTTGCCGCCATGCTATTGTCGCAGGAACGCGACCCGGCCCATAGCGGCGACCGCAAGACCGCCTGAGTCCGGTCGCAGATTGCCGGAACTTCGCTCCGGCTCATGCGTCATCCCTGTAATGTGTGAGAATTACGACGGGTTGCCCCGCGATTTCGCGCCACTACCTGCCTTTATTGCTATTGCGAATTGATTGCAAAGATAGTTGACATGTTCGACCTTTTGCTGGTTGCAATCGCCCTGCCCCCGGCCTAGGGCCGCCGAGGAAGACCGGGTGCCAGCCCTCGCGGGACGTTAGGGAATGCATCGCATCGGTCAGGATTTTTCACGTCCCGAGACCTGAGGGAAGGAAAAGACCGAAGATGGCCCGCAAGAAGATTGCGCTCATTGGTTCCGGCATGATCGGCGGAACGCTTGCTCACCTGGCAGCGAAGAAGGAAATGGGCGACATCGTCCTCTTCGATATCGCCGAAGGCATGCCGCAGGGTAAGGCACTCGACCTTTCCCAGTGCGGACCTATCGAAGGTTTCGACGCCAACATCAGCGGCACCAACGATTACGCCGACATTGCAGGCGCCGACGTGGTGATCGTCACCGCCGGCGTACCGCGCAAGCCCGGCATGAGCCGCGACGACCTGCTCGGCATCAACTTGTCGGTGATGAAATCGGTCGGCGAAGGCATCAAGAACAACTGCCCCGACGCATTCGTGATCTGCATCACCAATCCGCTCGACGCGATGGTCTGGGCGCTGCGCGAATTCAGCGGCCTGCCGCACAACAAGGTCGTAGGCATGGCCGGTGTCCTCGACAGCGCACGCTTCGCCACCTTCCTCGCCTGGGAATTCGGCGTTTCGGTGAAGGACGTGAACGCCTTCGTCCTCGGCGGCCACGGCGACACCATGGTCCCCGTCACCAGCTACACCACGATCAGCGGCATCCCGGTCAACGACCTCGCCAAGATCAAGGGCATCGACGCCAGCCGCATCGACGAAATCGTACAGCGCACCCGTTCGGGCGGCGGCGAGATCGTCGGCCTGCTCAAGACCGGTTCGGCCTATTATGCCCCAGCAACCAGCGCGATCGCGATGGCCGAAGCCTATCTGGGTGACCAGAAGCGCATCCTGCCCTGCGCAGCCTATGTCGATGGCAAGTACGGCCTCGACGGGCTCTATGTCGGCGTCCCTGCCGTCATCGGCGCGAACGGTATCGAAGACGTGGTCGAGATCGAGCTTTCCGACGAAGAAAAGTCGAACCTCAAGGTTTCGACCGACGCCGTCGAAGAACTGCTCGAAGCCTGCAAGGGCCTCGATAACTCGCTCGCATAAGCGCTTTCAGAACAAAGACGGGCGGCCGCTGAGCCGCCCTCCCTCCCCAAGGAGAGTTGAATGTCGATCCTCGTAAACAAAGACACCAAGGTCATCACCCAGGGGATGACCGGCGACACCGGCACCTTCCACACGCAGCAGGCGCTCGCTTACGGCACGCAGATGGTCGCAGGCGTTACCCCCGGCAAGGGCGGCACCGAGCACATCGGACTGCCGGTTTACAACACCGTGGGCGATGCCAAGAAGGCAACCGGCGCAACCGCCACCTGTATCTATGTTCCGCCGCCGTTCGCAGCGGATTCGATCCTCGAAGCGATCGATGCAGAGATGGAACTGATCGTTGCCATCACCGAAGGCATTCCGGTGCTCGACATGGTTCGCGTGAAGCGCGCCCTGCAGGGTTCGAAATCGCGCCTGATCGGCCCGAACTGCCCCGGCGTCCTGACCCCTGAAGAATGCAAGATCGGCATCATGCCGGGTTCCATCTTCAAGAAGGGCAGCGTCGGCGTTGTCAGCCGCTCTGGCACGCTGACCTACGAAGCCGTGCACCAGACCACCATGGTCGGCCTGGGCCAGACCACGGCAGTCGGCATCGGCGGCGACCCGGTCAACGGCACCAACTTCATCGACGTGCTCGACATGTTCCTCGATGACGATGCGACCAAGTCGATCATCATGATCGGCGAAATCGGCGGCAGCGCCGAAGAAGAAGCCGCAGCCTTCATCAGCGAACAGGCCAAGAAGGGCCGCAAGAAGCCGATGGTCGGCTTCATCGCGGGCCGCACGGCGCCTCCGGGACGCCGCATGGGCCACGCCGGTGCCATCGTTTCGGGTGGCCAGGGCGGCGCCGAAGACAAGATCGCAGCGATGGAAGCTGCAGGCATACGCGTATCGCCGTCGCCGTCCGAACTCGGCACGACGCTCGATGCGCTCCTGAAGGAACTCGCCTGACCGACGCGGCGGCTCTACGCATCTCCTCCCCGGGAGCGTTCAGCCGCCTCGGTCATTGGTTCCATAGAGGTGACCAGACCAATGGGTAACGAACAGCACGATTTCATGCCGGAACTGGGCGACCAGGAAGGCCCGCAGCCAGGCCCCAGCTGGGCCAATCCGCGCTGGCTGGAAACGGCGGTCGATGCGGCTGCCGACCTGACGCAGGCGATGGACCCGACCACCATGAAACTGGTGGTGGAGAAAGCAGCGGCCAAGGCCGGCAAGCCGACCGATCCCAAGGCGATCGAACAGGCGGCCGACGATTCCGTGCGTGCCATGCTGCTCGTGCGTCTTTACCGTGTGCGCGGTCACCTCGCCGCCAATCTCGACCCGCTCGGCCTGTCGCATCGCGAAGAGCCGGAAGACCTCAGCCTCGAATGGCACGGCTTTGCCGGGCAAGAGGACAAGGAAGTCTATGTCGGCGGCGTGTTCGGTTTCGAATGGGTCACCGTTGGCGAGCTCTACAAGATCTTGCGCCGGACCTATTGCGGCAATGTCGGCCTCGAATACATGCATATCTCGGACACCGAGGAACGCCGGTTCCTGCAGGACAAGTTCGAGAAGCCCGAAGATACGATCCAGTTCACGCCCGAGGGCAAGAAGGCGATCCTTTCGGCCGTGATCCGCGGCGAGGAATACGAGAAATTCCTCGGCAAGAAATACGTCGGCACCAAGCGTTTCGGCCTCGACGGCGGTGAATCGATGATCCCCGCGCTCGAAGCGGTGATCAAGTACGGCAGCCAAGACGGCGTGCGCGAAATCGTTTACGGCATGGCCCACCGCGGCCGCCTCAACGTGCTCGCCAACGTCATGGGCAAGCCGTACAAGGTCATCTTCCACGAATTCCAGGGCGGCAGCGCCAACCCCGACGATGTCGGCGGTTCGGGCGACGTGAAATACCACCTCGGCACCAGCACCGACCGCGAGTTCGACGGGATCAAGGTGCACATGAGCCTGGTGCCCAACCCCAGCCACCTCGAGGCGGTCGATCCGGTCGTCCTCGGCAAGGTGCGCGCCCAGCAGGCGATGCGCGAAGACCTCGACGCGCACGAGCAGGTCCTGCCCGTGCTGCTGCACGGCGACGCTGCCTTTGCTGGCCAGGGCATCGTGTGGGAGTGCCTCGGCTTCTCGGGCGTCAACGGTTACAACACCGGTGGCTGCATCCACTTCATCATCAACAACCAGATCGGCTTCACCACGAGCCCGCGTTTCGCGCGTTCGTCGCCCTACCCCTCGGACGTCGCCAAGGGCGTCCAGGCGCCGATCCTGCACGTGAACGGCGATGATCCCGAGGCCGTGACCTTCTGCTGCAAATTGGCGATCGAATACCGCCAGAAGTTCAAGCGCGATATCGTGATCGACATGTGGTGCTATCGCCGCTTCGGTCACAATGAAGGTGACGAACCCAGCTTCACCCAGCCGCTGATGTATGACGCGATCCGCAAGCATCCGCGGGTCAGCGAGATCTATTCTGACAAGTTGGTCCAGGATGGCGTAATCGATAGCGGTACGGCCCCGCAACTGCGCGACGAGTTCATCTCTGTCCTCGACGGCGAATTTGCTGCGGCAGAGAAGTACCAGCCCGACGAGGCAGACTGGTTCGGCGGACGCTGGGCGGGCCTCAACAAGCCGGCCGATCCCGAGGGTGCGCGCCGCAATATCGAAACCGCGATCGAGAAGAAGCTGTTCGACAGCCTCGGCCGCACGCTGACCACCGTCCCCGAGGATCACACGATCCACAAGACACTGCAGCGCGTGCTCGATGCCAAGAGCGAGATGTTCAAGAAGGGCGAAGGTTTCGACTGGGCAACCGCCGAAGCGCTCGCTTTCGGCAGCCTCGTAACCGAAGGTTTCGGGGTGCGTCTTTCGGGCCAGGATTCGGGTCGCGGCACCTTTAGCCAGCGTCACGCGGTCTGGATCGACCAGAAAACCGAAGAAAAATACATTCCGCTGTGCCAGCTGCCGCATGGCAAGTTCGAAGTTTATGACAGCCCGCTGTCGGAATACGGCGTGCTCGGCTTCGAATACGGTTTCGCCATGGCTGATCCCAAGAGCCTCGTGCTGTGGGAAGCGCAGTTCGGCGACTTCGCCAACGGTGCGCAGATCATGATCGACCAGTTCATCGCTGCGGGTGAGGCCAAGTGGCTGCGCGCAAACGGTCTCGTCATGCTGCTGCCGCATGGTTTCGAAGGACAGGGCCCGGAACACTCCTCCGCCCGCCTCGAACGCTTCCTGCAGCTGTGCGCGAACGACAATATGTGTGTTTGCAACATCACGACGCCGGCGAACTATTTCCACGTTTTGCGTCGCCAGATGCTGCGCCCGTTCCGCAAGCCGCTGATCATCATGACACCCAAGAGCTTGCTTCGCCATCCGCTGGCCAAGTCGAACGAGGAAGAATTCCTCGGCGATCACCACTTCATGCGGATCAAGTCGGATACGACGGAAATCGCCGACAAGAAGATCCGCCGTCTGGTGTTGTGCAGCGGCAAGGTTGGTTACGACCTGCTGCAGAAGCGCGACGAGGAAGGGCTGGAAGACGTTTCGGTGGTTCGCATCGAACAACTCTATCCCTTCCCCGGGGAACCGCTTGCAGCCCGACTGGCGCGCATGACCAACCTCGAACAGGTCGTGTGGTGCCAGGAAGAACCGAAGAACAACGGTGCGTGGTTCTTCGTCGAAAGCCAGATCGAGCAGGCCCTGTCGGAATCGGGTCATGGCGGCATGCGCCCGACCTATGCCGGCCGCGAGGTCGCGGCATCGCCCGCAACCGGTTTCGCCAAGCGTCACCAGATGCAGCAGCACGCTCTCATCGATATCGCCCTGGGTCTCGCCGATGGCGGCGAAGCCCTCCGCAACTCCAAATCTGCCAAGAAGAAGGCCTGAGGAAACAAGCACATGGCCACTGAAGTCAAAGTCCCCACCCTCGGCGAATCGGTCACCGAAGCGACCGTCGGCGAATGGCTCAAGAACCCCGGCGACGCCGTTGCCGTGGACGAACCGATCGCCAGCCTCGAGACCGACAAGGTCGCAGTCGACGTACCCTCGCCCGTTGCCGGCGTCATGGGCGAACACAAGGTCGCCGTTGGCGATACCGTCGAAGTCGGCGCCGTCATCGCCACTGTCGAAGCAGGCGGAGCGCCTGCCGCAAAGGGCGAGGAAGCCGGTCGCGCGACCGAAGAACGTGAAGAAGGCAAACAGGAACGTGCCGAACCCGCTTCGGGCGATTCCTCTGTCACCATGTCGCCGGCCGTGCGCCGCGCGGTCCTGGAACACGGCGTCGATCCGACTACGATTAAGGGCACAGGCAAGGATGGCCGCCTGACCAAGGAAGACGTCGTCGCTGCGGCGAAGGCAAAATCCTCGGGCAGCGGCGACACCATCGCATCTGCCGCCCCCGAACAGGCAGCAACCCCTTCGGCTCCGGCAGCTTCGCAGGGCGAGCGCCGCGAGGAACGCGTCAAGATGACGCGCATGCGCCAGACAATTGCCAAGCGCCTGAAGGGTGCTCAGGACAATGCCGCGCTGCTCACGACCTTCAACGATGTCGACATGTCGGCGGTGATCGAGGCGCGTAACAAGTACAAGGACCTGTTCGCCAAGAAGCACGACATTCGCCTCGGCTTCATGGGCTTCTTCGCGAAGGCTTCGTGCCTCGCGTTGAAAGATGTCCCCGCGGTCAACGCCTATATCGAGGGCGACGAGATCGTCTATCACGATTACGTCGACATTTCGGTCGCTGTCTCGGCGCCCAACGGCCTCGTTGTTCCCGTCATCCGTGACGCGCAGGACAAGGGCTTCGCCCGTATCGAGAAGGATATCGCGGACTTCGGCAAGCGCGCCAAGGAAGGCACGCTGACGATGGAAGACATGAAGGGCGGCACCTTCACCATTTCCAACGGTGGCGTGTTCGGATCGCTGATGTCGACCCCGATCATCAACCCGCCGCAGAGCGCCGTCCTTGGCCTCCACCGCATCGAGGACCGCCCGGTCGTCGTCGACGGCGAAATCGTCATCCGCCCGATGATGTATATCGCATTGTCCTACGACCACCGGCTGATCGACGGCCGCGAGGCCGTGACCGCACTCAAGATCATCAAGGAAGCGATCGAAGATCCCACGCGGATGCTGATCGACCTCTGAGGAAGAAATAATGGCTGAATACGACTACGACGTCCTCGTCATCGGCGCTGGCCCGGGTGGCTATGTCGCTGCGATCCGCGCTGCGCAGCTTGGGCTGAAGACCGCCTGTGCCGAAAGCCGCGAGACGCTGGGCGGCACCTGCCTCAACGTCGGCTGCATCCCGTCGAAGGCGATGCTGCACGCATCCGAGTATTTCGATGCTGCCAGCAATGGCACGATGGAGCACATGGGCATCGAGGTGAAGCCGAAGCTCAACCTCGACACAATGCACGCCCAGCGCCGCGACGCGGTGAAGGGTCTGACCGGCGGGATCGAATTCCTGTTCAAGAAGAACAAGGTCGACTGGAAGAAGGGCCACGCCACCTTCCAGGACGCGCATACGGTCAAGGTCGGCGACGAGACGGTCACGGCGAAGAACGTGATCATCGCCACCGGTTCGTCCGTCACTCCCCTGCCCGGCGTCGAAGTCGACAATGACAAGCAGGTCGTGGTCGATTCCACTGGCGCGCTGGAACTGAAATCGGTGCCCAAAAAGATGGTCGTCATCGGCGGCGGCGTGATCGGCCTTGAACTCGGCAGCGTGTGGCGCCGCCTTGGTGCCGAGGTGATCGTGGTCGAATTCCTCGACAAGCTGCTCCCCGGAATGGACGACGATGTCCGCAAGGAAGCGGCCAAGATCTTCAAGAAGCAGGGCATGGAACTGCGTCTTTCGACCAAGGTCACCGGCTGCACGGTCAAAGGCAAGAAAGCCACGCTGACGCTGGAACCCGCCGCCGGTGGTGACAGCGAAACGCTGGATGCAGACTGCGTGCTGGTGTCCATCGGTCGCCGTCCCAACACCGACAAGCTCGGACTCGAAAACATCGGGCTCGAACTCAACAAGCGCGGCCAGATCGAAACCGATCACGACTTCCGCACCAAGGTGGACGGCGTGTGGGCGATCGGCGACGTGATCCCCGGCCCGATGCTGGCGCACAAGGCCGAGGACGAAGGCATCGCCTGCGCTGAAAACGTGGCCGGACAGACCGGCATTGTGAACCACGACCTGATCCCGGGTGTCGTCTATACCTGGCCGGAGTTTGCCGGTGTCGGCCTGACCGAGGCAGAAGCTCTCGAAAAGGCGGGCGGCGACAAGGCCAAGATCAAGGTCGGCAAGTTCCCGATGATGGCGAACAGCCGCGCCAAGACCAATCACGAGCCCGAAGGCTTCGTGAAGGTCATCGCCGACGCAGACAGCGACCGTGTGCTGGGCGTGTGGTGCATCGCGAGCGTTGCGGGCACGATGATCGCCCAGGCGACGCAGGCGATGGAATTCGGCGCGACGTCGGAAGACATTGCCTACACCTGCCACGCGCACCCGACGCATTCGGAAGCGATCAAGGAAGCCGCGATGGCGGTCCAGGGCAAGCCGATCCACATGTAGGTTGCGATTGCGGCCGGCTTGCCCGGTCGTGATGTGAGACTGCTACGTCCGGTGATGGGACGGTGCTGCGCCGCTCCCATCGCTCTCGCCCTGCTGCCTGGGCCACAGCAGGATCAGGCTCCCCGCAATCAGCAGGGCGAGCGTAAACACGCTCCCTTCCGGGCCTTCCGCGCCGCCATTCAGCCATACCGGTCCGGAAGGCACCATCCTGACGATCAGTGCCGGCAGACCCGTATCCAGGCCCGTGATCGGCACATCGAAACCAACACCGCCAAGCCAGTTCCAGCCGGTGTGCCAGCCCATTACGCCCCAGATCGAATTCGAGCGTTGCGCCCAGGCACAGGCGAAGATTGAAAAGGCGAAGGTCATGACCAACACCAACGGTGGCGTTCCGGGCGAAAAGTGCAGGAAAGTGAACGCGGCGGACGTCAATACGAAGGCGGCAACCGCATTCCACCGCCGCATGACGGTCGAAAACAGCCAGCCCCGAAAGACGAATTCCTCGACGCTCGCTTGAGCAGTGAAACTAGCCAGCAGCAAGCCGATCCAGCCAAGCGCAGCAGGGCTGGCAAATGCGGGGAACAGATCACCGGTACGGTATCCTCCGGCAATGGCGATGGTTGCAACGGTTGCGCCCATCATCGCGAGGCCGATAGCCAGTCCGATCAGAAACCTTCTGAACCGCAGATCTCCGCGAAGTCCGGCGCTTGCGAGGCTCCTTTTTTCGATCCAGCGCAACCACGCGAACACCGCGAGCCCAATCGAAATGAATGAGGCAAGGAAGATGCAAAATCCCAGGGGCCCTTGCGGGGTGCCCTTTGCATCCAACAGACCAAGAGATTCGAACCAGAAATCGAGCGGCAGGCTGCTGATCGCTACTAGGAAAATGCAGATGAAGGGGGCGGCGATACTCGGCGCAATCCAGCCCTTGGCCGGCTCGTCGGTAAAGATGGTCTGTGTCATGACGGGCTGGCTAACCGACCGCCAGAAATAGCTATAGAACGATTGTGCGAAACAGGTCCGAACGCAGCCATGCCCTTGGCGTCAGGCCGACCGTCTTGCGGAAGGTGCGACCGAAATGGCTCTGGTCGGCAAAGCCGGCACCGTAAGCGGCATCGGCCAGCGTTGCGCCTTCGCGCAGGAGGTTCTTGGCGAGATCGACCCTCCGATACTGCAAATAGCGATAGGGGCTGGTGCCCAGCAACGCCCGGAAATCGCGCGAAAGTTGCCAACGGTCGAAGCCAGTTGCCTGCTCGAGCTGCTCCAGCCGCGCACCGGCAATAACCACCGTGTCGAGAAATTCGCGCGCCTGCAAAACCGCTGTCCGGTTCACGGGTTTGACTGCAGCGACAGTGCCAGCCTCTTGGTTCATCGCGTGTGCCAGATCGTATAGCGCATCTTCGTAAGCGCCGGGATCTTCGCCCCCCGCACAATCGATGACGATGCTGCAGGCTGCCGCAACCAGGGCGCGATTGGTGGAGACCCCGTTGGTCACGAATGGAAGAGGCGCGCCTCCCAGCACTTCCTGAACATGGCTTGGCGGAACATAGGCGGCCCGATAGCTGAATCCGGCCTCATCCTGGCAGTGGCCATCGTGCAGTTCTTCTGGATGGAGAATCAGGGCCTGCCCTGGCACCGCATGCCGCATCGCGCCGCGATAGTTGAAGGCCTGCACCCCGGCCATTGTGACCGCGACAGTATAGGTATCGTGCCGGTGCGGCGAAAACGATGCGCCGACCAACCGGTTCGCAACCCGCTCGATCGGTTCAAATGAGGTGGCCGGATGCGATCGGTTCGAGCGATGATCCGGCGGCGTCATTGACCCTATGCCGCTCGTCGGATTGCAACCCGACTGGCGAGGGTCAAGAACGACCGACATCGGTTCACTCGCTGACGCCACGCCACATTTCCAGCCTCAGACCCCTTTCGGATAGACCGGCAGGATATCGACCGGGATGTCTTCCATCGCCGCAATCGCCGCCTCGGCATGGTCATCCAGCCTGGCATACTTGTCGAAGAACGCCTTGGTCCCTTCGTAATCGCCATTGGCCTGCAGCATCAGCTGGTCATGCAGCAGCGCCTTCAGCCCTGCCTCCATCTTGACCGGGTCGATCACGAAATGACCCTGCGCCGCATCCCAGCGGAACGCGCCTTTCTCTTTCAGATAGCCGTATTGAAGGGCTGCGCCCTGCCCGTGCGCCTCGGTAATGCCAAAGCGCATCGCGCGGAACATACCTGCGAAATAAGTCGGCCAGAGCTTGTTCTTCTCGGCGATGGGCAGTTCGCCCTTCTCCATCATGAAGAGCAGGTTCCACACACCCATCACATCGGCCTTCGATTCCTCGAGCGCCGAATAGCGGTCCTTGAGTTCCGCGTTCACCGTGGTGGTGCGACCATCCTTCACGATCGTTCCCGGGCCGAGGCTGTGCGATAGCTCGTGGAACAGCGTTTCAAGCTGCATGTACTTCTTCACCACCAGCGGCGCCTGCGCATCGCTCAGCACGAGCTTGCCGATTGGGGCGAGGATGCGGTCGTATTTCGCGCCGAGCACGTTCGACAGGATCACTTTCTTTGCACCCTTCGCCTCGCGCACGCGTTCGTCATTGGGCAGGTTGAAAGCGATAGTCTGCACACCGGGCACATTGTCCCCGCCGCCCTGGATCTGGTCGGCGACCGCAATCGGGCTGGCGAAGCCACGCTGGAAATTCTTGTACCTGTCCTCGATCGGCAGGTTCGCCTCCATGTCGCGCAGGTAAGCCTTGTACTTCGCAAGCGAGGCCGATGCTTCGGGATCCTTCAGAGTGACGAAGCTCTCGAACGCGGTCTTCTTGCCATACAAGCGGTCGGTATAGACCTCGTAGGGGCCAATCGCGACTTCGATGGGTGTGCCTTCCAGGTCCATCCACGCAAGCTCGCTTTCGAAATAGTCATCGGTCAGGAACGACTTGGCGCGCAGCGAAAGGAATTTCTTCAGGCTGGGATTGGTCGTGATCTGCGATGCCTGTTCGAGCAGCATCGAGGCCGGAACCAGCCATTCCTTGTATGCTTCGGAATAAGGCACGGCGACCAGCCGGTCCCCGTCACGGCGAACGACCGTATAGTCGCTGGTAAGCGCCGCAACCTGTTCGGGATGCGCGGCGAGATAGGCGTCGAACTCCTCCCGCGTCAGGTCGGTCGGGTAAAAGCCAGCCCCTTCAGGCATGGGTTCGCTGCCCCAGAACGGGTGGAGTTCACCCAGATTGTCCCACGGGCCGAAATTCCGGTCGAACATTTCGAGCAGCAGGTCACGGTCGGCACGGCGGTTGTTGGCGACTGCGCTGCGGGCCTGTTCGTAATTGGCGATCCGCTGGCGCTTGTAGATCTCGCTCATGTAGCCCGACGCTTCGATCAGCAGGTTCACGACCTGTCGTTCCTCGGCCGAGAGGTAGCTCGTGTCGGGCGTCATCGGCACCACGGCCAGCTTCGCCTTCTGGGTGTTGAGATCATAGGGTGCCTCTGCCGGTGCCGCGGTCGAAGCCGGCGGCTCCACGGGCGCGGAAACGCAGGCGGCAGTGGCAAGGAGGAGCGGAAGGGCGGCAAGACGCATGGTGTGACCTCGGTTTATTTTCATTGGCAATGCCTAGGCTTGCATGCCGGACTTGTCACGCACTGCACATATGGTTGCAGCAGCATCTTGATCCTCATTCCGCCCAGTGTATTATCCTTATAAGTCACCGCTCCGGGAGAAATCAATGTTCGTCCGCCATACTCGCCGTCTGACCCTGCCGCTCGCCCTGTTGCTGGCCGGAACTGCGACTGCCGCCGCTGCGCAGGATGTCGCCCGGATGGACGAGGTGATCGAAGCGGAGGTCGCCTCCGACGGGTTCATGGGGTCGGCGCTGGTGGCGAAAGACGGGAAGATCCTGCTCGACCAGGGATATGGTTCGGCAGATCTCGGCTGGGATATTCCCAATGCCAGCGACACGAAGTTTCGCATCGGTTCGGTGACCAAGCAGTTCACGGGCGTCTCTATCCTGCTGCTGATGGAACAGGGAAAGCTAAAGCTCGACGATCCGATCAGGCAGCATTACCCCGATGCCCCTGCGGCGTGGGACGGGATCACGCTGCGCCACCTGCTGCACCACACTTCGGGCATTCCCAGCTTCACCGGGCTGGACGAATTCACCACTTTCAAGTTCCTGCCCATGACGCTGGATGAGGAAATCGCGAAGTTTCGCGACCTCCCGCTCGAATTCACCCCGGGCGAGAAATTCAACTACTCGAATTCGGGCTATGTCCTGCTCGGCGCCGTGATCGAGCGCGCCAGCGGCCAGTCCTATGGCGAATTCGTGAAAGCGAATATCTTCGAACCGCTGGGCATGGAAAACACAGGCATGGACAGCAACTCGGCGATTATCCCGCGCAAGGCGACCGGCTATGCACCGGGCAAGGACGGGATCGTCCGGGCCGAATACGTCAACATGGACATTCCGCACGGCGCCGGTGCGCTCTATTCGACCACCGGTGACCTTCTAAAATGGCAGCGCGGCCTGTTCGGTGGCAAACTGCTGAAGCCGGACAGCCTCAAGCAATATCTCACCCCGGCGCTGTCGAAATACGCGCTGGGCGTCGTCATCGACAAGGATGATGGCGGCAGGCTCTATTCGCACAGTGGCGGGATCGAGGGCTTCAACTCCTGGCTCGCCTACGACCCTGATCGCAAGATCACCGTTGCGGTTCTCGCCAACCTCAACGGACCCGCGGCGAATAAGATAGGCAAGCAATTGTTGACGCTGGCGCGCGGCGAAGAGATCACCCTTGCTGCCGAGCGGGAGGAGATCACGCTGGAGGCAAGCCAGCTGGCCGAATACGAGGGCATCTTTGCCCTCGCCCCGACCTTCAAGATCGAGTTCTTCGTCGATGGCGACCAGTTGAAGACGCAGGCGACAAACCAGCCGGTTTTCCCCGTCTTCGCCGAAGCGAAGGACAAGTTCTTCCTTAAGGTCGTCGATGCGCAACTGCATTTCAACCGCGACGAAGACGGTTCGATCAAGTCGGTCACGTTGCTCCAGGGCGGACAGGTCATGACAGGGATCAAGGAATAGCGGCCAGCCGCAACGAATTGCCACGCCTGCCACACCCCCCTATGCATAGCCGCCTTGGGGGAGAAGCCGAGTGACCTATCCGAAATTGACCGACAAGCCGGGCGCGCTGGAAACCGCCGCCGCGATCCGATCCGGCAAGCTGAGCCCGATGGAAGCCGTCGATGCCGCGATCACGCGGATCGAGCAGCTCGACGCGCATGTAAATGCGCTGGCAGTCCCGAATTTCGAAGCCGCCTATGCCGCAGCGAAGGCGATGGACGGCAAGACGCCGGGTGACGACCAGCCGCTGTTCGGCGTGCCGATGACGATCAAGGAAAGCTTCGACATCGCCGGGCTTCCCAGCACCTTCGGCCTCGCCGAATATCGCGACAATATCGCGGACAGCGATTCGCGGGTCGTCTCGCTGCTCAAGGCGGCGGGTGCGATCATCGTCGGGAAGACCAACGTACCGCCCAATCTTGCCGACTGGCAGTCGAACAACCCTATCTACGGCCGGACGAACAATCCGCACGATCACGGACGCTCGCCCGGCGGTTCCTCCGGCGGTTCGGCGGCGGCCGTCGCAAGCGGAATGGTCGCTTGCGAAGTCGGCACGGACATCGGCGGTTCGATCAGGGTTCCCGCCCATTTCTGCGGCATCTGGGGCCATAAGCCGAGTTGGGGCCTCGTCAGCAAGCGGGGGCACCAGCATCCTGCCAATCCCAATCCGATTGCGCATGACGGTGTCCTGTCCGTCGCAGGGCCGCTGGCGCGCAATGCGGACGATCTCGACGCGCTGCTACGGATTATCGCCGATCGCCCCATTCCCGAAGCCGCGAAGCCGCTGCGCGAATGCCGCCTTTTGCTGGTGACCGATTATCCAGGAAGCCCGATCGACGATCACGTCAGGGGACCGATCGAAGCAGCGGTGGCAGAGCTTGAGAAAGCAGGGGTTACAGTCGACCGGTCGAGCGACCTGCTCCCAGACCTCGCTGACCAGAACCAGACCTATTTCCGCATGCTCAACACCGCGATGGCGCGCGGCGCGCCCTCCCCCGATGGCAAGCAGGCGACCGCGACGGACTGGTTCGACTTCCTCGATGCGCAGGCCGCCAATGAAGCGGCATGGGCAAAACTGTTCGAAACATACGATTTCGTGCTCGCCCCGCCCGCACCCGTGCTCGCCATTCCGCATATCGACCAGCAACTGTTCACGGCGACCCTGCGCATCAATGGCAAGGACCTGCCCGCTTCCCCCGGCCTTGCCTGGGCAGGCATCGCGACCTTTCCCAACCTGCCTTCGACCGTCGTTCCGATCGGCGCGAGCGATGTGGATGGAAGCACGCTGCCGTGCGGCATGCAGGTAATGGGGCCGCGCTGGGGCGATTTCGGCTGTATTGCCGCGGCGCGCCAGATCGATGCCATCGTAAACGGCTGACGCGCAGCTGATGGAAGAGGTCGTTCTTACACCGCTGCTCGACGCGCTCGACATCCTCGGGCTCGCGATCTTTGCGCTGACGGGTGCCCTGCTCGCCGCCAAGGAAAAGCAGACCTTCGTGACGATGGCGTTCTTCGCCCTTGTTACGGGGGTTGGCGGCGGCACGATCCGCGACCTGATGATCGATGCGCCGGTGTTCTGGATCCACGATCCCTGGATTGCAGCCGTCTGCCTGCTGGTTGCGCTGATCGGCTGGTTCACCCCGACCCGGGTGTGGGAGGGAAAGCTGCTCGATTATGCCGATGGAGCCGGTCTGACCGCCTATGCCGTGCTCGGCAGCGCAAAGGCCATGTCCTATGGCATCCCGCCCGTTCCGGCCGCCCTGATGGGAATCATCACCGGCTGCGTTGGCGGGATCATCCGCGACGTGGTCGCCGGCCGTCCCTCGATCATCATGCGGCCCGAGCTTTACGTGACTGCGGCAGCGGTCTCGGCCACGATCACGGTAGCCGGCTCGATGCTGGGAATGCGAGGGACCTTGCTATGGTCGGGCGCATGGATTGCAGGCTTCATGCTGAGAAGCGCCGCGATCCGCTGGCAGCTTGCACTGCCGGCCTATCGCGACGCCTCTCAAACTGGCTGAATTGACGGGCGGACCTTAATTGGCGCCGGCCATCGTGTAGCGATCGTCGGCACCACCTTCGTCGCTTTCGTCCAAATCGCCATCGATCGGGCCACCGGGATAAGCCGGGGCCTGCTTCGACGAAGCGGAGGGAGTGCGCGGTTCAGCCTCACGATTGCGCCAGGCGGCCTCGTAGCGGTCATCGTCCCACTGCTTGTCTTCACGCGCGGCCAATCCGCCGAAATCGACGCCTTCGACGCGGCCATCGGCGCCGATGCTGCAAGTGAAACGGTCGCCATTGTAGAGCGCGCCGGTCACGCGCCAGCCTTCACCGGTGCGATCGACGCTGTCGACAGTATCGACGCGCACATCGCGCTCGATCTCGTTCACGCACAGTTCGACGGCGTTATCGATTCCGCGACCACCGTCGTAACGCGAATCGCCGCGGCGCTCGCGATAGTCATATGGGCGTTCCGGAGAGGGGCGCGTCGGATAACCGCGATAGCGATAGTCGGCTTCGCGCTTGTCGCGGTTCGATTTCGATGCGGCGCTGGCCACGGCAGCGATACCGCCGATGATCAGCACGCCAGCGAGGACGTCGCCCGCATCGACACGATCACGCCGCCAGCGGCGGTGCCGCTCTGCATTGGCGCCATCTTTGTCGAACACGCCCATGGTGGGCACATCGCTTGAGGATTTCGGGCTGGGAAGTTCTGCGGCGGCAGCGGGCGTTGCTGCCATGGAAAGCGCGGCGACCAGACCGGCCAGCCCCGCATGGGTGTTCACTCGAGCCATGGGGCTCCCTCCTGTTAAACGGCTTGCACCAGGATCGAGCGTCCACCATCCGCTCTATCGTCGCATAGCATTAGGCGGCCCAGGCTTTCGATCGCCTGAACCGCCCATGGTGGATCGTTGCAGATCATTCTTGCGACTTAGCGCAGTCCGCGGATCCCGCTGTAATCGAGGTCGACCACCCGGCCCCGCGAAACATCGCAGGTAAACTTGCCGGAATCGCCATTATAGCGGCGATCGTAACGACCATCACGGTCGTAGCGGTCATAGCGGTTATAACGGCTGTTATAGCGGCCATAGCCACGGGTACCGTCGACAACCAGGCGACCCTTCACCTCGACACCGCGACGGTTGCGATCGACATCGCGGATCTCGGTCACGTCGGCATAGCGATAGCCTGCGCGGCGCGCATCGCGCTCAACGGCGGCGACGCACATTTCGACCGCGCGGCGCGGGTTGTCATAACCGTAGTTGTAGCGGCTGTTATAGCGGTTGTCGTACCGGCGATCATAACGGTTGTTGTACCGGTAATCGTCATAGCGGTCGTTCTTGCTGGCAGCGCTGGCGACCGCTGCGATGCCACCAAGGATCACTGCGCCAGCGATGATATCGCCAGCGTCAATGCCGTCACGGTCGCGTGCCTGGGCCGGAGTTGCGCCTGCCAGGGCCATCGCGCCCACTGCAGCCGTTGCGATCCCACCCTTCGCAAAAAGCTTTGTCTTGTTGCTCATCTGAGGTTCTCCTCGTCTGGCCGTGGCGGGATTGCCTCGGCGTCGAGTTACCATCTAGATGAACGGCACTGAGGCGAGCCTGAATTGAGCCGACAGGAGATGTTCAGGAAACTTCGCCATTACCTGAACGATGCTGAAAAAAGGAAAAGGCGGCCGCACTGCTAGGTGCAACCGCCCTCCAGTCCCCTTTAAGGGGAAAATCGAATCAGGCTTCTTCGAAGTCGTCTTCGTCTTCCGACATGACCGGGCCCGAATCCTGGCCCTTGGCATCCATGTCGCGGTCGACGAATTCGATGATCGCCATCTGCGAAGCGTCCGAGGCGCGGTAACCGGCCTTGATGATACGGGTGTAGCCGCCTTCGCGGTCGCCGTAACGCTCGGCCAGAACGTCGAACAGCTTCTTGAGCTGGGTCTCGTCACCGAGGCGGCTCATGGCCAGACGACGGTTCGAAAGGCCGCCACGCTTTGCCAGCGTGATCAGCTTTTCGATGTACGGACGCAGTTCCTTAGCCTTGGGCAGCGTGGTCTGGATCTGCTCGTGCTTGATCAGGGCTGCTGCCATGTTGCGGAACAGGGCCTTGCGGTGGCCCGACTTGCGGCTCAACTTGCGCTGCGAAATACCGTGACGCATTTTACTTCTTCCTTCGTTCGTAGGGGGCCCGTGTAAGGTAGCCCGATACGGGCCGGATCAAGGGGTCCGGCCCATGCCCCGTGCGAGGTGTTAGCCCAGCAGCTCCTGTTCGAGCTTCTTGGCCATTTCCTCGATGTTCTCAGGCGGCCATCCGGGGATGTCCATGCCCAGGCGCAGGCCCATGCTCGACAGCACTTCCTTGATTTCGTTCAAGGACTTGCGGCCGAAGTTCGGGGTGCGCAGCATCTCGGCTTCGGTCTTCTGGACCAGGTCGCCGATGTAGATGATGTTGTCGTTCTTGAGGCAGTTTGCCGAACGGACCGACAGTTCCAGCTCGTCGACCTTCTTGAGAAGGTAGCGGTTGAGCTGGTTGGCATCGTCTTCCTGAGGAGCCGCTGCCTGGCCAATCATTGCCGACTGCGGCTGCGGGATGCCGTCTTCGAAGTGGACGAACAGCGTCAGCTGGTCCTGCAGGATGCGAGCGGCATAAGCCACTGCATCTTCAGGGGTGACGGTACCGTCGGTTTCGATCGTCAGCGACAGCTTGTCGTAGTCGAGTTCCTGGCCAACGCGGGCGTTCTCGACCTTGTAGCTGACCTGCTTGACCGGCGAATAAAGCGAATCGACCGGGATCAGACCGATCGGTGCATCGACCGGACGGTTCGACACGGCGGGGACGTAGCCCTTGCCGGTGTCGGCAGTCAGTTCCATGTTCAGCGTCGCGCCTTCGTCGAGGTGACAGATCACGAGATCCTTGTTCATCACTTCGATGTCGCCCGAAACGGCGATGTCGCCAGCCTTGACTTCGCCAGGGCCGGTTGCGGAAAGCTGCAGACGCTTCGCGCCTTCGCCTTCCATCTTGAGAGCGATCTGCTTCACGTTAAGCACGATGTCGGTCACGTCTTCGCGCACGCCGGCAAGCGAGGAGAATTCGTGAAGGACGTTCTCGATCTTGATCGAGGTGATGGCGCCGCCCTGCAGCGAGCTCAGCAGTACACGACGCAGCGCGTTGCCGAGGGTGAGGCCAAAGCCACGCTCAAGCGGTTCGGCAACGAAAGTTGCCTTGCGGCTCTTGTCGCCGCCTTCCTTGATTTCGAGCGTGTTGGGTTTTTTCAGTTCCTGCCAGTTCTTGATATTGACGGACATGGATTTCCCCTAGGGTTTCAGAAACGGACGGGACCGGCGGCGCTGTTGGCGCATCCGGTCCGTGGAAATGCGGCGACCCGTGACAGGGCCGCCGGGCAGGTACGGATCAGACGCGACGACGCTTCGACGGCCTCACGCCGTTGTGCGGGATCGGGGTCACGTCACGGATCGAGGTGATGTTGAAACCGACTGCGGCGAGACCGCGCAGCGCGCTTTCACGACCCGAACCCGGGCCCTTCACTTCGACTTCCAGCGTACGGACGCCGTGCTCGGCAGCCTTCTTGCCGGCATCGTCTGCAGCGACCTGGGCGGCATAGGGAGTCGACTTGCGGCTGCCCTTGAAGCCCATCATACCGGCGCTCGACCAGCTGATCGCATTGCCCTGCGCATCGGTGATGGTGATCATGGTGTTGTTGAAGCTGGCGTTGATGTGCGCAACGCCGCTCGTGATATTCTTTTTATCGCGACGCCTTACTCGGCCGGGTTCGCGTGCCATGGTTCGTATTCCTCTTAACTAGCGAGAGAAGGAAAAAGCCTCGGGTTGCCCCGAATGCTTACTTCTTCTTCCCGGCGATCGGCTTGGCCTTACCCTTGCGGGTACGGGCGTTGGTGTGCGTGCGCTGGCCACGAACGGGCAGGCCGTTACGGTGGCGAAGGCCACGATACGAACGAAGGTCCATAAGACGCTTTATGTTCATCGCGGTCTGGCGACGCAGGTCACCTTCGACAGCATAGTCTGCGTCGATGGTTTCGCGGATGCGCAGCACTTCCTCGTCGCTGAGGTCCTGCACGCGGCGCGAATGATCGATGCCCAGCTTGTCGGCGATTTCCACGGCGGTGGTACGACCGATTCCGTGAATGTAGGTCAGCGCAATGATAACGCGCTTGTTGGTGGGGATATTGACCCCGGCAATACGAGCCACTTACTTCTCCATGCTCCACAGGGGTTCGACGGTTGATCGCCCGCCCCTATCTCATCGCGGTTAGATCGACGCGCCCCGCCGCCAGAGCCACATCGCACAAGGCAATCAGCTTGAACGGCAAAAAGCCCGGTTGGCGCGCACGAATGGCTATCGCCTGCCGGACTTCTTTCGAACGTGTCGAATATGAGCGCGCTTAGTGTGATTCTTCACCGCCGTCAACCGGCTAGCGCGCGTTCAACTGCGAGCGGCCCATATGGGTCGCCTCGCCATGTGTTCAAGGGTTTTACCGCGCCCGGGCCACCAGGTCAAAGCGCTTGGTCGCAATTATCCTGCGATCAGCCCGCGCCAAGCTCGCCAATCGCTTCTTCCAAAGCCTTTTCGCGGTCGGATTTCTCGTCTTCGGGTGCCGGATCGCCCGCATCTTCTGCAGGTTCGGGCGCAGGCTCCGCCTTTTCCTCTACCTTCTTCGTTTTGGGCGTATCGACCCTTCCCAGCATCGCTGCCAGGCCGTCGAGCTGCTGCGTCATCACGCCATCGACCGCCTTGGCGATCACCGGCGCTTCGAAGCGCATCGGTCCGCCCACGGCATATTCCCAGACGATCCGCGTGCCCTCGTCGGTTTCGGAAAGCGCGATCGTCAACACGCCGGTCACCGGCTCGCTCTGCAAGGGGCCGAGCGCGCCAGAAAGCCTCAGTGCCTTTTCCGGGAAGGCGTGGATCACACGCATGTGTTCGACGCTCCCTTCGAGCGTCACTTCCTTGCTGGTGGGATCTTCAGGGATTCGCTCGCAAAAGCAGCCGCCGGCTTGCGGCCGCAAGGTCAGGTTAGCGGAATCCCCGGACCAGGTGTGCGCGCTATTCCACCACTTGCCCGGCGAAATCAAGGCGAGCCAAGTCGACTTCGCATCTGCCTTCACCACCGCCTCGTCATGCGTGACGAAACTTTCCTTCCCGATTCCGACGACTTCGGCGGACACGGAAGTGGCGCACAGCGCAAGCGGAAGCGCGAGTGCAAGGCTACGAAAATTCATGTTGGCAGATCCTCCTGTCGCCAGGAGGTCTAGGCGTTTTCAATCGCCAGCGAAAGTCAGCTGAGGATTTTCTCGATAGCGTCGGTGACGTCGCCGATCGGCGCCATGCCATCGACACGGCGGACGATGCCGCGGGCCTCGTAACCGGGCAGGATCGGAGCAGTCTTGGCGCGATACTCGGCCATGCGCGTGCGCACGGTTTCCTCGTTATCGTCGGGACGGCGCTTGAATTCGGTTGAGCCGCATTCGTCGCATACGCCCTCTACCTCGGGCTGTTTGAAGGTGTCGTGATAGCCAGCACCGCAATTTGCACACGAGAAACGACCGGTGATGCGTTCCACCAGCGCGTCTTCATCGACCGCCAGTTCGATCACATGGTCGAGCGTGCGGCCATGCTTTTCGAGCAGGGTGTCGAGGATTTCGGCCTGCGCGGCGGTGCGGGGATAGCCGTCGAAGATCGCGCCTACGCCCTCGCCCATCGCCGCCAGTTCGGCGTCGATCAGTTCGGAAACGATCTCGTCCGAAACGAGCTCGCCGCGATCCATCACAGCCTTGGCCTTCAGCCCGACAGGCGTCTTGTCCCTGACTGCGGCGCGCAGCATATCGCCCGTCGAAAGCTGGCGCATGCCGTGGTGTTCGACCAGGCGCGCACTCTGCGTTCCCTTACCTGCGCCCGGAGGGCCGAGAAGGATGATGTTCACAGCTATTCAACCCCCAATTCGCGCTTCGTATGTCAGCGGAGCCGACCCTTCAGCTTCGCTTTTTTGATCAGGTCACCATACTGGTGGGCCAGCAGGTGCGACTGGATCTGGCTGATCGTATCGACGGTGACGTTGACGACGATCAGCAGACTGGTCCCGCCGAGGAACAGCGGAATGCCCGTTTGTGCGATCATGTATTCCGGCACAACACAGACGATAGTCAAATAGATTGCGCCGACGACCGTGATGCGGGTCAGGACGTAGTCGAGATAATCGGCAGTCCGCTTGCCCGGACGGATGCCCGGAATGAAGCCGCCGTTCTTCTTCAGGTTGTCGGCCGTTTCCTCAGGGTTGAAGACGACGGCAGTGTAGAAGAACGAAAAGAAGATGATGCCCATGGCATAGAGCGTCATGTAGAGCGGCTGCCCATGCGCCAGGTACTGGTTCAACGTCACGATGGTCGTGCCGAGCGTGCTGTCGGTGCTGACCGAGTTACCGGCGAACTGCGAGATCGTCAGCGGCAGCAGCAGCAGCGAGCTTGCGAAGATCGGCGGAATGACGCCTGCAGTGTTCAGCTTGAGCGGAAGGTGCGAGCGATCGGCCTGCATCATGCCGCGCTGTGTCGCACGCTTCGGATACTGGATCAGCAGGCGGCGCTGCGCCCGTTCAAAGTACGAAATCAACAGGATCAGGATAACCACCATGGCGACGAAGCCGATGATGATTGCCGGCGAGATCGAACCGGTCCGGCCGCCTTCGAACAGGTTCGAAGTAAAGGTCGGGAACTGGGCGACGATACCGGCCATGATGATCAGCGAAACGCCGTTGCCGATACCGCGACTGGTGATCTGCTCACCCAGCCACAGCAGGAACATGGTACCGCCGACAAGACTGATGACAGCGCCGACGCGGAACATGTAGCCCGGCTGGACGACAGCCTGAAGGCCCTGCGCATTGGCGAAGCTTTCAAGGCCCGCAGCCAGGAACCAGCCCTGGATGACACACAGGAACACCGTGCCATAGCGGGTGTACTGGTTGATCTTCTGACGGCCCGAGGCGCCCTCTTTCTTGAGAGCGGCGAGCGTCGGATGGAGCGCGGCGCCCATCTGGACGACGATCGAGGCAGTAATATAGGGCATGACGCCGAGCGCGATGAGACTCATGCGCTCAAGGCTGCCGCCGGTGAACATGTTGAACATGTCCACGATACCGCCACTGGTGATGTCGGCGAGATCGCGCAGCGCGATCGGGTTTACACCCGGCAGCGGCACGAAGCTCAGGAAACGGAAAACGATAAGCGCACCGATGGTGAACCAGATACGGTTCTTCAGCTCGGTGGCCTTCGAAAAATTGGCGAGACTCATATTGCTCGCGATATTGTCGGCGCGTGATGCCATGGAACTTCTTATGCCCTAACTCGTCGCCGGACCCTCCCGGCTCGGAAAGGTAGATAGGGAGCGGGTCGCCCGATGTCGAACCCCGCTCCCCGAATTTTGCCGATTACTTGGCCTTCTTGGCCTTGTTCGCCTCGGCGCGAGCAGCTTTCTTCTCGTGCTCGGGCTGCGGCTTCGCGAGAACTTCGACGCTGCCGCCAGCCTTTTCGACTGCTGCGATTGCGCCCTTGGTCGCGCCGGTGACGATGATTTTCGCCTTGGCCGTGATGTCACCCTTGCCGAGCAGGCGGACACCGTCCTTGCCACCGCGAACGAGGCCAGCCTCGCGCAGCGCTTCTTCGGTGATGTCCTTCTTGCCGTCGAGCTTCTTGGCGTCGATGAACTTCTGGATCATGCCGGTGTTCACTTCGGCATAGTCCTTGGCAAACGGGTTGTTGAAACCGCGCTTCGGCAGACGCATGTGAAGCGGCATCTGGCCGCCTTCGAAGCCCTTGATGGCTACGCCCGAACGGCTCTTCTGACCCTTCTGGCCGCGGCCACCGGTCTTGCCCTTGCCCGAGCCGATACCACGGCCGACACGCATGCGGCCCTTGCGGGCGCCTTCGTTGTCACGGATGTCATTGAGTTTCATAGTCTTGCACTCGCTTTCGCTTTGTTCGCGCTAAAAGGAAGCGGCCACCTAGCGTCGGAAGCGGCAAATGTCACCCCCAAACTGCCAGATTCCGGCACGATTTCTTATGCGAGCGCCCTGCGCAGATATCGCCGAGCCGGCGCTTCGAAATACCTGTAACTCAATCGGGCCACAAATAGCGATATCGCAAGGTAGGAAAAGAAGAATGCCGGTGATTGAGCCAATACCTCTAACTGTCCGGAGGGACCGATAATCAAGATAGCACTCAACTGAATGGGAAAGTGCCAGAGATATAAGCCATAAGAGGATTCCCCCAACCATTCGGATACTCGGCGAAACCTTTCCGGCACTGCACCTTCAAATGCATACAAGGCGACGAGCATCCCGCCGAATAGACCAACTCCGCCCAATGTCTTGAACCCGCCGACACCGAAGTATGCCGAAAACACCAAGCCTTCGGTGATCAACAGAACGGCTAGAGCGCTCATGCCGATCCTTGAAGTGAGCCCCAGGCACATTCTCGCAAGCATGGCGCCTGAAAAGAAAAAGAACCCGCACCTGAAGATTTCAGTTAGATTTCCAAATGTCATGAATAGTGCAAAAAACCCGGCAGCAAACACGGCCGAAATTAGAGCATTTTGGTGAGCCAATCTTGAGCTTAAAGCCCAGAAAACGCCATAAATCACCACCTCGACAGAGACCGACCATATTGGTCCGTTGAAAGAGTACCCCGTATTCACCCAGTCTGACGCAAGGACCAGCTGGGCAAGAAAATGCTCGAGATCGAAGTTCGCGTAGATTGGAGTGTAACCAAGGGTCAGCCGGGCTGCTAAGAACAATGCAGTCACCAGGATCAAGGTCACGAGATGGAGCGGATACAGCCGCGCGATCCTGTTTACGAGAAAAGCACGGCCATCCTTGATTTGCGCCGGGTAAACATACGTAAATACAAATCCGGAGATCATCCAGAAAATTTGGACCGCAAAATCGCCTTCGGAGTAGACGATGGAAAGTGCATCGGAGAACGGCGCAATGTCAGGAAAATCGTAAATGGCTGTCCGATCCGGACCAGCCATGAAAAAGTGGCCATAGTGATAGATGAGTACGCAAAGTGCCGCCAGACCCCTGAAACCGTCGATTAATGAGAGGTAGGGAGTCTTCATCTCAATCCCCGTTCGAGACAAGGATTCAAGATAACCGCCGGTCACCCCTGTCAGCAAGACTCTGTCAGAACCAATTCGACAAATAAAAAGCCCCGGCATTTCTGCCGGGGCTTTTGAATTTCAAGATGTCTGCGGTCAGTCGACCACTGTCACCAGATGCGGGATCTTGGCGATCGCGCCGAGCACCTCGGGGGTGGCTTCGCGTTCGACAACCTTGTGCATCTTGCCAAGGCCCAGACCGATCAGGATCTTCTTCTGGGCTTCGGGACGGCGGATCGGCGAACCGGTCTGCTTGATCTTGATGGTTTCTTTCTTCGCCATCGATCTTACTCCGCGATAGCTGCGGCGTCGGCTTCAGCCTCTGCCTCGCTGGCGCCACCACGGCCGAGAAGGTCAACAACCTTCTTGCCGCGACGCTGTGCAACCGACTTCGGCGAAGTCTGGTCCTGCAGCGCGTCGAAAGTGGCGCGGATCATGTTGTAGGGGTTCGACGTGCCGACCGACTTGGTCACGACGTCTGCAACGCCCAGGCTCTCGAATACTGCGCGCATCGGACCACCGGCGATGATGCCAGTACCCGGAGGCGCCGTACGGACGGTCACCTTGCCGGCACCGAAACGGCCATTGCCGTCGTGGTGCAGCGTGCGACCTTCCTTGAGCGGAACGCGGATCATCTTCTTGCGAGCCGAAGCGGTAGCCTTGGTGATGGCTTCCGGCACTTCGCGTGCCTTGCCATGACCGAAGCCGACGCGGCCCGAACCGTCGCCCACGACGACCAGTGCAGCAAACCCGAAGCGCTTACCGCCCTTAACGGTCTTCGAAACGCGGTTGATGTGAACCAGCTTTTCGATGATGCCGTCGTCTTCTTCCTCGCGGCGGTTGCCACGACGATCGTCGCGACCACGGCCACGACCGCGACCACCGTCACGACCGCCATCACGGCCACCACGACCACCACGGCCCTGGCGTTCCTGCGGCTGGCCTTCGGCGCCCTGTGCAGGCGACTGGTTGTCAGCAGCTTCCGACGGAGTGTCCGCAACTGCGGGCTCTTCGTGAGTTACGGCGTGTTCGGTTTCAGCCGTCACGACCTTCTCCTCGGTGTTTTCGGTCTTGTTCTCGTCAGCCATCATCAGAACTCCAGCCCGCCTTCGCGAGCGGCATCGGCCAGCGCCTTGACGCGGCCATGGAACAGGAACCCGCCGCGATCGAACACGACAGTGGTCACGCCAGCCTTCTTGGCGGCAGCGGCGATGTCCTTGCCGACCTGCTTGGCAGCATCGACATTGGCACCCGAGCTCTTGCCACCGAGCGTCGAGGCAGCGGCCACGGTGCGGCCATCCTTGTCGTCGATGATCTGGGCATAGATGTGCTTGCCGGTGCGGTGCACCGACAGGCGAGGACGGTCGCCGGCACGGCTGCGGAGAGCGGTGCGTACGCGGCGACGGCGGCGTTCAAAGAGAGAAAGCTTAGCCATCTTACTTCTTCTTCCCTTCCTTGCGGAAGATATATTCGCCGCGGTACTTGATGCCCTTGCCCTTGTAAGGCTCGGGCTTGCGCCAGCGGCGGACTTCGGCAGCAAACTGGCCGACGGCCTGCTTGTCGATGCCCGAAATTTCCACGGTGGTCTGGTCGGGGGTCTTCACTTCGAGACCTTCCGGCACAGCGAGATCGACGTCATGGCTGTAGCCGAGCTGCAGCTTCAGGGTCTTGCCCTGCGACGAGGCGCGGTAACCGACGCCGGTAATCTCGAGAACCTTGGTGAAACCTTCGGTCACGCCTTCGACGAGGTTCGACACGAGCGTGCGCTGCATGCCCCAGTAGGCGCGAGCCTGCTTGGTGTCGTTGGCCGGCTTGACCTGGATTTCCTCGCCTTCGACCTTGTAGTCGATCAGGTCGGAAAGGCCCATCGAAAGGGTGCCCTTGGGCCCCTTAACGGTCAGCTTGCCTTCTTCGATATTGGCGGTGACCCCGCTGGGGATCGCCACCGGCTTCTTGCCAATGCGGCTCATCAGAACACCTCCGCCAGCACTTCGCCGCCGACGTTTTGCGAACGGGCTTCCGCATCGGAAAGCACGCCGCGCGGCGTCGAGACGATGGTGATGCCGAGGCCGTTGCGGACGGTCGGAAGTTCTTTCGAACCCGAATAGATCCGGCGGCCGGGCTTGGAGACGCGAGCGACGTGCTTGATTGCAGGTTCGCCCTCGAAATACTTCAGTTCGATCCGCAGCGCCGGGTGCTTGCCCGAAGCGTCTTCGCTGTAGCCACGGATATAGCCTTCGCGCGTCAGCACTTCGAGAACGTTGGCACGCAGCTTGGATGCGGGCGAAAGGACGGAGTCCTTCTTCGCCTGCTGGCCGTTGCGGATGCGGGTGAGCATATCACCCAGGGGATCGGTCATTGCCATTGTCTAGATCCTCACCAGCTCGACTTGGTCAGGCCCGGAATCAGGCCCTTGTTGCCGAGGTCGCGCAGCTCGATACGGTTGATGCCGAACTTGCGGTAATAGCCGCGCGGGCGGCCGGTGGTGGCGCAGCGGTTGCGAACCCGGGTCGGGTTAGCATTGCGCGGGATTTCCGCCATCTTCAGGCGCGCGATGAGACGTTCGCTCTCGTCGAGCGATTCATCGTCCGCAATCGCCTTCAGCTTGGCGTACTTGTTTGCGTACTTCTGAACGAGCTTCTTGCGACGCTCGTTTTTGTTAATGGAACTCAGTTTCGCCATGGACTTAAGCTCTCCTGGTCAGCGGCTCACGCCGCCTCCTTTTCAGCGGCTTCTGCAGCCGGGAACGGGAAGCCGAACAGCTTGAGCAGTTCGCGTGCTTCGTCGTCGGTTTTAGCGGTGGTGGTGACGATGATATCCATGCCACGCACCTTCTCGATCTGATCGTAGCTGATCTCGGGGAACACGATCTGTTCCTTGAGACCCATCGCATAGTTGCCACGGCCGTCGAACGACTTTGCGTTCAGACCACGGAAGTCGCGGATACGCGGCATTGCGACGGTTACGAGACGATCGAGGAATTCGAACATGCGGTCACGGCGCAGGGTAACCTTGCAACCGATCGGCATACCTTCGCGCAGCTTGAACTGTGCGATGGATTTCTTGGCCTTGGTGATGACCGGCTTCTGGCCGGCGATCAGTGCCATTTCCTCAGCAGCCGTCTGGACCTTCTTCTTGTCCTGGCTGGCTTCGCCCACACCCATGTTGAGCGTGATCTTTTCGAGCTTCGGAACTTCGAGGCGATTCTTGTAACCGAACTTCTCGGTCATCGCCTTGACGATCTCGTCCTCGTACTTCTTCTTCAGGCGGGGGGTATAATCAGCCATCGATGGTCTCCCCGGACTTTACGGCCACGCGCACCTTCTTGCCGTCCTTCTCTTCGAAACGGACGCGGGTGGGCTTGCCGGTTTTGGGATCGGCCACGGCAACCTTGCCGAGCGGCATGGGCGCTGCGAAGCGCTCGATACCACCCTGCGGGTTCACCTGGCTCGGCTTGCGGTGACGGGTCGCGACGTTGACGCCTTCGACGATGACCTTGCCTTCTTTCGGCATGACCTTCGTGACGGTGCCGGTCTGGCCCTTGTCCTTGCCGGACAGAACGACGACATTGTCACCCTTCTTGATCTTAGCGGATGCCATTTTAGAGCACCTCCGGAGCGAGCGAGATGATCTTCATGAAGCCGCGGCCGCGAAGTTCGCGAACCACCGGGCCGAAGATACGGGTGCCGATCGGTTCTTCGTTCTTGTTGACGAGAACTGCGGCATTGCTGTCGAAGCGGATCACGCTGCCATCGGGACGACGGACGTCCTTCTTGGTGCGCACGATTACCGCACGGTGCACGTCACCCTTTTTAACGCGGGCACGCGGCTGGGCTTCCTTGACGGAAACCACGATCACGTCGCCGACGGACGCGGTACGACGCTTCGAGCCGCCCAGTACCTTGATGCACTGGACGCGCTTGGCGCCGCTGTTGTCCGCGACGTCGAGATTGGATTGCATCTGGATCATCGATCCGGTTCCTTCTCACTGGCTTGCCGGAACACGTCCGGCAGTTCCTAACGTCTAAATCAGTTACCTGCGGCTTCGACTTCGAGGTCGGCTTCCACCGCCTGCGTGCCGCCTGCCGTGACCCGGTCCTTCACGGCCCAGGTCTTGGTCTTCGAAATCGGCTTGGTCTCTTCGATACGGACCACGTCGCCGATTGCGTATTCGTTGTTCTCGTCGTGAGCGTGATACTTCTTCGAACGACGGATGATCTTCCCGTAGAGCGGGTGCTTCACCTTGCGTTCGACCTTCACGGTCACGGTCTTGTCGGTCTTGTCGGAGGTGACAGTCCCAACGAGGATGCGCTTAGGCATTGTCTAGCTCCTCAAGCCTTGGCAGCGGCAGATGCCGCGCGTTCGTTCTGCAGCGTCTTGATCTTGGCGATGGTGCGGCGGACTTCACGAACCCGGGCCGGAGCCTCGAGCTGGTTGGTCGCGGCCTGGAAGCGCAGGTTGAACTGTTCACGCTTCAGTTCGACGAGATCAGCTGCGAGCTGGTCGTCGCTCTTGGCGCGCATGTCTTCAATGACGGTCTTGTCGGCCATTATTCGCCTCCCAGGTGCGAGGTGTCGCCGAGACGGGCAACGACCTTGGTCTTGATCGGAAGCTTCATCGCGGCGCGGCTGAAAGCCTCTGCAGCGAGCGGACCGGCAACGCCGTCGAGTTCGAACAGGATGCGGCCCGGCTTGACGCGAGCAGCCCAGTATTCGACCGAGCCCTTACCCTTACCCTGACGGACTTCGGCAGGCTTCTTCGACACCGGAACGTCGGGGAATACGCGGATCCACAAACGTCCCTGACGCTTGATGTGACGCGTGATCGCACGACGTGCAGCTTCGATCTGGCGAGCGGTGATACGCTCGGGTTCCATCGCCTTCAGGCCGTAAGACCCGAAATTCAGCGTGGTGCCGCCCTTGGCGTTGCCATGGATCTTGCCCTTGAACGCCTTGCGGTACTTGGTTTTCTTCGGTTGCAGCATTTTCTCTACCTATCGAAGCAATCAGCGGGCCGGACGGACGCCGGAAGTCTGCGCTTCCATCATCAGGCGGTCCTGCGCGGTCGGATCGTGAGCGAGGATCTCGCCCTTGAAGATCCAGACCTTGATGCCGATGATGCCGTACGCGGTGAGCGCTTCGGCTTCGGCATAGTCGACGTTGGCGCGCAGGGTGTGCAGTGGCACACGACCTTCACGGTACCATTCGACGCGCGCGATTTCTGCGCCGCCCAGACGGCCGCCGCAAGTGATCTTGATGCCTTCCGCACCCAGACGCAGAGCCGACTGAACGGCACGCTTCATGGCACGACGGAAAGCGACGCGACGGATCAGCTGGTCGGCAACACCCTGTGCGACGAGCTTGGCATCGATTTCCGGCTTGCGGATTTCGACGATGTTCAGCTTCACTTCGCTTTCGGTCATCGCCGACAGCTTGGAGCGCAGCTTTTCGATGTCTGCACCCTTCTTGCCGATGATGACGCCCGGGCGAGCCGCGTAGATCGAGATGCGGCACAGCTTGGCCGGACGCTCGATCACAACCTTCGAGATGGCTGCCTGCGGCAGTGCCTCGATGATGTACTTGCGGATCTCGATGTCTTCCTTGAGCAGCTTGGCATAGTCACGCCCTTCGGCGTACCAGCGGCTGTCCCAGGTACGGTTGATCTGCAGGCGCAGACCGATCGGATTGCTCTTCTGACCCATCTTACGCCTCTTCCGTTTCGCGCACGACGATCCGCAGCCGGCTGAACGGCTTAAGGATCCGGGTGGACTTGCCACGGCCGCGGGTGTGGAACCGCTTCATGGTGATCGACTTGCCGACCGAAGCTTCCGCCACGACGAGCGAGTCGACGTCCAGGTTGTGGTTGTTTTCCGCATTGGCGATCGCAGAAGCGAGAACCTTGCTGGCGTCCTTGGCCATCGCCTTCTTGCTGAAAGCGAGGATGTTCATGGCCTCTTCGGCCTTCTTGCCGCGGATCAGCTCTGCAACGAGGTTCAGCTTCTGTGCGGAACCACGGATGGTGGTGCCGACAGCCAGCGCCTCGTTGTCGCCGACGCGACGGGGTGCCTTAGCCTTGCTCATTAGCGCTTACCCTTCTTGTCGGCAGCGTGACCGGGGAAGTTGCGCGTGGGCGCGAACTCGCCGAGCTTGTGGCCGACCATTTCCTCGGAAACCGAGACGGGGATGAACTTCTGCCCGTTGTAGACGTTGAACGTCAGGCCAACGAACTGCGGAAGGATAGTCGAACGGCGCGACCAGGTTTTGATCGGCTTGTTGCTGTTCGCTTCCTGTGCGTCCTCCGCCTTCTTGAGAAGGCTGAGTTCGACGAAGGGACCTTTCCAGACGGAACGTGCCATCGTGTCTTACCTCTTCTTCTTGGCGTGGCGCGAACGGATGATCATCTTGTCCGTCTGCTTGTTGTTGCGAGTGCGGGCACCCTTGGTCGGCTTGCCCCACGGGGTAACCGGATGACGGCCACCGCTGGTGCGGCCTTCACCACCACCGTGCGGGTGGTCGACCGGGTTCTTCGCGACACCGCGGGTGAGCGGCTTGACGCCCATCCAGCGCTTGCGGCCAGCCTTGGCGAAGTTCTGGTTCTGGTTGTCGGGGTTCGAAACCGCGCCAACCGTGCCCATGCAATCCGCACGAAGGTAACGCTGCTCGCCCGAGTTGAGGCGTGCGATGACCATGCCGCGGTCACGACCGACGACCTGGACATACGTACCTGCGCTGCGAGCGATCTGACCGCCCTTGCCCGGCTTCATCTCCACGTTGTGGCAGATGGTGCCGATCGGCATCTGGCCGAGCAGCATGGCGTTGCCAGGCTTGGTATCGGCCTTCTCGGACGCGACCACAGTATCGCCGACAGCGAGACGCTGCGGGCAAATGATGTAGGCCAGTTCGCCGTCCTCGTACTTGAGCAGGGCGATGAACGCAGTGCGGTTCGGATCGTATTCGATACGCTCGACGGTCGCGGGGACATCCCACTTGCGACGCTTGAAGTCGATGTAACGATACTTCTGCTTGTGACCGCCAGCCATGCCGCGCGAGGTGACATGACCCTTGTTGTTACGACCACCGGTCTTGCGCTTGCCTTCCGTGAGCGACTTGACCGGCTTGCCCTTCCAGAGGCTGGTCTTGTCGACAAGGATGAGTCCGCGGCGCGCCGGGCTCGTCGGTTTGTAGTTCTTGAGTGCCATTTCTCTCTAGCCCCTCAGATACCGCTCGTGATGTCGATCATTTCGCCCTCGGCGAGGGTGACGATCGCTTTCTTCACGTCGGTGCGCTTGTAGGGCTTGCCCTTCCAGCGCTTGGTCTTGCCTTTGACGACGATCGTATTCACGCCCACGACTTTCTTGTCGTAGATCGCTTCGACCGCTTCCTTGATCTGCGGCTTCGTCGCATCGCCTGCCACCTTGAACACAACTGCGTTGTGCTCCGAAGCCATGGTCGACTTCTCGGTGATGTGCGGAGCGAGAATTACGTCATAGTGACGCGCATCGATTTCCTGCTTCTTAGCCATTGAAGCGCGCCTCCAGCTTTTCGACAGCGTCCTTGGTCAGGACGAGCGTGTCGTGGTTGAGGATGTCGTAGACGTTGGCACCCATCGCCGGGAGCACGTTCACGCCCTTGAGGTTGCCGGCAGCCTTCTTGAAGCCGTCGTTCACGCTCTCGCCGTCGATGACCAGGACCTTGCCGCTCCAACCGTTCTTACCGAAGGTTGCAGCCAGCGCCTTGGTCTTGGCATCCTTGAGCTCGAGGCTGTCGACGACGACGAGACCGTCCTTCGCCTTGCTCGAGAGAGCCATCTTGAGGCCGAGTGCACGGATCTTCTTGTTCAGCGACTGCTCGAAGTCACGCTTGCGCGCACCGTGAGCCTTACCGCCGCCGATGAAGATCGGAGCGCCGCGATCGCCGTGACGAGCGCCGCCCGAACCCTTCTGGGCGCCGAACTTCTTGCCGGTGCGGGCAACATCCGAACGCTCGCGCGTGGGACGTGCGGTGCCGCGGCGGTTTTCGAGCTGCCACGTAACGACGCGGTGCAGGATGTCGGCACGAGGCTCGACACCGAACACGGCATCGTTGAGCTCGATATCGCCCGACGCCTTGCCGTCGATTTTCTGGACCTTGACCTTCACGATCAGGACTCCTTGTTTTCATCAGCCGCCGGAGCGTTAGCTTCCGGGGTGTTTTCGGTACCAGCACCGGCTTCCTGTTCGGCAGCCAACTTAGCCTGCTGCTCGGCCGAAACTTCGGTGTTCACTTCGTGCTCGGCTGCGCTCTCGACGAGGCCGGGTGCGGCATCTTCCGAAGCGGTTTCAGCGGCGTTGCGACGAAGCGCGCCGGGGAACGGAGCTTCTTCGGGAAGCGGGAGCTTCACAGCGTCGCGAACCAGCAGCCAACCGTTCTTCGAGCCAGGGACAGAGCCCTTCACGAAGATCAGGCCGCGGTCTGCGTCGGTGCGAACCACTTCGAGGTTCTGCTGCGTGCGCTGACGGTCGCCCATGTGACCAGCCATCTTCTTGTTCTTGAAGACGCGGCCCGGATCCTGGCGGTTACCCGTCGAACCGTGAGCACGGTGGCTGATCGAAACACCGTGGGTGGCGCGCATACCGCCGAAGCCCCAACGCTTCATGGCGCCGGCAAAGCCCTTACCCTGCGTGTGACCGGTGATGTCGACCTTCTGGCCGGCGATGAAGTGATCGGCAGTGATCGTCGCGCCGACGGGAAGGAGACCCCCTTCGTCGTTCACGCGGAATTCCGCGACCTTCATCTTGAGACCAACTTCAGCCTTGGCGAACTGTTCGCGCTGCGGCTTGTTGACATTCTTCTGCTTGGCTTCGCCAGCGCCGAGCTGGACGGCGAAATAGCCGTCACGGTCAGCCGTGCGCTGCGAAACGACCTGGCAGTTTTCCAGCGAAAGAACGGTCACGGGAACGTGACGTCCATCCTCCTGGAACAGGCGGGTCATCCCGACTTTCTTTGCGATAACGCCAGTGCGCATCGTCATTACTCCTAAACAGAGGCACACGAGGCCCATCCCCGCGTGCTTGCCAGCCCGAATTTTCGATACGTCGCCCCGTCCGGGCTGAGCGCTTTCCCAACCTGAGGCCGGGGAAGCTAGACGGGGGACGCAGACCCGGATCAGATCCGGCGGTATCCCAATGTCTTGCCGATCCTGCTGGATCAGCGGGGGCACTGGAGCCCCGAAACTCTCGATCCGTTTACAGTCCGGACCGAAGGACCTGGCCGAAATTAAGCGAGCTTGATTTCGACGTTCACGCCAGCAGCAAGGTCGAGCTTCATCAGAGCGTCGACGGTCTGGGCGTTCGGCTGCACGATGTCGAGCAGACGCTTGTAGGTGCGCACCTCGAACTGCTCACGCGACTTCTTGTCGATGTGCGGACCGCGGTTCACGGTGAACTTCTCGATGCGCGTCGGCATGGGAATGGGGCCACGAATAAGTGCACCCGTGCGGCGGGCGGTTTCTGCGATTTCACCAGTTGCCTGGTCGAGAACGCGGTGATCGAACGCCTTGAGGCGAATGCGGATATTCTGAGCTTCCATAACCTTACCGATGCGAAAGAGCCACGCGAGCCGTTATCGTTTCCGTTTCCGACCCGCAAAAAAGAAAGGCCCGCCCTAAAGCGCCCGGTTTCCCGGAACGGGCGACCTTCCAAAAAATTCCTTGTGGAGGGGACGAATCCCTTCCTGTGGGCGCGCATATACGGGCGACACCCGTATCTGGCAACCCCCGAAATCCGCCAAATACCACTCTGGCGGAATGGGCTGCGACAAACCGTGCAAAAGCGCGGTTGCGCATCCCGGGAAAGCAAGGGCCCGCCCCTCTCTCGAGAGGCAGGCCCGAACTTTCAAACGCTAGTCGCGAAGATTACTTGGTGATCTTCGAAACAACGCCCGAGCCGACGGTACGGCCGCCTTCGCGGATAGCGAAGCGGAGACCTTCGTCCATGGCGATCGGTGCGATCAGCTTGACCGAGATGGTCACGTTGTCGCCCGGCATGACCATTTCCGTGCCTTCGGGAAGAATGACTTCACCGGTGACGTCGGTCGTGCGGAAGTAGAACTGCGGACGGTAGTTGGCGAAGAACGGCGTGTGACGGCCACCTTCGTCCTTCGACAGAACGTAGACTTCGGCGCTGAATTCGGTGTGCGGCGTAACCGAACCCGGCTTCGCGAGAACCTGGCCACGCTCGACTTCTTCACGGCCAACGCCGCGGATCAGGGCACCGATGTTGTCGCCGGCTTCACCGCGGTCAAGCAGCTTGCGGAACATTTCAACGCCGGTAACGGTCGTCTTGGTGGTGTCCTTGATGCCGACGATTTCGACTTCGTCGCCAACGTTCACAACGCCGGTTTCAACGCGGCCGGTAACAACCGTACCACGACCCGAGATCGAGAACACGTCTTCGATCGGCATCAGGAAGTCCTTGTCGACCGGACGTTCCGGCTGCGGGATGTGCTCGTCGACAGCCTTCATCAGTTCGATGATCGAGTTCTTGCCGATTTCGTCGTCACGACCTTCGAGGGCGGCGAGAGCCGAACCCTTGACGATGGCGATGTTGTCGCCGTCGAAGTCGTAGCTCGAAAGCAGTTCGCGAACTTCGAGTTCAACCAGTTCGAGGATTTCTTCGTCGTCGACCTGGTCAACCTTGTTCATGTAAACGACCAGAGCCGGAACGCCGACCTGACGTGCAAGCAGGATGTGCTCGCGGGTCTGCGGCATCGGGCCGTCAGCTGCGTTCACGACCAGGATAGCGCCGTCCATCTGGGCAGCACCGGTGATCATGTTCTTCACGTAGTCGGCGTGACCCGGGCAGTCGACGTGTGCGTAGTGACGAGCTTCGGTTTCGTACTCGACGTGTGCGGTCGAGATGGTGATGCCGCGCTCGCGCTCTTCGGGAGCCTTGTCGATGTTTGCGAAGTCGACAGCAGAACCACCGTAAGTTTCAGCCATCACCTTGGTGATTGCAGCAGTCAGCGTGGTCTTGCCGTGGTCGACGTGACCGATGGTGCCGATGTTGCAGTGCGGCTTGTTCCGCTCAAATTTTTCCTTAGCCATTTCTCAAATAACCTCTGAGTTGAAATTGAATCGTTGCGGGAAAGACGGCACCCGCTGAATCAGGCGCCGCCCCTAAACCCTGTCGCCTGCTTACGCAAGCTTCTCCTTGACTTCCTGCGCGACATTCGCCGGCACTTCGTCGTAGTGGCTGAATTGCATCGAGTACTGGGCGCGGCCCTGGGTAAACGAACGCAGCTCATTGACGTAGCCGAACATGTTCGCGAGCGGCACGTTGGCTTCAACAGCCTGTGCGTTACCGCGACTGTCGGTACCCTGGATCTGACCACGACGGCTGTTAAGATCGCCGATGACGTCGCCGAGGTAATCTTCGGGAGTCACGACTTCAACCTTCATGATCGGCTCGAGGAGCTTGATACCGGCACGTTCCGCCACTTCGCGCATGGCGCCGCGGCCGGCGATTTCGAACGCGATCGCGCTCGAGTCGACGTCGTGGTAGGCACCGTCGTACAGGTTCACCGTGAAGTCGATGATCGGGAAGCCCACGAGATGGCCGCTTTCGGCCTGTTCGCGGAAACCCTTTTCAATCGCGGGGATGTATTCCTTCGGAATGTTACCGCCCTTGATCTCGTCTTCGAACACGAAGCCCTGACCACGTTCACCCGGGGTAACCCGGACCTTGACGCGACCGAACTGGCCCGAACCGCCCGACTGCTTCTTGTGGGTGTAGTCGACGTCGACCGGCTTGCCGAGGTATTCACGGTAAGCAACCTGCGGCGCGCCCACGTTGGCTTCGACCTTGAATTCGCGCTTCATGCGATCGACCAGGATGTCGAGGTGAAGCTCGCCCATGCCCTTGATGATCGTCTGACCGCTTTCGTGGTCGGTGGTGACACGGAAGCTCGGATCTTCGGCTGCCAGGCGGTTGAGCGCGACGCCCATCTTTTCCTGGTCGGCCTTGGTCTTGGGTTCCACCGAAAGCTCGATCACCGGCTCGGGGAATTCCATCCGCTCGAGAATGATCGGCTTGGCCGGATCGCACAGCGTGTCACCGGTCGTGGTTTCCTTCATGCCGGCCAGTGCGACGATGTCGCCAGCGAATGCTTCTTCGATGTCCTCGCGGTTGTTCGAGTGCATCAGCAGCATGCGGCCGATCTTTTCCTTCTTGTCCTTCACCGAGTTCAGGACCGAGCCCTTGGAGAGCTTGCCCGAATAGATGCGGGTGAAGGTGAGCGAGCCGACGAACGGGTCGTTCATGATCTTGAAGGCCAGCGCAGCGAAGGGCTCGTCGTCGGAAGACGGACGGGTTTCTTCGACTTCGCTGTCGGGCAGGACGCCCTTGATGGCCGGAACGTCGAGCG